>NZ_CP108996.1:3073602-3380962 GCF_036226565.1 Kribbella sp. NBC_00709
AGAGTGAATCCGTGGTGACCCAGCAGTTGCGTCGGGCGTTCGCCAGTACGCGGACTGTGCTGGCCGAGGTGCGGCCGAGCCAGTTGGATGCGGCGACGCCGTGTGTGTCGTGGGATGTCCGGGCTCTGATCAACCATTTCGTCGGGTCGGGTCGGTGGGGAGCCGCCATGGTGCTTGGGACTGAGAGCGCCGACAAGGACTATGCGGCCGGCGACCTCCTCGCCAGCTACGACGACAGCCGCAGGGTCGCGCTGGCCGCCTTCGGATCCGCCGGCGTCCTGGAGAAGACGATCGAACTCCCCTTCGGCAGGTTCTCCGGAACGGACCTGATGAACATGGTCACCAGAGACCAATTCACCCACGGCTGGGACCTCGCCCGAGCCATCGGGCAACCCACCGATCTGGACTCCGACCTGGCCACTGAACTCCTCGCCCAAGCCCACCTCGACATCCTCGACACCGACCGAGGCCCCGAAGGCCGAGCCATCTTCGGCCCCGCCACCAAGCCTTCTCCGCCCGCGTCCCCCGCCGACCAACTAGCCGCCTTCCTCGGCCGCACCTGCTGACCAGTCGCGCGCCTCGTCGCCGAGTCGTGGCGGCTGGCTGCTGACCCTGATCCCGAGTCGTGAGAAGGGGCTGATCTGAGCAGCCAATCTCCACGACTCGGGAAATTAGTTGCCTTTAGCCACGAAACGCGTGCGCGGGGACCTGTCTAGAGCAGGGTTTCGGCTTCCTTCAGGACTGATCTGAGGATGGATTCTATTTCGTCGAAGTGGGGCTGGTCGCAGATCAGGGGTGGGGAGAGTTGGATGACGGGGTCGCCGCGGTCGTCGGCTCGGCAGTAGAGGCCGGCGTCGAAGAGGGCTTTGGAGAGGAAGCCGCGGAGCAGGCGTTCGGATTCCTCGTCGTTGAAGGTTTCCTTGGTGCTCTTGTCCTTGACGAGCTCGATTCCGTAGAAGAAGCCCGCGCCGCGGACGTCGCCGACCATGGGCAGGTCGAGCAGCTTTTCGAGTGTCGCCCGGAAATCCCCCTCCCGGCTCCGGACGTGCTCGTTGATGCCTTCGCGCTCGAAGATGTCCAGGTTGGTCAGCGCGACCGCGGCTGACACGGGATGGCCACCGAAGGTGTAGCCATGGGCGAATGTGGTGTCACCGTGCAGGAACGGCTCGATCAACCGGTCCGTCGCGATCATCGCGCCGAGCGGCGAGTAGCCCGACGTGATGCCCTTCGCGCAGGTGATGATGTCCGGCTGGTATCCGTACCGCTCGGCACCGAACATGTGGCCCAGCCGGCCGAAGGCGCAGATCACCTCGTCGCTGACGAGAAGTACGTCGTACTCGTCGCAGATCTCGCGGACGCGTTCGAAGTACCCCGGTGGCGGCGGGAAGCAACCACCGGCGTTCTGCACCGGTTCCAGGAAGACGGCGGCGACTGTCGACGCGCCTTCGTTCTCGATCGCGACCGCGATCTGGTCGGCGGCCCAGCGGCCGAAGGCCTCCGGGTCGTCGCCGTGGATCGGGGCGCGGTAGATGTTCGTGTTGGGCACCCGGAAGGTGCTCGGCACGAGGGGCTCGAACGGCTCCTTGAGCTCCGGCAGTCCGGTGATCGACAGCGCCCCGTGCGTCGTACCGTGGTACGCGATCGCGCGGCTGATCACCTTGTGCTTGCCCGGTTTGCCGGTGAGCTTGAAGTACTGCTTGGCCAGCTTCCACGCCGACTCGACCGCTTCGCCGCCGCCGCTGGTGAAGAACACCCGGTTCAGATCGCCGGGTGCGTACGACGCGACCCGCTCGGCCAGCTCGATCGACTTGGGATGTGCGTACGACCAGAGCGGGAAGAACGCCAGCTCCGACGCCTGCTTGGCAGCCGCCTCGGCGAGCTCCGTCCGGCCGTGGCCGAGCTGGTTGACGAACAGGCCCGCGAGGCCGTCCAGGTACCGCTTGCCGCGGGCGTCGTAGATGTACGCCCCGTCGCCGCGCACGATCACCGGCACCTCGCCGGTCTGGTAGCTCGACAATCGGGTGAAGTGCATCCACAGGTGGTCGCGCGCCGACTGCTGCAGGTGGGCGAAGTCGGGCGTTTCGGACGGCATAGGGCTTCCCTCGTCTCCAGGCTGGCCGGTGTCCGCCATGGTGCCTGGAAAAGCGCGTCCAGGCAAGTGATTTCGTGCCAGATGACCCGTTAGTCTGTCGATGTCATCGGCCGAGAGTCGATTCCAATGCGGAATCCGTAGTCCCCTAAAGCTGAGGGAGCTTCGTGGACACCCTGTTCGTGAACGGCGCGGTCTTCGACGGGACGGCGTACCGGCCGGGGCTGAGCGTCGGCGTCCTCGACGGCCGGATCGTCGCGGACGGAGAGCGGACGGCCAGGACACAGGTCGTCGACCTCGACGGTGGGCTGCTGCTGCCCGGGTTCGTCGACGCGCACGTTCATCCGGTGCAGGGTGGGCTGGAGCGCGGCCGGTGCGACCTCGCGCCGGCGCACGGCCTTCCGGCGTACCAGGAGACGATCCAGCGGTACGCCGGACAGCACCCGGACCTGCCGTGGATTCTCGGCGGCGGCTGGCATCAACCCGACTTCCCGGGCGGCGCACCGCGCGCGGCCGACCTCGATGCGGTCACCGGCGACCGTCCCGCCTTCCTCGTGAACGCCGACCACCACGGCGCCTGGGTCAACACCGCGGCGCTCGCCCGCGCAGGCGTCGACCGGAGTACGCCGGACCCGCCCGACGGCCGGATCGAACGCGGACCCGACGGCGTACCGACCGGCACCCTGCACGAGGGCGCGATGGATCTCGTCGGCAAGCACGTCCCGCGGACCACCCATGCCGAACTCGTGACGGCGCTCGTAGACGCACAGGCGTACCTGCACTCGCTCGGCATCACCGGCTGGCAGGACGCGATCCTCGGCGACTACGCGAACCTGCCTGACGCGACCGACGCCTATCTCGAGGTCGCCCGCGCGGGTCGCCTCACGGCTCGCGTCAACGGCGCGCTCTGGTGGCGACGCGATCGTGGCGCCGAGCAGATCCCGGACTTGGTCGTACGGCGAAACGCGGCGGACCATCCGCGGTTCCGCGCCGGGACCGTGAAGATCATGCAGGACGGTGTCGCGGAAAACTTCACCGCCGGGATGCTTGAGCCGTACTTCGACGGCTGCGGCTGCCGTACTGCGAACACCGGGCTGTCCTTCGTCGACCCGGTCGAGCTGCCCAACACCATCACCCGACTCGACGCGGAAGGCTTCCAGGTCCACGTGCACGCGATCGGCGACCGCGCCGTCCGCGAAGCGCTCGACGCCTTCGAACAAGCCGCGCAAGAGAACGGCCACACCGACAACCGGCACCACATCGCGCATCTGCAGGTGATCCATCCGACCGACCTCCCGCGCTTCGCGCAGCTGAACGTGACCGCGAACCTGCAGGCGCTGTGGGCGATGTACGACCAGCAGATGGTCGACCTCACCGTGCCGTACCTCGGCCCGGAACGGACCGGTTGGCAGTACCCCTTCGGTGCACTGGCGAGGTCGGGTGCACGTCTCGCCGCGGGATCGGACTGGCCGGTATCGAGCCCGGATCCGCTGGCGGCGATCCACGTCGCGGTCAACCGGCGGGATTCGCAGGACGTCGACCAGTTCCTCCCCGAGCAGGCGCTCGACCTGAGGACTGCTCTCAAGGCGTACACCGCGGGGAGTGCCTGGGTGAACCACGCCGACGACACCGGCCGGATCGAGCTGGGCGCGCTCGCGGACCTCGTGGTCCTCGACCGCGATCCGTTCGCGGGTCCGCCGGACGAGATTGCCGCAGCCCGGGTTCGGGCGACGTACGTCGAGGGCAGATGCGTGTTCGACTCGAGCAGATAGGGACCGCCATGGAGACCATCACCAACATCGTGGACGGCAAGCCGGCCGGTGCGCTCAGCGGCGCGGCGTACGACGTGATCGCGCCGGCGACCGGTACGGCGTACGCGCGGGCGCCGCTGTCGGGGCCAGAGGACGTCGACCAGGCGATGACCGCGGCGGCGCGGGCGTTCGAGAGCTGGCGGGACACGACACCGGCCGAGCGGCAGTTGGCATTGCTGCGGATCGCGGATGCGATGGAGCAGCGGGCGGACGAGTTCGTCGCGGTGGAGAGCCGGAACACAGGCAAGCCGCTGGCGATCACGGTCACCGACGAGATCCCGCCGTGCGTCGACCAGTTGCGGTTCTTCGCCGGCGCCGCGCGGTTGCTCGAAGGGCGGTCGGCGGGTGAGTACCTGGCCGGCCACACGTCCTGGGTACGGCGGGAGCCGATCGGCGTCGTCGGGCAGGTGACGCCCTGGAACTACCCGTTGATGATGGCGGTCTGGAAGATCGCGCCGGCGCTCGCGGCCGGGAACACCGTCGTACTCAAGCCGAGTGACACGACGCCGATGTCGACGGTGCTGCTCGCGGAGGTGGCGCAGGAGTTCCTGCCGCCGGGCGTGCTGAACGTGGTCTGCGGGGATCGCGACACCGGGCGCGCGGTGGTCGATCACGACGTACCGCAGCTGGTCGCGATCACCGGGTCGGTGCGGGCCGGGATGGAGGTCGCGTCGTCGGCGGCGCGGAAGCTGAAGCGGACGCATCTCGAGCTGGGTGGCAAGGCGCCGGTCGTGGTCTTCGATGACGCGGACCTGGAGAAGGCGGCGCAGGCGATCGCGGACGCCGGATACTTCAACGCCGGTCAGGACTGTACGGCGGCGACGCGGGTGCTGGCCGGTCCGCGGATCCATGACGACTTCGTCGACGCGCTGACCGCGCGGGCGAACCGCACGCACACCGGCGCGCCGGACGACCCTCAAGCGGCGTACGGCGCGCTGAACAACGAGGCGCAGCTGCACCGGGTCGACGGATACGTCCGCAACCTGCCCGATCACGCCAGCGTCCGCACCGGCGGTGCGATCGTCGGTGAGCGCGGCTACTTCTACGCGCCCACCGTCGTGGCAGGTCTGCGCCAGGACGACGACGCGATCCAGCAGGAGATCTTCGGCCCCGTCATCACCGTCCAGCGGTTCACCGACGAGGACGAGGCGCTCCGCTGGGCGAACGGCGTCGACTACGGCCTCGCCTCGTCCGTGTTCACCCGCGACCACGCCCGCGCGATGCGGATGAGCCGCCGCCTCGACTTCGGCTGCGTGTGGATCAACACCCACATCCCGATCGTCGCCGAGATGCCGCACGGCGGCTTCAAGCACTCCGGCTACGGCAAGGACCTGTCCATGTACGGCCTCGAGGACTACACCCGCATCAAACACGTCATGTCGAACATCGAGGACTAAATCACCTCGAGGTAGTCCTTACTGGGCAACGCAGGGAAGGGGCGTGCGGTTCGGTCTGGTACCAGTACGAGGTCGACGCCAGGTCGTCCTGGAGTTGGAGGAAGCGGCCGTCGCGGCGCCAGCCGAGTGCCTGGACGGTGACGCGGAGATCCTCGGTGAACCGGATCGGGTCCTGGATGTGCCAGCGGTACAGGCCGAAGCGTTGCTGGTTGTCGAAGAAACCGTCCGGCTCGATCACCTGCGGCATGCCGAGGTACGGCGTGGTGAAGGTCGCGTACTGCCCCGCCGGGTGCTCGAAACCCCACGCGCCGCCGAAGTAGTCCTCGGTGCCGGTGCCGCAGATCGTCGGGTACTCGTCGTCGCCGTCGAGGTAGAACTTGAACTCGCCCTCACCCCACCACCCGCTGTTGTTCGCGCCCCACGCCAGGTACGTCCCGACGTACTGGCCCTGTCCCCGGACGCCGTCGAGCAGCGTGTGCACCTCGCCGTACGGGACCGGGTTGGTGCGCCGGAACTGGGCGTGGAAGTACGCCATGTCGTCCGGTACGTCGGTCCGCACGAAATCGACCTGGTAGAAGAAGTTCGAGACCTCGGTCTCCAGCAGGTTCTCGATCGTGATCCGGGCGCCGCCGCGGAACGGCATCTGCCAGTAGCTGTTGAACCCGCCCTTCGGGTTGACCGCGATCGGCACCGAGCTCACCTGGCAGTGCCGTCCCCAGCCGTTGCAGAAGAAGTCGCCCAGCGGTACTTCGACCGACGGCGTCTCCTCGTCGTCCCAGTACGCCCGCAGTACCAGCGACCGCCACGTCTTCGAGTCGACGGTGATCCAGAGGTGCGTGATCGCACCCGGGCCGTCGATCTGCGCGAGCGTGGTGGTCGACTCCGGGGCGAGGTTGATGCAGGGCTGGATCTTCCAGCCCGGGCCGAGGTCGCGCGCCTGCTCCGACAGGATCCCCTCGGTCGCCCGCGCGCCGCCGGCCTTCGCGCCGTCCGGGTTCTCCGCGCTGATCGAGTAGGACCGCGCGGACGACAGCCGTGCCACGTTGCCGAGATGAACGTCGAGACCGTTGAAATCAGTCATGGACAACGACCCTATGGGCAGTCGGCGCCGACCGCTCGGCAGTCGGACGGACCAGGTGTCGTCGAGCGCGGCCAAGTGGTCTACTCAAGGTCCTTTACCGGGCGCGATTCGTCGGCAACAGTGAACCGGTGCCTGCCTCGTCTGTCGCGCTGATCGGCCCACCGGGTCCGGCGGCCGCCTTCGCCGCCGCCCTCGACCAGGCAGTCCGGTACGAGGAGTTGCCCGCGGATCTCACGCCGTACCGTGCGGTGATCGTGCTCGCCGGGGAGTACCCGGAGCCGTCGCGGCTCGACACGACCCGGCTGGCGTCGTACGTGCGGGGTGGTGGGTCGGCGTACGTCGAGTTCGCGGTCGACGACGGGTTCTTGCCGGGTGGTGCGGTGCGGGATGCGCACATCGAGCGGATCTTCACGCGTGAGGCGCTGGCCGGGATGGAGCCGTTGAGCATCCTCGACGAGCACCTGTCCCGCGCGCAGGAGGTGATCGCGCCCGAGGGGTCGATCGAGTTGCTCACCTACGGGTCCGTCGCCGGCACCCACCGCGCAGTCTTCGGCCCGCCCGAGCACACGTATCCCGCGCTCCTCGACATTTCGGCCGGCGCCGGTCGGTTGCTCTACGCAACCACCGCCCTGAGTCACCACGTCCGCGGCCGCTACAAACCAGCCCGCCGCTGGCGCCGCCTGATTGAGCTGATAGTCGCCCATTTGACCGGCACCGAGGCCGCACCCGACGTCGAACTCTTCACCGAGCCAAGAGTCTGGGTCGCCTCTGGCGAACCGCTCACCCTCGTCGTCCGGTCAGCTTTCAAACCACCAACGGCAGACCTGGAGCTGATCGAGACAGCACCCGGTCGGTTCGAGTCCGGGCCGATGGTGCTTCCTAACGGAGAGCACACCTTCGTCGTCGGTGACCTCAGCACGACTGTCACCGTCGGACCCCGGGCCGAGCGGTACCGCAGGATGGTGGATCGGGGGATTGCCTGGTTCGACCGGGCGGGGATGTTCTACGACGCGCCCGACGGCTCGAAGGGTGTGGCCGAAGGGTTCTCGAACGAAGTCGGGTTCGACGGGAAGCTTCCGTTCCGCCCGGTGCCGCGGGGTGACTGCTCCACGCAGACCGCGCACGCGTTCCGGCTGTACGCCGACCTCGCCGACTACCCGCGCGGCCGGACGATCGCCGCCAACCTGATGCGCCTGGTCGTCGACGAGGAGCAGCTCACCGACCGCAACCCGCTGTACGGCGCGTTCGAACCACGCGGCGCCCGTACCGACCTGACCGCGACCAACAATCTCTTCGCGGACGACGGCGGCTGGATCGCGCTCTTCGCGCTGATCTCCGGCGAGACCGAGGCCGGCCTACGCGGCGTCGAATCCCTGATCCGGACTGCGAACACCGACCTGGGCCTCCAGGTCGACCCGTGGCGTACCCCGTCGACGCTGATGGTGAAGGGCTGGGACGAGTTCGGCCGCAGCCCGATCGAGGACGGCCTTGACCTCACCTCGCACTGGCAGAGCTCCGCCCTGTGCGCGTACCTCTATGCGTACGGCCTCACCGGCGAACCGTCGTACCTCGCGATCGCCGAACGCGGACTGGACCACATGGCGTCGCACCATCCGCGCGCCCGGTTGGAGACGAGCCGCACGTGCGAGGCCGGGCGGTTCCTGCTGCCGCTCGCGGGCGGGTACTTCTACACTCGCAAACCCCTTTATCTCCAGACGTTGCTGTCGCTCGCCGACTACCTGAAGAGCCGCCAGGGACCGGACGGCGGGTTCGCGGAGTGGGACGGGAAGTGTCCACCGAGCAACGAGGCGTACGGCGTCGACGAGGCGTCGATCTTCCAGGCGAACGGCGACCCGGTCACCGACCAGCTGTACGGCACTCCGTTCGCGGCGTGGGCGCTACCGATCGTCCACCAGATCACCGGCGAACCGGTCTTCGAGGAGCTGGCACAAGGCGTGCTCGACTACCTGAGCCGGATCCAGATCGACGATCCCGCCGACGAACAGCTGGACGGCGCATGGCAACGCGCCTTCGACTTCGACGCCTGGGAGTACTTCGGCTCGAACGCCGACCTCGGCTGGGGCCCCTACTGCGTCGAAACCGGCTGGTCGATAGCCCCAACCTTGATCGCGGCTATGCAGTACCTGCAAGCCAACGCTTTCTTCCCGGAACCTCGGGTCGACCTCCAACCTGTCGCGACCGTGCGGGCCGAGTTCGACTCGATTGTTCGCGGTGAGCCCGCCGTCCCCACCTTCCACCGCCGTGACGACGGGCGGATCATTCGGACCCAGGCCGGCGTTCGCGCCGTACTCGGCGACCTGCGCGCCGCCGGTGAACCCGTCTGGGCCCGCAACGACACCGCGAACTCCTACGAGATCTACGTGCGCGGGGCCGACAACCACCTGCATCACACCTACCTCGACGACCGCGTCGGCCAAGGCCGTTGGCGCCAACTCGGCGACCTCGAACTCGCCGACGACCCAGTCGTCGCGTTCAACCCCGGCGCCGACGCGATCGAGGTGTACGTCCTCGGCGCCGACCGCCGCATCCACCACTGCTCGATGATCGACGTACGCGGCGGTCACACCCCGTGGGAACCTGTAGGTACGCTGCACTTCACCGGCTCACCCGCCGTGATGTACGACGAGAAGCTCGGCACCGTCCGCCTGGTAGCGAACGACACCGCCGGCCAAGACCGCCGTACCCGCAAGGTGAACCGCTGGCACCTTCCCTGGCAAGACTATTCGCACTGGATTACAGCATGACCCGCATTGCTATTGATGGCGGTCAGTCCGCCCTTCGGCTTCGTGTTCTCCCGTCCGGCCGGATCGGGGAAGGACCTGGTTACATCCACGGACCGGATGCGCTCGGCAGGATGCTCGACGCGATCAGAGTCGCTGCGACCGAGGCCGAGCTGAGCGGCCCGGTCGAGATTGTTGCCCTGGGTCTCACTGGTATCCACAGGCCCCCGGTGCTGCTGACGCGTTCGCGGCGGACGTCGGTGAGCTGCTCGATGCCGACGAGGTCCGGTTGACCCAGGACATGGTCACGGCCCACGCGGGCGCGCTGCCCGAGGGGTACGGCGTGGTAGTTGCCGCTGGCACCGGTCTCGTGTGCCTCGCCGTCGACCGCGACGGCACCTGGCGCAAGCTCGACGGCCACGGGTACCTGTTCGGCGACGCGGGCAGCGCGTTCGCGATCGGCCGCGCCGGCCTCGTCGCCGTACAGCGCGCACGCGACGGCCGCGGCCCGGTCACCAAGCTCGCGGACACCGCGCTCGACCCGGTCACGCTCTACCGCTCCTCGACCCTGGTCGACGACGTGGCCCGGTTCGCCCCCGAAGTACTGCGTTGTGCCGCCGAGGGTGATCCGGTCGCGCATGATCTCGTCGTCCGCGCAGCCGGGGACATCGCCGAAACGATCGGCGCCGCGGTCGCTCAACTGGCCGGCGAGGGGCCTGTCCCGGTTGCCTGCGTCGGCGGCCTGTTCAACGGTGCCGGCGAGCAACTGCTGACGCCGGTCCGCGACGCCCTCCCGCTGCGCGCCCAACTCACGCCTCCGGCCGGCAACTCACTCGACGGCGCCGAACGCCTCGCCACCGGACCGACCGGGACGTACGCCGACCTGATTGTGATGCACCGGCGATGAGAAACCTTGCCCCCGGCACCCTCGTGGTGTCCTGCCAGGCAGGCCCCGAGAATCCCATCCACGGACCGGCCGCGATGGCGTTGATGGCGCAGGCCGCCGAGGCAGGCGGCGCCGGTGCGATCCGCGCGAACGGGCCGGCCGACATCGCCGCGATCCGCGCCGTGACCGACCTGCCGATCATCGGCCTGCACAAACTCGGCGATCCGGCCGGCGTCTTCATCACCCCGACGTACGAGGCCGCAGCCGGTGTCGTCGCGGCCGGAGCGGACCTGGTCGCGCTCGACGCGACCCTCCGGCCGCGGCCCGACGGACAACGCGTTGCCCAGCAGATCGCCCGGATCCACCACGACCTCGGCGTACCCGTGCTGGCCGATGTGGACAGCCTCGACGCCGGCCTCGCGGCCCGGGAAGCGGGCGCCGACCTGGTCGCGACGACCCTGTCGGGCTATACCAATGGCCATCCGCCGACCGGACCTGACGTCGAACTGGTCAGGCAGCTCGCCGCAAAGCTGGACTGCCCGATCGTTGCCGAAGGCAGGATCCGTACGCCGGAAGACGTCCGTACCGTGTGCGATGCGGGCGCGTACGCCGTCGTGGTCGGTCACGCGATCACCAATCCGATGGACATCACCGCCCGGCTGGTCGGCGCGATTCCGGCCGCATAGACCCGGACCAGTGGTCTAGTCCATCTTGTCGACCGAGGTCGAATCCTCTTCCGTGCAGGTGCCGGCCGGGCGTATCCATGACGCAGTCACCGCCCGGAGAGGACTCGTCATCATGATCGAGGTCGACCGCCGTACCCTGCTCCGCGCCGCCCTGGCCGGCTCCGCCGTCGCCACGCTCGCCTCCTGTGCGAAGCCGGTCGCCGACAAGACCGCAGCGGCGTCCGGGAGCTCGGTGGACGGCAGCAAGCCGCTGGAGTTCTTCAACTTCGACGGCGGCTACGGCAAGGAATGGACCACCATGCCGCTGGACCTGTACCGCAAGGAGTTCCCGAGCGCGGACGTGAAGCTGACCAGCGGACAGCAACTCCAGCAGCAACTGCAGCCGCGCTTCATCCAGGGCAACCCGCCCGACCTGATCGAGAACGTCGGCCTCGACGGCGCCACGCTGGCCGCCCAGAAGCAGGTCATGGACATCGGCGCGCTGCTCGACATGGAGTCGTACGACCAGCCCGGCGTCAAGGTCCGCGACACCCTGCTCCCGGGAGTCGCCGAGGCCGGCCGGTACGACGGCGTGAAGTACGAGATGCCGTACGTGTTCGGCGTCGGCGGGATCTGGTACAGCAAGCCGATGCTGGACAAGCACGGCTGGACGTACCCGAAGCACTGGGACGAGATGCTCGCGCTCTGCGCCGAGATCAGGAAGACGACCGACATCGCGCCGTGGACGTACCAGGGCAAGTTCCCGGGGTACCTGACCAGTCCGATGCTGATGACGGCGTACAAGGCGGCCGGGCCGGACCTGAAGAAGAAGATCGACAACCTCGAGCCCGACGCGTGGCGCGACCCCGCCCTGATCGCGGCCGCCGAGGGCTACCAGGAGCTGGCCGCGAAGGGCTACCTGCTGGAGGGCTCGCAGGCGTTGTCGCACACCCAGTCGCAGACGTACTGGGTGCAGGGCAAGGCCGTCTTCATCCCCTGCGGCGGCTGGCTGGAGAACGAGCTCGGCGACATCGCGCCGAAGGACCTCGGGATGACGATGGTCCCGGTGCCGGGCATGTCTGCTGCCGACAAGGCCCCGTTCGAGGCCGTCACCGGCGGGCCTGGCGGCGCGCTGATCGTGCCGGCCAAGGCGAAGAACCCGCAGGGCGGGCTCGAACTGCTGCGGATCATCGTGTCGAAGAAGTGCATGCAGAACTTCACCAAGGTGACCAAGTCGCTGACCGTCGTGAAGGGCGCGAGCGACGGGGTCGAGCTGTCCTCGGCGAACAAGTCCATGCAGGCCGTGATCGAGGCCGCCGGGACGAACATGTTCTCCGACTGGTCGTTCCGGCTCTGGTACAAGAAGCTGCTGGACAACTCCGACAAGGCGATGGCCGCGCTGATGAACCGCGAGGTCACGCCGGACGGGTGGAGCAAACAGATGCAGAAGTACGCCGACGAGACCGCGAAGGACCCGTCGATCAAGAAGTTCCACGCCTGATGCACCACGGCAAGTACCGGTTCGTCGTCAGCCTGCTGGCGGTCCCGCTCCTGGTGTACGCCGTGTTCGTGGTGTCGCCGTACGTGCAGGCGTTCCCGATCGCGTTCACGAACTGGGAAGGGCTGTCGGCGGAGTACCACTACATCGGGTTCGGGAACTTCGTCACGCTGTTCCACGACTCGGTGTTCTGGGTGGCCTTGCGGCACAACCTGTTCCTGCTGGTGTCGCTGCCGATCATCATCGTCACGTTGTCGCTGTTCTTCTCCACCGCGTTGAACTACCAGGGCGGCGTACCGGGGGCGCGGATCTACAAGGTCGTGTACTTCTTCCCCGGCGTCCTGTCGATCGCGATCGTCGGCGTGCTGTGGCAGTTCGTCTTCGAGCCGCGGAACGGATTGCTGAACGGATTCCTGCGGGCGGTCGGGCTGGACGGGCTGGCGCGGCTGTGGCTCGGCGACGGCCGGACGGCGCTGGGCTCGATCATGGCCGTGGTGGTGTGGGGCGGCGTCGGGTTCTACGTCGTACTGTTCACGGCGGCGATGGCCGCGATCCCGCGGGAGCTGTACGAGGCGGCGCTGCTCGACGGGGCGGGCGCGTTCCAGTCGTTCTGGCGGGTGACGCTGCCGTTGATCTGGAACACGGTGCAGACCGCGCTCGCGTTCCTCGTGATCGGGGCGCTCGACATGTTCGCGCTGGTGAAGATCCTGTCGGTCGGGCCGGGCGGTCCGGACGACGCGACGCAGGTCATCTCGCTGTACATGTACACGAACGCGTTCACGTACGGGAAGTTCGGGTACGCCTCCGCGATCGGAGTGACGCTCTTCGGAATCAACATGATCCTGACCCTGCTGACCTTCCGCCTGACCCGCCGCGAGCGGGTCGAGTACTGAGGAGGCCTGGTGGCGCTTCTGACCTCTCCGTCCCGGACGTCGCCGACGCCCGCGGCCGACCCGCCCCGTCGTGCTCCTGCAGGCGGTGAGATCGGCGCGCGGGTGCTCGGCGGGGTGTCGCAGGGGTTCCTGCTGGTGTGGGGCGCGATGGTGCTGTTCCCGCTGCTGTGGGCGGTGCTCAGCTCGTTCAAGTCCGACCAGGACATCTTCACGAGTCCGTGGAGCCTGCCGTCGCACTGGCAATGGGACAACTTCTCCCGGGCGTGGAACGAGTCACACATCGGCACGTACTTCTTCAACAGCGTGATCGTGGTGTGCGGTGGCGTCGTACTGACGTTGCTGCTGTCGTCGGCGGTCGCGTACGTGCTGGCACGGTTCGAGTTCCCCGGGTCACGGGTCCTGTACTACGTGTTCGTGGCGGGGATGGTGTTTCCGGGGTTCCTGGCCCTGGTGCCGTTGTTCTTCGTGGTGCAGAACCTCGGGTTGATGAACTCGTACCTCGGGCTGATCCTGGTGTACGCCGCGCACGGGATGTCGTTCTCGGTGTTCTTCCTGACGGCTTTTTTCAGGACGCAGTCGAAGGAGCTGGCCGAGGCCGCGCTTGTCGATGGGTGTACTCATTGGGGTGTGCTGTTCCGGATCATGCTGCCGCTGGCGAGGCCTGGGCTGGTCAGTATCGGGATCTTCCAGTTCCTCGGGATGTGGAACGAGTACCTGCTGCCGCTGGTGCTGAACACCGACGAGAAGCGGTACCTGGTTACCCAAGGCTTGGCTAACCTCGCGGTGACCCAGGGGTACCACAGCGACTTCTCAGGCTTGTTTGCTGGACTGACCATCTCCATAATTCCGGTGTTGGCCGTTTATCTCGGCTTCCATCGTCAGATCAGTGCCGGTATGACAGCTGGAGCCTTGAAATGACCGAACTCCTCCTGGCCGCGACGTCCCTGGACGTCACCCCGCCGCCCGGCCACCGGCTCGACGGGTACGCCGCACGCCTGGGCGTCGCCACCGGTACGGCGGACCCGCTGCAGGCGACCCTGATCTGGCTGTCGACCGCGGACGACCCTGGTGTGTTGTGGCTCACGCTCGACGCGATCGCGGTCGGCTCGGAGCTGTCCCGGGAGCTCGCGGAGGCCGCCGGCGCGGCAGCCGGCATACAGTCCTCGCACGTCGTCGTTTCCGCCTCGCACACCCACTCGGGCCCGTCGGGCTGGACCGGTGAGATCCACCCCGTCATCCCGGCCGAGCGAGAGTGCTCCCTGGCTGCTTCGCTGGTCGGCGCGGTGCGGGCCGCTCGGCTCGAGCGGCAGCCGGTGACCGCCTCGTGGCGTTCGGTCGAGGTGATCGGCGTCGGCACCAACCGCCACCGCCGCAACGGCCCGCACGACAACACGGCCGGCATCCTGGCGCTGCACTCGCCGTCCGGTGCGCTCGAGGCGGTGCTGTTCGACTTCGCCTGCCACCCGACGACGTACGGCCCCGAGAACATGCAGTACTCCGCCGACTGGCCCGGCGCCACCCGCGCCGCACTGGCCCCCGCCGTCGTCGGCTTCCTCCAGGGTGCCGCCGGCGACGTCAGCCCCCGCTTCACCCGGCAGGGCCGCGGCGCCGCCGAAGTCACCCGGTTGGGCAGTCTGCTGGCCACCCGCGTCCGCGAGGCACTGGCATCCCCCGGCCTCGAACTACCCCAGTCGGCGCCCGCGATCCGCCGTACGACGCTGACCCTCCCCGTCCGCAACATCCCGCCCGCCGACGAATCCGAAAAACTCGCCAACGCCGTCGAGAAGGTCGTCACTGCCGCCGAAACCCGCGGAACCGCCGCCTCCGGCGTCGAGGACCCCTCCGGCCGCATCTCCCAAACCCGCCTGGACGGCGCCCGCGGCCAAGCCCTGATGGCGACCGCAACCCTCCCGCCGACGCTTCACCTCCCCATCAGCGCCGTCACCATGGGCGACGTCTGCTGGATCAACCTCCCGGTAGAACTCTTCGCCGTCCACGGCGCCTGCCTCCAGTCCGACAGCACCCACCCCATCACCCGGGTCATCGGGTATACGGACGGCTACTACGGCTACGTAGTTGACCCCTCCGCCGCCGAAGCCGGCACCTACGAAGCCCTAATAACCTTCTTCGACCAACCCACCACCAACTCCCTCCTCACCACCACCGCAGCCTTCGTCAACAGCTAGACGTACTGCGATCAGCCCGCGATGCGCGCTGATCGCGTGGGCGGCCGGCGACGATGTGGTGGAACCAGTTGCGTTCGACTCCGGTCAGGTGTTGACCAGGCCGATCGGCGTGGTCGCCGAGGGCACCAGTCGGCGTCGTGCGTCTGCTTCGGACAGGCCGCGGAGTTTGTCCACGGCGACCTCCCGATGCGAGTCCAGGAAGGCCTCCAGGGGCTCGCGTTCTCCCGCCGTACGCGTCGAATCCTCCACGTGAGGACGCTATAGCACCAGTTCCGGTTGGAGCTTCTTGGCCGGCCAGACGCGCTGCTGGCGGGCGGCGAGGGTCGACGCTGCCAGCGCGACGGCGAACCAGGCGCCCAGCGCGAGCAGGTCCCGGCCGAGCGACGTGCCAGGGCCGCCGTACATGAGATGACGGACGCCGTCGATGGCGTAGCTCATCGGGAGGGCGTGGTGGAAGAAGTACAACGGCGCAGGGATGGTCTGCCAGGGGAACGTCCCGCCGGCGCTGACCAGCTGGACGACCATCAGGACCAGTCCGAGGAACTTGCCGACGGCACCGAACCACGCCGACAGCGCATGCAGGATGGCGACGAAGGTGAACGACGTCAGGATCAGGAACCCGACTGTCAGCCAGGGATGCGCGGCGTGGATGCCGAGCCCGAGGACCACTGCAACGAACACCAACGTGGCCTGGATCGCGCCGAAGAGGGCCGGAGGCAACCAACCGCCGAGGGCTACGCGGAACGGCGACTGCAAGGCAGCGAGCGCCCGCGGTGACAACGGTCGGACCAGCAGGAACAGTACGTACGCGCCGATCCAGCACGCCAGACTGAGGAAGAACGGGGCCAGGCCGGCGCCGTAGCTGTCCGCCGTGGCCTGCGAGACGTTCTGCAGCGTAACGGGTGCCCCGAGGGTCTCGGCGACCGCCTTGCGCTGGTCGGCGGACGGATTAGGGATCTGCTTGACGCCGTTCGCCAGTCCGGTGTTCAGCTGCGTCGCACCGGTCTTCAGTTGGCCCACTCCGGTGGCAAGGCTGTTCACGCCGGTCAGCAGCTGTCCCTGGCCGGCAACTGCCTGCTTCTCACCCGCTGCGAGCTGCTGAGCGCCGGTCTGCAAGCTACCGAGCCCAGTCTTGAGCTGCCCGGCGCCAGTGTGCAGCTGGTCCGCACCACTGGCTGCCGCACTGATCCCACTCGTCAGCGCCGGTGTCGCGTCCGCCAGTGCAGCCGCACCGTTGGACACCTTCCGAGCCCCGACGGCGAGCTGGTTGAGCTGCTTGGACGTCGACTGGATTTTCGTGTTCGCACGTACGACGGGACCGCGCAGCTTCGCCGTCTCCAGCAGCACCTCGCGGATCTGGTGTTGGCTGAAGCCCTGCGCCTTCAACCGAGCAGCCAGGTCGGCGTCAAAGGTCTTCAGGTCCTTGACCAATGTGCCGGATGCGGTCGCGACCTGCCGCCCCGCGACGGCGATCTTCTCGTTGCCATCAGCAACTTGATCCGCGCCGGCAGCCAAGGTCTTCGTCTGCTTCGGCAGCGTGGCCGTCTTCCGCTGCAACGTGCCCAGACCGCTGTCCAGCTTCGACGCGCCGCTGGCCAGTGACGTCGCGCCCTGCGACGCCTTGGTAGCGCCGGTCGCCAGCTGAGTCGCGCCGGCCGACAGCTGCTTCTGCGCAGTGTTGAGCTGAGTGGCACCGGTCTGCAGCTTCCCGACCCCGGTCGCCGCCGACGTCAGCCCGCTCTGCAACTGCGCAGCACCAGCTGCCGCGGAGCTCACCTGCTTGTGGATGGTGTTGTACCCAGCCAGCAGCTGCGAGGCCGCAGTCTCACTCACCTCTGACGCAACCGTCTTGGTCACCTGTGCAACAACCTGGTTGGCGATCGTGTGCGCGATGTAGTTGTTTGCGTCATTGGTCAGCAATTCCAGCTGCGCCTGGCGGGGCGTGAACTCCGCACTCGACGCGAGATCGGACGAGAACGACTTCGGCAGCACCAGTGCGAACTCGTACTTCCCGTCCGACACACCAGAGGTCGCGTCCGCACGGTCCACCTGATGCCAGTCGAAGCTCTTGGACTTCACCAGCTCCGAAGCGACTTCCGGTCCGACGTTGAGCTTCTCCCCGGTCGCCAGCGTCGTACCCGCGTCCTCGACGACAACTGCGGTCGGGATCTTGTTCAGCCGGCCGTACGGATCGTGGTTCGCGTACAGGTACAGGCCGCCGTACAGCACCGGCACCAGCAGCAACGCGACGACGGCCAGCTTGGGCAGCCGACCGGCCGTCAGGCGACGCAACTCACTCAAGGCCATCCGCAGCGCGGTCACGCCTCTGTCTCCTCTACAAGGTCTTCTTCTGCAGCGTCTTCTTCATCGATCGGGGTGACGGGCTCCACCGGCGCCACCGGAGCGACCTGCACCGGGTCGGGCTGGTCTGTCTCGCCCAGCTGCGCCGCCTTGACGTCCAGCAGCCGCGCGGACGCGTCAGCGCAGGTGATGATCACGCCGTACCCCTGCGCCGCCAGATCGCACCCCAGCCCGTACCAACCGTGCGGATCACCACCATGTCGGTCCGGCATGGTCAGAATGACCACCTGTACGTCGGGACGCGCCACCGTTAGCTCCGCGAGCAGTCTGGTCCGTACTGCGACCGGCAGGTGCTCGAACCGCTTGCCGGCATGCTCTGCGGCGTCATGCTCGTCCAGCCACTGCAGAACGGCATTCCGACCCGCCTTGCGGCCGGCGATCGCCAGCTCCTCGCCCACAACCGTCTGGACCGGCAGAGCGTCGTCCGGCTCGGTAATGCCCGGTGCGTCGACCACTGCGACCCGTCGCCGCAGCAGGGCCGGGTCAGCCCGACCATCGAGCCGCACCGTGCCGCTGTCCGGCTTGAGCCGCCCGGACAGTCCCAGGGCCGCGGCCACGTGCCCAGCGCCCGGATACCCAGTCAGCAGCACCACCTGATGATCCGCGACCGACACCGACGTGGCGTGCAGCATCGTCGCGTGCGGACCCTGCACGCTGATCCTGGTGGCCTCGAGCTCCATCCTGCGTCCCCGTTTCAATACGGTTGTGTATTCAATACAGAACTGTATCCTACTCGTATGGAAACGCCCAAGCGCCGCCGCTCCAACACCCGGGCCCGCCTGCTCGAAGGAGCGCTGGAGGTGTTCGCCGAGCGTGGGTTCCACGGCGCCTCGGTCGAGGACATCTGCGAGCGCGCCGGCTTCACCCGCGGGGCCTTCTACTCGAACTTCGGATCCAAGGACGAGTTGGTGCTGGCGCTGTTCCAGGCCACGACCGACCGGCTTCTGGAGCAGATCGAGGCGCTACTGCCCGAGCTGGCCAGTCAGCCCGGCACGCTTCTCGACGCCGTGCTGGGCTTGCTGGACGAGACCGCGCCGGACCAGCGGCAGTGGCATCTGATCTCCACCGAGTTCACGCTGCACGCGCTGCGCGACCCGGAGGCGGCGCGGGCGCTCAACACGCAACGAGCGATGTTCCGCGACAGCCTGACGAAGCTGGTCGACCAGATCGCCGAGACCAGTGGCCTGACCCTGAGCGTCCCGGCCGAACAGTTCGTCCGCCTGGTCATCGCCGTCCACGAAGGCGCCCGCTCCCAGAGCCTCCTGGAGCCCCGCAAGGTCCCCGCGGGCCAGTTGGAACACACCTTCCTGCCGATGGTCCTCGACGCCGTGACCCGCCGGACCTGACGGTCAGGCCGGAAAGCGATCCACCCGCAGCCGTACGGCGTCCACACCCGACGTCGCCGGCCGTCCGAGCAGGTCGCCGAGCGTGGAGGTCGGCGTACCGGCCCAAGCGCCACGGAAGTCCGCGTAGAGCGCGGCGAGCTGCCTGGCCACCGCCTCCGGCAGACCGAAGTTCGTGACGACCCAGGCGACGAACTCGTCGTCATCGACCGCACGGAACGGTATGCCGGCGATCGCAGCGAGCTCGTCCCATCCGATCGCATCCGGCCCGGTCAGCTCCAGCACGGCACCGTCGAGGCTTGGGTTCACCAACGCCGCCGCTGCAGCGGCGGCGAGATCGGCGGGCGTCGAGGGGGTGATCGTCGCGTCCTTCGCCGGTGCGACCAGTTCGCCCTGCTGCCGGCCCCAGACCACGTCCCGGGCGACGGCGTCGCCGAGGCCGACAGCCATCCGCAAGATCGTCCACGCGGGCCCGGCTGCCTTCACGGTCGCTTCGAGCTCGCCGTAGTCCTGCACGGTCGGCATCGTCGCCCGTTCCAGGTCGGACCAGCTCGTCAGGACGATACGTCGTACCCCGGCTTCCGCCGCCGCACCGATCGCGGCTGTCACGCGGGCCAGGCGCCGGGACGGATCGGCGCCGAAGAACGTGGCGTTGACGAGCACCGTCTCGATATCGGCGAGTGCCGCCCGCAACGTCGCCGGATCGTCGAAGTCGCCGGGCCGGTACTCAACGCCGGCCGCACCTGGCTTCCCCGGGTCGCGCACCGTCGCGACGACAGGCTGGTCGGTCAGGGTCTGCAACTGCGCGACAACGGCCGAGCCGAACTCGCCGTGGCCGCCCGTGACTGCGAAGGTCATGTGGGTCTCCTAGAATTAAGCGGGGCGCTCGCCCCGGTAAATATACGGGGCGCTCGCCCCGTTTAGCTAGGAGGAGTTCGTGAGCCCACGTGCCGACGCGGTTCGCAACCGCGCCCGCATCCTCACGGCGGCTCGGGAGGCGTTCGCTCGGGACGGCGTGGACGTGCCGCTCGACGCGATCGCAGAACAGGCCGGCGTCGGTGCGGGGACGGTGCACCGGCACTTCCCGACCAAGCAGGCGCTCGTCGGTGCGGTGATCGCGGACCGGCTCGACCAACTGGCCGATCGCGCGACCCAGCTCGGCGACGACGCCGAGGGCTTCTTCGCCTACCTCCGTGAGCTGGTCGACTCCGGCCGGGACAACCTCGCGTTGTCCGCCGCACTCGACGGCAGTCTCGGGACCGACGGCGCCGCCTCGGCCGAGCGGCTGTCCGGTGCATTCCAGACGCTGCTCGTCGCGGCTCAGCAGTCTGGAGCAGTACGGCGTGACGTCACCGCTGCCGACGTCCATGCGATCCTCGCCGGCGTCCTCGCCACCGAGGAACGGCTCCCGCCGGACCGGCGCGGTCTCGGACTGGAGGTGGCGATCGCGGGACTCCGGGCTAGCCGACCTTCACATTGACGGTGTGTAGGCCGGTCGAGCCGTTCGGGGCGGGGGGTGCGGAGGACTCGATCTGGGCGTTGCCCTTGTCGTCGGTCGCCCGTACCTGCAGGACATGTGTGCCGCGCGGCGCGTCCCAGGTCCAGTGCCACTGCCGCCAGGTGTCGATCGACGCGTCCGTCGCCAGCGTCGCCTGTTGCCATGGGCCACCATCGACGCGGACCTCGACCTTCGAGACCCCGACGTGCTGGTCCCACGCGACTCCGGCCACCGTGACCGGGCCCGGGTCGAGCTTCTTCCCGCCGGGTACGTCGATCCGGGACGACAACTTGATCGGTCCGAGCTCCGACCACCCGCGCGGCGTCCAGTACCCCTCGAACTGGTCGAACCGCGTCACCTCGATGTCCACCAGCCACTTCGTCGCCGACACGTAGCCGTACAGCCCGGGTACGACGATGCGCACCGGGAACCCGTGCTCGACCGGCAACGGCTGCCCGTTCATCGCGAACGCGAGCATCGCCTGCCGATCGTCGAGCAACGTCGGCAGCGGCGTACCGGCAGTGAACCCGTCCTTCGACTTCGACTGGATCGCGTCCGCATCCTTGGCAGGACCCGCCTCCTCGAGCAGGTCCTTCAGCAGTACGCCGGACCACAGCGCGTTCCCGATCAGGTCACCGCCGACCTCGTTGCTGACACAGGTCAGCGTCACCCACTTGTGCACGACCTGGCGCTTCATCAGGTCGTCGAACGTCAGCGTCAGCTCGCGGTCGACCATGCCGTGGATGCGCAGCGTCCAGTCGGCGGGCACGATCTGCGGCACCGAGAGCGCGGTGTCGATGCGATAGAAGTCCTCGTTCGGCGTGGCCCACGGTACGGCGCCGTCGGCCTGGACCCCGGCCGGCGGGTTGAGGGAGGGCGGCTGCGGAACCTGGAGCTGCTTGCGGGCGTCGGCGACCGCGGCCCGGTTCCCGCCGACGACCTTGCCGAGCAAGGCGAACGCGGCGGAGCCGAGCGCGACCCCGCCCGAGAGCTGCAGGAACCCGCGGCGGCTGACGCCGTCGTCGGGATGGTCCAGGAGCGGTTCGAGGCGCCGGCTGAACAGGCGCAGGATGATCAGCGCGCTGACGCCGGCCAGCGCCGACGGGAGGAATCCGGTCTGCCCGGAGTCCGCGCGGGTCAGGGCCGCGGCGATCGCCACGGCGCTCAGCCCGATCGTGACCAGGGCGCCGGCCCAGAACCGCCGTACGGCGAGAATCCCGCCGATCGCGGCCAGGGCCGCCACGACGATCAGGATGCCGACCCGGAGCGCGGTCTTGTCGTGGGTGCCGAACCAGGAGATCGCGAGGTCCTTCAGCCACGGCGGCGTCCGGTCGATGAACGCCGATCCGATCGCCACCACGGGCGTCTGCGGCGTACCGAGGAATCCGGCCGCCACGCTGCCGACCGCGAGACCCGCGAGGGCCGCGAGTATGCCGCCAACGGCTCCGCGCCACCTGGTTCCGCCGGGGGCCTTGGGGTCAGCTTGTTGCTTCACTTCTCAACCATTGCGCGACGAAGCGCCCGGCACCAGCCGGGCGCTTCATTCGTTAGTCGCGGGTAATGCTTGTCTCAGATTCGGTCAGGGGTGATGGGGCCGAGCCCTGGACGGCCGTTCGGCCAGCGACGGGCGTTGTCCCGGACCCGGCGCAGCTTACCGAGGACCAGGTCCCGATCGTCGGCCAACTGGGACATCCAGAGGCTGTCGATCTCGAGCAGGTGGTCCGGCAGTGCTTCGCGCAACCGCCGCTTCCCCTCCTCGGTCAGGACGGCGAACGAGCCGCGGGCATCGTCGGGACAGGGCTCCCGGCGAACCAGGCCGAGGTTCTCGGCTCGGTCAACCAGCCGGGTGATGCCGCCGGTGGTGACGGTCAACTCCCGGGCAAGGGAGGTCAAACGCTGTTTCTCGCCGTGGCTGCGGGCAAGCCGCAGCAACAGTTCGAACATTGCCATTTGCAGTCCACTGCGCTTCAGAGAATGGCGCATCAGGTGATCCAGCTCGGCTGCAGCTTCTCGCAGCAGGCCGTAGGCCGTCAGCACGTCGCTTTCCCAGGGTTCGGCGGCGCGAGTGGGTTCTGCATCGGCGAGCGCTAGGGGCGAGCAAAGCGAAGGCGCGATGGTCATGCGCGGACTCTATTAGCTGACTAGGTCACTTCGCTACACGGGGTGACCTTTCGGCTACAGATCGACCCGCAATCGCAAGCGCCTCGAGCGTAACGGACCAATTGGTCTAGTGCGGAGTTTTTGACCTGCGGCAGGCGTGGATCGGTGAGAGGATAACCGTTCCGCTCGCTGGGGAGGGTGCGTATGCCGGCTATCCAAGCGGCCGATCTGGTCAAGGAATTCAGCCGGCCCGCAGTGCTCCCCGGGCGGTTGCCGCGGCTGCGCGCACTGTTCAGCGCCAAGCGCGAGATCACCCGGGCCGTGAACGGGGTGAACTTCGAGGTCGAGCCGGGTGAGCTCGTCGGGTACCTCGGGCCGAACGGCGCCGGCAAGTCGACCACGATCAAGATGCTCACCGGGATCCTCACCCCGACGTCCGGCGTCTGCCGGGTGGCGGGACTGGAGCCGTCCCACGATCGCGCCCGCAACGCCCGCAACATCGGCGTGGTGTTCGGTCAGCGCACCCAGCTCTGGTACGACCTTCCGTTGCGCGACTCGTTCGAAGTACTGGCGGATCTCTACGACCTGGACCGTTCGGCGTACCGTCAGCGCATCGGGCTCTTCACCGAGCTGTTGGACCTGTCGGACTTCCTCGACACCCCGGTCCGCTCGTTGTCGCTGGGCCAGCGGATGCGCGGCGACCTGGTCGCGGCGATGCTGCACGAGCCGTCGATCCTGTTCCTCGACGAGCCGACCGTCGGGCTGGACGTGGTCGCGAAGGCCCGGCTGACCGAGTTCATCGCGGAGACCAATCGGGCCGACGGTACGACGGTCGTCCTGACCACCCACGACATGGACGACGTCGAGCGGCTCTGCCGGCGCATCATCGTGATCGACTCCGGCACGGTCCTGTACGACGGTGACCTGTCGCGGCTGAAGGAACGCTTCATGCCGTACCGCTTCCTGGTGCTGACGCTGGCCGAGCGGAGCATCCGTGGGGTCACGAACATGCCGTACGCAACCGAGGTCGAGACCAGTGCGGTCGGTGCGGTCCTGCCGTACCCGGACCGCAGCGTCGTACTGCGTTTCGACCCGCGGGAGATCACCACGCCGGAGCTGATCGCCCGGGCGTCGCAGGCGTACCAGGTCGACGAGTTGTCGATCGTGGACCCGCGGCTGACCGACGTGATCGCCCAGTTGTACGACGGTCTGCTGACGTGACTGCGGCGCAGCAGGTCCGCGCATTCCGCGGTATGACGCGCGCCGGGACCCGATCCGTCCTGATCTACCGTGGTGACCTGCTGACCGGTGCGGTGACGCTGGTGATCCAGGTCGTGCTCGCGATCGCCGTCTGGCGGATCGTGTACTCCGGACGCGGACCGGTGAACGGTGTCGACGGTAGGACCGCAGTCGCCTACGCGGCGATCGCTGCATGCCTGCAGTCGGCGCTGCTGCCCTGGCAGTTCTCGTCGCTGCCGATGCGGATCCGGACGGGGCAGATCGCGACCGACCTGACCCGGCCGCTCGGCCTGATGTGGCAGGCCCTGGGACAGAACCTCGGCGTACTGCTCGCCCGGTTGCCGTTGGGTGCGATCGGTCTCGCGGCCGCCGGGATCCTCGGGGCGTTGATGCTGCCGCCAGGCTCAGGGGAGCTCCTGCTCGCGGTGATCGCGACCGTGGCCGGGGCGATGATCGCGATGTTGTGCAACCTGATCGTGTCGATGGTGGCGTTCTGGACGCTCGAGATCAGCGGGCCGCTGATCGTCTACCGGTTCGGCAGCTCGTTCCTGTCCGGATCGCTGATCCCGTTGTGGTTCATGCCGGGGTGGCTGCGCGCGTCGATCGAGTGGTTGCCGTTCCAGGGGCAGGTCTACACGCCGGTGTCGATCTACCTCGGCCAGACCCGCGGGGGCATGGCCGTTGCGCTGGTGGGTGTGCAGTTGGCCTGGCTGGTCGTGCTCACCCTGCTCCTGCAGGCAGTCTGGCAGCGCGCTCGGCACAAGGTGGTGGTTCAGGGTGGCTGACCACGTGCCGTCCTGGTTCCGCCAGTACGTGATTCTCGAACGTGCCGCGCTCCGCGCGCAGTTGCAGTACCGCGTGAACTTCTGGACCACGTTGATGGGAGGCGTGGCGTATCAGGGCACGCAACTGCTGTTCCTCGGCGTGCTGCTGTCGAAGTTCGGTGTCATCGCGGGGTGGGGCTTTCCGGAGATCGCGTTCGTGTTCTCGATGCGGCTGGCTTCCCATGCGTTGTACGTCGTACCGTTCGGCTCGCTGATGATGACCGACTTCATCGTTCGCGAGGGTGACTTCGATCGGTACCTGCTGCGTCCGGTCAGCCCGTTCCTGCAGCTGCTCACGCGCGAATTCCGGCTGATGTCGCTCGGCGACGGAGTCCTGGGGATCGGCGCGTTGATCATCTTCGGCCTGCACGCGCCGGTGGACTGGACGGCGCCGAAACTCGGCTACCTGATCGTCGCCGTCATCGGCGGCAGTCTGGTCGAGACCGGCATCCAGACCTTCTTCTGCGGCCTGTCCTTCCTGGCCACGTCGACCTTCTCGCTGCGTATCTTCGCCGACGACTCGATCACCCGGTTCTCCGGCTACCCGCTGACGATGTTCGGACGGGGCGTCTTCTACGGCTTCTGCACCGCGTTCCCGATGGCGTTCATCGCGTTCCTCCCCGCGACGGTCCTCCTCGGCCGTACTTCCGACGTACCTCTCCCGACCTGGCTCACCTTCGCCTCGCCCGTCGTCGGCCTCGCCGTTTTCGCCCTCGGCTACGCCTTCTTCATCCGCATGCTCCCGACGTACACCAGCCCCGGCACCTGACCTCCCGAAGGGCCTGTGGATAACTTCCGCGGCGGTCGGTCGATTTTTGGCAGCCTTGATCCGTGAGGTTTTCGGCCGACGGATCGGGGAGCCAGATGAGCAGGGATACGGGTGAACAGTCACCGTTCGGCCGCGGCTTCGTCGCGGCGTGCATCGTGATCGGCGCGGTGCTGGTCTGCGGCGCGGTGTTGCTGATCGGAGACCTGACGTCCTCCGAGACTGCCGCGGTGCCGGGCCAGGCTCAGCAGCAAGCCGCCGTGCAGGCCGAGCCCGGTGGCGCAGAGCCCGCCGCGCCCGCGACACCGGTCAACCTGCCGAGTGCTGGACGCCCTGACAGTGGCTGCAACCGCGCGGCCGGCGACCAAGCGATTCCGCAGCAGCCACCGGCAGTCGACGGCTGGGAGGTGACCAGCCGGATCGTCGTACCGCGATCATCGGTATACGGCCCGGCGAAGACCGACGCTGACGGCTTCCGCCGGTGCTTCGCCCACTCGCCGACCGGTGCGGTGTACGCCGCCTACAGCGCGTATGCCGCGATGGCCGACCAGGACAAGGTGGTCGCCACGGCCCGCAAGCTGATGGTGCCCGGCCCCGAGACGGACGCGCTGATCCGCGAACTGCAGGCCGACAAGTCGACGAGTGGCTACACCGTGCCGCAAGTCGCCGGGTACCACGTCATCGACGCCGGACCGGATCGCGTCAGCCTGATGCTCGCCACCTCGGTCGACGCGGCGTACATGAGCATCACGCTGACGCTCGTCTGGCACGACGGCGACTGGCGCCTGCAACCACCGGCGGCAGGCGAGCCGGTCGGCGCGCCGTTCGCCCAGCACCGTGACCTGTCCGACTTCGTTGCCTGGAGTGGTGTCTGATGTGCGGAAAAATGGACCTCGGTTGTTACATCCGGGACGGCTTCCAGTCGATCACGACGAGCGCCATGGACGAGCTTCGGCAGCAGGTCAACCAGGGCGCATTGCGCACCCTGGACGCGATGACCTTCTGGCTGAAGCCCAACACCCCGGCTGTGGCTCAGCAGCACGGCGAGAGCTGGACCAACACCGGCACGGTCCAGTTTCTCCAGGACAGCTTGCTGGGCGTCACTGCCGCCGTGTTCGCCGTCGCGATCCTGATCGCCGGCATGCGGATCGCCTGGGAGCAGCGCGCCCGGCCGCTGCAGGAATTGCTCAAGGCGATCCTGACCTTCGTGGTCGTGGCGGCGGCAGGCACTGCCACGATGCAGTTGCTGTCGTCGTGGGCGGACCAGTTCTCGGTCGCCGTCGTCCATCAAGTGGGCAAGGACATGACGCTGGCCACCGCGTTCGGGGGCTCGGTGAACGGCAACGGCCAAGCACAGGACCTCGTCGCCAGCAGCATGCCGGCGCTGCTGTCCATCACGACCGGCCTGGGGGTGATCCTCGCCTCGTTGATCCAGATCGTCCTGATGCTGGTCCGGTCGGCCCTGCTGGTGCTCCTCGCGGGGAGCTTCCCGTTGGCCGCGGCCGCGACCAACACCGAGATCGGGCGCAGCTGGTTCAAGAAGTTCTGCGGCTGGTCCTTGGCGTTCATCGCCTACAAGCCGGCCGCGGCGCTGGTCTACGCGGCGGCCATGAGGATCTCCCACGACCCCGCCATGAGCGTGAGCGACGGCGTGGTGCGGGCAATGATGGGGATGATGATGCTGTTGCTCGCGATCTTCGCGTTGCCGGCCCTCCTGCGCTTCATGGTGCCGGTCACCGCGGCCGTGGCGGGCGGCAGCGCCGCGATGGGCAGTTCGGTCGCGGACCCCGGCGGCATGGCGACCGGTGCGGTCAATGTCGGCAGCTCCGGCGCAGGGTTCGGCGGCGGATCCGGTCGTGGGGCCGGAAGCTCGGCCGGTGGCGCAGGAGGTGGCGCATCCGGTGCGCAGACGGTTGGTGCGAAGGCTGCCGGCGCGGCGGCCGGCCCGGCCGGCATCGGCCTCGCTGTCGCCCGGAAGACCGCGGGCGGGCTGGCCGGAGCGGCGTCGCATTCGGCCGGCGAGTCCGGTGGCGGTGCGATCACCCCACCATCGGCCTCCGGTCCGATGGCCGGCCGCTCCGGCTCCCGCTCCTCGCGCTCCGGCGGGGGCAGCAGCTCGACCTCGGCCGCGGAGCAGCGCGTCCCCGAGCCGGTCGGCCCCTCCGGCAACTGGTGATCCGCGGACCCGCACGGGTGAAAGCATTCAGCCATGGACCGGATTGCCCTGATTTCTGATGTGCACGGGAACTTGACGGCGTTGGAGGCGGTGCTGGCAGATATTCGGGAGCGGGGGATCACGCGGATCTTCAACCTCGGCGATTACG
The DNA here is from genome assembly GCF_036226565.1 of Kribbella sp. NBC_00709. Taxonomy (GTDB): domain Bacteria; phylum Actinomycetota; class Actinomycetes; order Propionibacteriales; family Kribbellaceae; genus Kribbella. Next base: position 3,101,305 of record NZ_CP108996.1, read on the forward strand.
TCGGGAAGGGGCCGCGAGGGCAGGCAGTCGTGGATCGGTGTCGCGAGGTGTGCGAGGTGAACATCCTCGGGAACTGGGACGACTCCCTGCCCGATCCCGAGCGCGTCGAGGACCGCGAAGGGATGCGATGGTGGAAGAACGAGCTGCGCGAGGATCAGTGGGCCTGGCTGCGTGCGCTTCCGTTCTGCCACGACTTCTTGCTGAGCGGGCGGCAGGTGCGGTTGTTCCATGCCTCGTCGACGAGCGTGCATCATCGGATCAACTTCGATCACGACGAAGCGCAGTACCGCAGCTTCTTCGAGAACACGCCGGCCACCGGGGACGGGCCGGTGCCGTCGGTGGTCGGGTACGGCGACATCCACGACGCGTTCCTCGAGGAGGACCGTGGACGGACCTTGTTCAACGTCGGCTCGGTCGGCAACAGCCTCGGCGACCCGACACCGGTCTACGTGATCCTCGAAGGTGTCATCGACTCAGCGGAGCCGGCGCCGTTGTCGATCCAGTTCGTCCGGGTGCCGTACGACGCCGAGGCCGAGCTGGCTGTCGCACGGGAGCTCGGCATGCCGGAGCTCGACGGGTACGAGTCCGAGATCATCCACGGGGTGTACCGGACCGACTTCTACAACGGCACCGAGTTCGGCTACCACCGCTGAGCGGCGGCTGTCCCCAGGGTTTTCCACAGCTGTGCATTGGGTGCCGTCAGCAACAAAATCTGCTGCGTGTTCATCTGCCGCTCACTTGACCAGCAGGGCCTCGGACCCGACCGGCTTGTAGCCGGCCGCCAGGAAGGCGCGGAGCGAGGCGGCGTTGCCGGGAGTGATCTGCGCCCAGATCGACGTGTCCGGCGGGATCAAGGCGCGGGCGGCGCGCGCGAGCCGGCGGCCGAGCCCTTGGCCACGGACGTCGTCGGGTAGCTCGATGGCACACTCCAGGCGCCCCGCGAGGCCACGGCCGATGATGACGACGGAGCCGTGGTGGTCGCCGTACACCTCGACGTCGGCCCGGTACTCGAGCGCCCGCTCGACCCGGGGATGGTCGTGGCCGGTGCGGACCGTCAGGCCCTCGATCGCGGCGGCGCGCTTGGTGGGGTCGGTGATCGCGGGGGCGAGCAGCATCGCGTCGTTCGAGCTGACGTGGCGGCCGGTCCGCTCCGCCAGCGCGGTCAGGAACGGCGGGTTGGTCGGCGCGGCCAGATCGTCTGCCGGCAGTTGCTCGGCGACCCATTCCGGGCTGACGTCCGCGGCGATGACGATGTGGCCGGTGAACGCGACCACTGCGGACTCACGCTCCGACGGCGCCGGGACGACGCTGACGCCGAGGTCCAGGGCCGGGAAGGCGCCGTTTTCGACGCCGCGCAGAATGTCAGCAAGAGTTCTCATCACGAGCATTGTCGCGGAGATCCCGTGTCACGCTCAGACCCCACGGAGGCAGCACGATGCGGGAACCGCAGTTGGTGAAGGCCGAGGGATTGCCGGACCGGGTCACGATCTACGAGGTCGGGCCGCGGGACGGGCTGCAGAACGAGTCGGCGATCGTCGATGTCGCGGTCAAGGCCGAGTTCATCCGGCGGCTGCTGGACGCGGGCCTGACAACGGTCGAGACGACGAGTTTCGTGCACCCGAAATGGGTCCCACAGCTGGCCGACGCCGCCGAACTGCTCGACCGGCTCGAGCTGCCGGACGGCGTGCGCGCCCCGGTGCTGGTCCCGAACGAGCGCGGCCTCGACCGCGCGTTGGCGGCCGGCGTCCGTGAGATCGCGATCTTCGCGAGCGCGACCGAGACGTTCGCGGCGAAGAACCTCAACTCCACGCTCGACGACCAGTTCGCGATGTTCACCCCGACGATCCAGCGCGCGCTGGCCGAAGGCCTGTCGGTGCGTGGGTACGTGTCGATGTGTTACGGCGACCCCTGGGAAGGCGACGTACCGCTCGACCAGGTCGTCAAGGTCGGCGCCCGCCTGGTCGACCTCGGCTGCCACGAACTCTCCCTCGGCGACACGATCGGCGTCGCGACACCGGGCCAGGTCACCGCACTCATTGCCTCCTTCGCCGCCGCTGGGGTCGGAGTGGACAAGCTCGCCGTCCATTTCCACGACACCTACGGTCAGGCGCTGGCCAACACCGTCACCGCGCTCCGCGAGGGCGTCGCCACGGTCGACAGCTCGGCCGGCGGTCTCGGCGGCTGCCCGTACGCCGAAAGCGCCACCGGCAACCTCGCCACCGAAGATCTCCTCTGGCAGCTCGATGGCCTGGGCATCCACACCGGCGTCGACCTGGAGAGGCTGGTCGAAACCAGCACCTGGATGGCCGAACAGCTCGGCAAGCCGTCCCCGAGTCGAGTGGTGCAGGCCCTGGCGGGCTGACGCCTCGCCCTGCCCTTCCCGAGCCTCGCCCCCTGCCCTTTCCGCTTCAAGTCTATCGACGTTCCCGTCCGCCCAGCCGAAGTTGTCCACAGGCAGCTCGCGCGGTGCAAACTGTCGGTGGCGAGTGTCAGGGTGGTGGGGTGAGTGCGCAGCGGGCTGAGCTTGGGGAGTTTTTGAAGGCGCGGCGGGCGCGGGTGGCTCCTGAGGATGTGGGGTTGCCCGGCGGCGGGCGTCGGCGTACGCCCGGTTTGCGGCGGGAGGAGTTGGCGCAGCTCGCGGGTGTCGGCGTGACTTGGTACACGTGGCTCGAGCAGGGGCGGCCGATCAACGCCAGCGGGCAAGTGCTGGACGCGGTCGCGACCACGCTCCAGCTGAGCCCGGTCGAGCGCGAACACCTGTACCGGCTGGCCGAGGCGACCCCGATGCGTCTGCCACGTACGACGGATTGCGCGAGCGAGGCCGTCTTCGTCGAGATCGTGGAGGCCCTCGACCCGCTGCCGGCGGTGATCACCAACACCCGGTTCGACATCGTCCGGGCGAACCGTGCGTACAACGATCTGTTCCACGACTGGCACCAGCTGCCCTGCATCCACAAGAACCTGCTCTGGTGCATCATCACCGAGCCGGCCGCCCGCGCCCAGCTGCTCAACTACGACACCGAGGTGCCGTACATCGTCGGTCGCCTGCGCTCGGCGTACGCCGAACACATCGGCGACCCGGACTGGGAGACCGACCTCGACCGCCTGCGCGCGATCAGCCCCGAGTTCGCGCAACTGTGGTCCCGCCACGAGGTCGCCGCCTGTACGCCGCGAGTGCGCCAGATCGTCAACCCGACCGTCGGCGAACTGCGCTTCACCGTCACCGAGCTGGCGATCCCCGCCCACCAGGACCTGGTCCTGTTCGTCGAAACGCCCGCCGACGAAAACACCCGCGCCAAACTCCCGCTCACCCGTCGTGAGCGGGCCGACCAATCAGCTTGAGTCAGGGCTCGATCGGTCGCCGGATCCGCCGGATCAGGCTCTTGTCCGCGAACTGACCGACCCGGTACGTCGACCAGCCGTCCACGCCGGCGCCGACCGCACCGCCGAGCAGCGGGATCCGGCGGGTGATGGTGAGCGCCATCTTCTTGCCGCTGATGCGGGCGATCAGCTCGGCGACGACCTCGTTCGAGACGTGCCGGTCCAGCTCCGGGTCGAACACCGGGGCGGTCGCGATCGCGATCGGCGACGTCGGCAGACTCGACTTCTTCAGCCGGTCGGCGACGCCTTCCTCACCGAGCAGACAGGTGATGACCGCGGTCCGGACGCGTGGATCGTCGAGGTCGTAGCCGCGCAGGTGTGCGATCGCGGCCACCATCCGGGCCTGGACGATCGCGAGGCCGGTGAGGTTCGCCGGCAGGGAGACCGGGAGCGTGACGAGACCGCCGAGACCGGTGGCGAACCCCTGCACGCCGGCGAGCCGGATGTGCTGGTCGATCACCGCTTCGATCGCGAGCTGCGGGTCACCGCCGCACCGCTCGAGCTTGTTGTCCGCGATCCGCTCCGCGCCCGGGAACCGCTGGTACCCATCGATCGCGATCTCGAGGATCTGGCGCAACACTCCGCCCGCGGCGGTCGGGGCCAGCCGCTGGGCGGCGGGCGCGAGACTGCTGGCGACGAACCTGGCTACTCCGGCCACGGGTGCTCCTTCCCGACCGGCCCCACGCGGAAGACCCGGACGTGCTTCAACTGTACGTGCCTCCCCGATCCTCGCCACTCGGGAGAAACCCTTGGTGTCCCCTAGGTGGACGTGCCTGCAGGCACAAGTGCCCGTTCCGCCCCGGATCGACGCGTGTTGGGCGGGTTCTGCCCGCATGCAGGTCCACTTCATGGGTCAGGATGGTCCTGTGCCAGTCGAACCTGTCCCGTCCCAGTGGGAGTTCCCGCCGGTCGGGGTGGCCGGGGAGAGCGATGTGGTCGCGGGCGGTGCGGACCTGGCGCCGGGGACCGTGCTGGCGGCGTACCGGCGGGGGCTGTTCCCGATGCCGGACCACCGCGGCTCGGTGCTGTGGTGGTCGCCGGTCGATCGTGGCGTGATCGATGTCGCCGGCTACGACCCGTCGCGGTCGTTGCGGCGGGCCCGGGCGAAGTTCGAGATCCGGGTGAACACCGCGTTCGACCAGGTCATCCGTGCCTGTGCGGATCCGCGCCGGCCGGGGTCGTGGATCGACCGCGAGATCATCGCGTCGTACACCGAGCTGCACCGGCTCGGCTGGGTGCACTCGGTCGAGGCCTGGGACGGCGACGAGCTGGCCGGCGGGCTGTACGGCGTGGCGATCGGCGGGCTGTTCGCGGGCGAGTCGATGTTCCACCACAAGACCGACGGCTCGAAGGCGGCCGTCGCGGGGGCGATCGAGCTGCTGAACGACGAGTACGCTGCGGAACGGGTCTTCGACATCCAATGGGTGACCGATCATCTGGCCACCCTCGGCGCGGTGTCGATCCCGCGGGAGACCTATGTACGCCGAGTCGCGCGAGCCCTCGACGTACCGATGCCGAAGGCGTTCACCTAAGCCCTACGAACGCAGCCATCTCACGCGACGTCGACTCGAAGAACTCGTCGGCCGGATCCATCGAACCGACGAGCTGGCCGAACAACTCGAAGCTGATCATGCCGAAGAGTTGCGTCCACGTGATCATCGTTCGCAACAGCACCGCCGGTGGCACCTCGGGCGCCAACGTCACCAGGACCTCGATCTGCTGCGCCAGCAGGCCGGAGGGTTCCGGTGCATCGACCGGCGGCGCCAGCTGCCCCGACACCTGAGCCCGCTGCAACAGCCCGAGCAGCAGCAGCGGAACCCGGATCGCCGGCTCCACCGTCGTCTGGGGCGCCTTGTAACCGCTGATCGGGGAGCCGTAGATCAGCGCGTACTCGTGCGGATGAGCGCGGGCCCAGTCCCGTACGGCGGCGTAGATCGCGACCCACTCCGCGAGCAGGTCGTCCCCGCCGGCTGCGCTCTCCGCCGCCGTACCGAGCGCGTCGTACGCGTCGATGATCAGCGCGGTGAGCAGGTCGTCGCGGCTCGGGAAGTACCGGTACAGCGCCGACGAGACCATGCCGAGCTCGCGGGAGACCGCGCGCAGCGACAGCGCCTCCGCCCCGACGGTCGCGAGCTGCCGGCGAGCGGCGCCCTTGATCTCCTCGGTCAGCTCGGCCCGGGCACGTTCACGGGCAGTACGTCCGGCGTTCATGCAGCCAGTGTGCCACAGAATCGAGAGCAGTGCTCTTGACAGTGAGCAGCGATCTGATGTTCACTGATCACAACAGAGAGCACCGCTCTCGCAAAGCAGAAAGAGTCGCCGCCATGACCGAGTACAAGCAGACCTACGACAGCAAGCGCGTCATCACCGCCTCCGAGGGCAGCATGCGGGTCTTCAACAAGATCGTGGCCCGCCTGACGAAGCTGGGGCTGAGCCTGATGGGCAGCCGGGTCCTCTCGGTCCAGGGCCGCAAGTCCGGCGAGTGGCGCAGTACGCCGGTCAACCTGCTGATCATCGACGGCCAGCGCTACCTGGTCGCGCCGCGCGGCCACACCCAGTGGGTCAAGAACCTGCGGGCCAGCGGCACCGGCCGGCTGCAGCTCGGCGGCAAGATCAAGACGTTCCGCGCCGAGGAGCTCGCCGACGCCGACAAGATCCCCGCCCTGCGGCTGTACCTGAAGAAGTGGGCCTGGGAGGTCGGCACGTTCTTCGGCGGCGACGTCTCGAAGAACTCCCCCGACGAGGTCCTGCACCACATCGCTCCGGGCGTCCCCGTCTTCAAGATCAACTAGTGGTACGACGCGGCCTGGATCCGGTACAGCTCGGCGTACTGCCCGTCGCGGGCGATCAGCTCGTCGTGCGTGCCGGTCTCGACCACCCGGGCGCCGTCCAGGACCACGATCTGATCGGACATCCGCACCGTCGAGAACCGGTGTGAGACCAGGATCGTGATCCGGCCGTCCGTACCCTCCTTGGCCGCCGCCGCGTACCGCTCGAAGAGCGCGTGCTCGGTCTCGGCGTCCAGCGCGGCAGTCGGCTCGTCGAGGACGAGCAGCAGTGGCCGGTCCCGCATGAAGCCACGCGCCAGCGCGAGCTTCTGCCACTGCCCGAAGCTGATCTCCGCGCCGTCCGGCCAGGTGGAACCGAGCTGGGTGTCCAACCCGGACTCGAGCCGCTCCAGCACATCCTCCGCACCGGCCCGCCCAACAGCCGCAGTGACAGCCGGTACGTCGTCCAGCCGCGGAAGATCACCGAGTCCGACGCTGTGCGCCGCGCGGAACTCGAACCGGAAGAAGTCCTGGAACGCACCCGCGACCTTCAGCCGCCACGCCTCGGCCGGTATCCGGTCCAGCGGCTGATCGTCCAGCAACACCTGTCCATCGGTCGGCTCGTACAGCTTGCAGATCAGCTTCACCAGCGTGGACTTGCCCGCGCCGTTCTCACCGACGACCGCGATCACCTTGCCGGCGGGCAGTCGCAGGTTGACATCGTCCAACGCCGGCCGGTCGGCTCCGGCGTACGTGAACGAGACGTGCTCCAGCCGAATGCCGTCCGTGAGCCGATCGGGCGCCGGGAGATCGGTGGTGCGGTCGAAGGAGGCTGCGTAGTTCTCCAGCCAGACCAGCCGCCGCGAGCCGTCCAGCCAGATCCCGCGCAGGAAGCCGATCTCGCCGACCGTCGCTCCGATGTACGACGACAACCGCGCACCCGCGGCGAGAATCAGCAGCACGTCGCCGACCGACCCATGCAGCCCGGTCGCGACGAACAACACCGCACCGACGTACGCCGCTCCGAAGATGGCCCAGGCGACGGCGTGCCATCCGGCGCTGACCCACCGGGCGGCAGCGATCGGCCCGTACCACTGCTCCCACTCGCGGCGACGGTCCTCCACGAGGTTGCGCCCGATGCCGATGACGCGGACCTCCTTGCCCGGCGCGGGTGTCGTCGCGGTCTTGAACAAGTGCTCGGCCAGGCGACTGTGAGCGGCGAACCGCTCCTCGATCTGCCGCTCGACGCCGGGCCGCCAGCTGGAGCTGACGACTGTCGGCAGCGCAAACACGAGCAGGAGCGCGAGGCTCGGGTGGATCGACATCAGCAGGGCGACGGTCACTCCGAGTCGGAGGATCCAGCCACAGGTCGAGAACAGTGACATGTACATGTGGTCGAGCACGAAGACCTGTTTGCGCAGTACCGACAGGCGATCCAGGTAGTCGCGGCGCTCGTGGTGTTCCACCGTGGCCACGGATGCCTGCAACCGCGCGACGTGGGCCTCGAGCATGATCGTCACGCGGTCCCGGAAGTGCCGCGAGATCCGCGTCGACAGCGTCCGCAGGAACCAGGTCGCCGTCACGGACAGCGCCAATCCGCCGGCCGCGAGCAGCACGGCGCGACGGTCGTCCTGCAGTACGCCGTCGGCAAGGACCTTCAGCCACAACGCGAGCAAGGCGTCGGGGATCGCGGCGAGCAGCGTCATCAGGAAGGCGGCGAGCAACAGCCGCGGCTCGTGCTGATAGCCCAGCTTGCAGAGCCGCCACATCGCGGGGATGGCCCTGGGGAGATCGTCAGAGCGTGTCATAGCTCAGCCCTTCCTCGTCGACCTCGGCCGTGAATCGCTGCGCCTGCAGGTCGAACATCGTCCGGTACCGCCCGCCGAGGCTCATCAGCTCGTCGTGGCTGCCGAGCTCGACGACCCGGCCGTGCTCCAGGACGCAGATCCGGTCGGCATGCCGGACCGTCGAGAACCGGTGCGAGACGAGGATCGTGGTGACGTCGCGGGTCGCCGTCAGGATCCGGTCGAAGATCGCCGCCTCACCGCGAACGTCCAGCTGGGCCGTCGGTTCGTCGAGCAACACCAGACCAGCACCCAGCCGTACTGCGCACAGCGCCCGCGCCAATGCGACGCGCTGCCATTGACCACCGGACAGATCGGTGCCGTCGCCGTACCCCGTGGCCAGCCGGGTGTCGAGGTCGGCCAGGTCCTCCGCGCCGGCGTCCTTGAGGGCAGCCCGGATGTCGGCCTCGGGAGCACCGCCCGGGGCGACGTTGTCCCGCAGGGGCAGTTCGAGCTTGAGGAAGTCCTGGAAGACCGCGGCGACACGGGCCCGCCAGGCGTCGACGTCGAGGTCCCTCAGATCCGTGCCGTCGACGCGAATTGTGCCGGTGACCGGGTCGTACAGCCGGCAGAGAAGCTTGGCCAGCGTGGTCTTGCCCGCGCCGTTCTGACCGACCACGGCCAGCGACGACCCGGCCGGGATCGTCAGGTCGAGGCCGTCGAAGACCGGCTGGGCAGCATGTGGATAACGGAAACTCAGTCCTCGGATGTCGAGCTCGACCGCACCTCCCGGGACTCTCAGGGTCCCAGGAGACAGCGCACCGGCCGGTGCCATCGCGGGCTCCAGCCGCTGTACGGCGGCGACGGGCGCGGCTGCTCCATCCAGCGCCCAGTTCAGCCCGCCGAACGCGATCATGCCGACGCCGATCGCGACCTGGGCGAACACCACCAGCCGGTCGAGCTCCAGCCGGCCGTTGATCGCCGCCGCGCCGAGGGACCAGAACACGACACCGTTGGTGATGCCAACGATCAGGAGGCTCCAGATCATTGGTCGCTCCCGCAAACGGGTCGCGGCGTACTGCAACTCGAACAGCCGGCGGCGCCGCTCGGTGAAGCGCTGAACGGTCCAGTCGGCGAGGCCGAACAGCCGCAGCTCCTTCGCCGGATCCGGATCGACCGCCAACTCGTAGGCATAGTTGGCATGGCGCTGCGCGGATCGGACCTCGGCGGTGTTCCGGTCCTTCCAGACGCCGCTCTCCCGGAGCAGCCAGTGCGTCGCCGTCCACGCGACGACGAGCAGCAATGGCGCCCACCAGGTGAATCCGAACAGCACCACAGCGGACGCGAGGCCGCCGACCAGCTCGACCAGACTGCCCGCGACGAAGTCGACGTTCAGATACATCGGCGGTCCGGTCTGACCGCGGTCGAACTCCCGGGCCACGGTCAGGTCCTCACTGAGACTCGGATCCTCGAGGTGCCCGATCCCCGGCGGCCCGACGCAGGCTTCCGCGAGTCTGTCGTTCAGGTACGCCGATACGCGGCTGCCGAGGTTGGCGCTGACGGCCTGATGCACCGGCGTCAGCACCTGCAGCAGGATGAACGTCGTACCCATCAAGGTGAGTGGCGCGGCCAGCGGAGTGCCGTGCTGAACCGCGCCGACCAGCCAGCCCATCGCGATCGCGAACGCCGCGGGCAATGCGCCGCGGGCCAGCAGGATCAACCACCAGGCGGCGGCCAGCTTCGAATCCGTCCGCGGCAGCACGGCGAAGAACTGCCACTCGGGGCGACGACGCAGCCGATTCACCATCTGCTCACCATGGCACGCCCCACCGACGAAAATCTTGAACGTTTGCCGGACGGGAAGGATCAGGCCGCGTGCGAGATCACGATCTTGCCGAACCCGCCGCCGTCGACGTAGTAGCGGAAGGCGGCAGGAGTCTCGTCGAACGGGAAGACCCGGTCGATCACCGGATGCAGGTCGGCTGCGGCGATGGCCTCGTTCATCGCCCGGAAGTGCGCCCGGTGTCCCAAGGCGATCGGACGCAGCGTGACCGAGGACGTGAACAGCAGGCGGGCGTCGATCGGGTCAGCGCCACCGAGCGAGCCGACGAACGCGACCTCGCCGCCGGTCGCCGTGGCCCGCAACGACTCGTTCAGGTTCCCGGCCACATCCACGACGTGGTCGACCCCGCGGCCGTCGGTCAGCTCACGCACCTGCTTCGCCCAGTCCGGCGTGAGGGTGTGGTTGATGACCTCGTCGGCACCGAGCTCGGTCAGTCGCGCCGCCTTCTCGTCGCTGCCGGCGGTCGCGATCACCCGAGCACCGAGCAGCTTCGCGAACTGCAGCGCAAACAGGGACACTCCGCCCGACCCGAGAGTCAGGACGTGCTCGCCAGGCACCAGACCTTGCCCACCGACCAGAGCGTTCCACGCAGTCACAGCCACACACGGCAGGGTCGCTGCCTCTTCGTACGTGAGCTGACCCGGGATCGGTACGACGCCGTCCTGGTCGAGTACGGCGTACTCCGTCAGCAGACCGTTGAGCGAACCGCCGAGCTGATCGGCGTGCTCCAGGTCGAAGCGCCCGTCGAACCACCTCTGGAACACAACCCCCATCACCCGGTCGCCGACCTGGACTCGATCCACGTCCGTACCCACCGCGACGACCTCACCCGCCCCATCGGACGCGGCAATGATGTCGTCGGCCACCGGCAACGGATAGCGGCCACGCAGGATGTTCAACTCACGCGAGCTGAGCGAGTTGGCCCGAATCCGCACCAGCACCTCGCTCGGCCCAGGCACCGGCACCGGATGCTCCCGCAACCGCAGACTCTCCAGCCCGCCGCCGTACTGAATGTGATAACTCCTCATCGTCTCCACCCACCCACAGTGCGTCCCCCACCCACCCACCCTCAATTCCCGCCCGGGAATCAGGTCCCGTCCTCGGCAGATGTCAGCTCAGCCTCCAACTCGGCGACAGTAGGCAGCGCGGACTGGAATTCCTCGGGGAGCGAACTGTTGCTCGCGTCCGTCCACTCCGCGACTCCGATCGGCGCCTTGAATCCCTTCAGTGCGTACTCCGCGACGACTCGTTTCTTGTTCTGGCAGAGCAGGAGGCCGATCGTCGGTTTGTCGCCGTCCTTCGCTCGACGGCGGCCGCGGCGTACCAGAGCCGCGCCTCGGCATCGTCGAGTTTCTCGAGCAAGGCCACATGATGACGCCAGGGCAATTGTGCAACGGTGCGTTGCACAAATGCAGAGTCCGGCCAAGCGGCCGCGAAGGCACGCATGTACTTGAGGTTGCGGGGTGAGTATCCGGTCGCGCCCGGGAAGCGGGACTTGAGGTCGGTGGAGTCAGCAACCCTTGCCGGGGCGACACCCCGAGAACCCAGGACCTTTGCGGGGCATCGCGGGGCATCTCGGGGCAATGTGGGGCAGATTCGGCGGAGGCGCTGCGAAGATGGCTTGATGATCACGCCTGAGCAGTTGAATGCGGCGCCCAAGGTGCTTCTGCATGACCACCTCGACGGGGGGCTTCGGCCTCAGACGGTGTTGGAGTTGGCGGGGGAGATCGGGCATGCGTTGCCTCGGGGGGATGCGGCGGCGTTGGGTGAGTGGTTTGTGGAGTCGGCGGACTCGGGGTCGTTGGAGCGGTATTTGGAGACGTTTGATCACACGGTCGCGGTGATGCAGACGGCTGAGGCGATCAAGCGGGTGGCGAGTGAGTGTGTGCAGGATCTGGCGGCGGACGGCGTGGTGTACGCCGAGGTGCGCTACGCGCCTGAGCAGCACCTGACGCTCGGGCTCACGCTCGAGCAGGTCGTGGATGCGGTGCGGGAAGGGTTCGAGCACGGGATGGCGGTTGCCGAGCGGCCGATCGTGGCGCGGCAGTTGCTGACCGCGATGCGGCACAAGGCGCGGTCGATGGAGATCGCCGAGCTGGCGGTCGCGTACCGTGACGCCGGCGTGGTCGGGTTCGACATCGCCGGCGCCGAGGCCGGTTACCCTCCGACCCGCCACCTGGACGCGTTCGAGTACCTGCAGCGGGAGAACGCGCACTTCACCATCCACGCCGGCGAGGCGTTCGGCCTGCCGTCGATCTGGCAGGCGATCCAGTGGTGCGGCGCCGACCGGCTCGGTCACGGCGTACGCATCATCGACGACATCACCCACGACGGCGACAAGATCGAGCTCGGGCGGCTGGCGGCGTACGTCCGGGACGCGCGGATCCCGCTGGAGATGTGCCCGAGCTCCAACTTGCAGACCGGCGCGGCCGCGTCGATCTCCGAGCACCCGATCGGCCTGCTCGCGAAGCTCCGCTTCCGGGTGACGGTCAACACCGACAACCGCTTGATGAGCGGTACGTCGATGAGCCGCGAGCTCGCCCTGCTCGCGGAGGCGTTCGACTACGGGTTGGCGGACTTCCGGTGGTTCGCGATCAACGCGATGAAGTCCGCCTTCGTCCCCTTCGACGAACGCCTCGCGATCATCGACACCGTCATCAAGCCCTGGTACTCCGAAGCCCTCGCTCGCTGAGCTTCGGAGAAGCATCAAACGGAGCGTTGGTATGTCCTGAAGGCTCGTGTGGACAGCCAGCCGACGATCAGCGTGAATGCCAGCAGATAAGCGCCGTGCCGCCATACCGACGACCAGTCCGGGGAAGCCGCCAGTGACTGGCGGGCGGCGATGGTGGCCCAGTCGACCGGGTTGTAGCGGGCTGCGACGTTGACCCAGTGTGGCGCCACCGCCGGGTCGATCATGATCGACGACATGAACGTCAGCGGCAGCGAGACGAACTGCGAGATGCCGATCAGCGCCTCCTGCTGGCGAGTGAGCAGGGCGACCGCGTTCGAGAGCGACCCGAAGGCGGTCCCGACCAGCATCGACGCGACGATCGTGACCACGTAACCGCCGGCGCCACCGTCGTACCGCGCTCCGGCGGCGAAGCCGATCGCGAACACCAGGATCGTCTGGATCAACGTCGTCGACGCATTGCTGAGCAGCTGTCCCGCCATCAGTCCGCCGCGCTTCACCGGTGACGCCAGCAGACGATCCATCACGCCGCGTTCCATGTCCTGGATGAACGCCGTACCGCTCCAGCCGCTCGTCATCAACGCGGTCATCATCACGATCCCGGGCGTCAGGAACGCGATATACGACGAGTCGCCGAAGCCCGGGATCCGCACCACACCCTGGAACAGCTGCCCGAACAACAGCAGCCAGATCGCCGGCTGGATCAACGTGAACGCGATCAACGCCGGCTGCCGGTACGACGCCCGCGTCCACCGGCCGAAGACAAGAGCCGTATGTGTCGACATCACGCCGCCTCCTCAGCAACGCGGAACGAGCGACCCGTGTGCTGCAGGTACACGTCGTCCAATGAAGGACGCGACACCGTAACCGCGACGACCGGAATCGCCTTGTCCTCAAGGGCTCCCAGTACGGCGGGCACCGCGGTCGCACCGCGATCCACCCGGGCCCGCAGAGTGTTGCCCTCGACAACGATCTCGTCGACACCCGGCAACTGCTTCAACAACGTACGGACGGAGCCGTCGGTATCAGGATCGACCAGCTCGACCTGTACCGAGTCGCCGCGCAGCGCCGACTTCAGTGCTTCCGGGGTGCCCTCGGCAACGATCTTGCCGTGGTCGACGATCGCGAGCTGACCGGCCAGCCGGTCGGCTTCCTCCAGGTAATGCGTGGTGAGCAGCACGGTCAGACCTTCCTGACCGGACAGTCGGAGCACTTCGTTCCACAGATCGGCGCGTGCCTCCGGGTCGAGACCGGTGGTCGGCTCGTCGAGGAACAGCACGCGAGGCTGGTGGACCAGACCGAGCGCCACATCCAGCTTCCGCTGCATCCCGCCGGAGTACGTGCGCACCGCACGACCGCCGTGCTCAGCCAGACCGAACCGCTCCAGCAACTCGGTGGCCCGGCGAACTGCCTCCTGCCGGGACAGGCCGAAGATCCGGCCGCTCAGCACCAGGTTCTCGATTCCGGTCGCCATCGGGTCCGAGCTGGACTTCTGCGGTACGTATCCGATCGCGTGCCGGACCTGGTCCTGCTCGCGCACCACGTCGTACCCGGCGACGCGCGCCGTACCGGAGTCGGCCCGGGACAGCGTGGTGAGGATCTTGACGGTGGTGGACTTGCCGGCGCCGTTCGGCCCGAGCAGGCCGAGGACGACGCCCTCCGGGACGCTGACGGTGAGTCCGTCGAGCGCGCGCAGAGGTGGTTTCTTCCGGCCGGCCGGGTACGTCTTGACCAGGTCGACCGCTTCGAGGGCATGCGTAGCCATCAGGTGACTCCCTTGTGCGCTGGGAGCCGGTCCGGCCTGGCTATCCTGATGGATGCGCCTTGGGTGCCAGGTCTTCGGACCGACTCGAGGAACAGCGGCCCTTGACCCTGGTGTTGCCGCACCGTTGGGTCGAGGGCCGCATCTTGTTAGGTGGCTTCCGGCGGAATCGCCTTCATCCAGGCGAACTCCTGACCGAAGTACTTGACCGGATCCTTCAACTGCTCGGCCGGGGCGATGCCGTCCTCCAGGAAGACCTTCCAGGCCTTGCGCCAGAACTCCGCGCCGCCGAGCTTGTCCGTGCGGATCTCCTCGGCGAGCTGGTGAACGTACGCCGACTCCGCCCGGAGCAGCGCCAGCCGGAACTCCGACTCGACCCAGAAGATCCGCGGGAACTCCATCGCGGTCATCTGCTCGTGCAGCGCGGTCATCTCCTCGATCTCCGCGTCGACCGCCGCCAGCCGCTGCTCGAGCAGCTCGACGACCCGATCCGGCGGCAGACCGGGCAGATACGCGAGACCGGCCTCCAACGGGTGGAACTCGCGCGACGGCGTACCGACCAGCTCGGTGAGCCAGTCGCTGAACTCGCCCTGGCCGGCTTCGGTGATCTGGTACACGGTCCGCTCCGGCCGATTGCCCTCCCGGACCGTCTCCAGAGCCTCGATGAAGCCGTGCTTCTCCAGCGCCGAAACGACCGAATAGAGCGAGCCGTAGTTGACCTTGATGCTCTGGTCCTTGCCGCGGGCCCTGAGCATCGTGGAGATCTCGTAGGGGTGCATCGGCCGCTCGCCGAGACTCCCGAGCACGGCGAACGCCAGCGGATTCCCCACCTTGCGCCTGGCCATCGCATCCCCTCGATCTCGATTACTCGAAATCGAGTATTAGATGCCGGGTATCCGATGTCAAGTATTCAGCCAGGCGAACGCCCGGGCCCCGAGCCCGCGGACCCGGAGCGTCGCCAGCGCCCGGTACGCCGGCTCCTCGACGTACTTCGTCAGTAGCCAGGCCAGCGTGATCACGCCGATCACCGCGCCGGCGATCTGGGTGAGCCGGCCCGCCCCGAGTTCCATCAGGCGGTACGCGATCAGATAGCCGACCACCTGGTTGAGCAGGTACAGGCCGAACGAGATGCGGGCCAGGAACTGGATCGGCCTCCGCATCCGGGCGAACGCAGTCCAGTCCGGGCCGCGCGCCGCGAGGGCGACGAACACCAGGAGCAGCCCGATGCCCAGTGATGACGGAAGGTCCGACGTGTGCGCGTGCTGTGCGAAGACGGTCGCCGCGAGCAGGGCGCCGAGGTGCAGTACGCCGATCCGTCGCTGCGACCAGAGCCAGATCGCGATGCCGATCGCGAACAGTTGCAGGCGATGCAGGCCGAGACCGTTCCACGTCTGCTGGACCCAGAGCGGGCTGTGGCCGATCCGGTCGTCCCACTGCAGCACCACCGGGGCGACGATCATGATCCAGAGCAGTGTGGTGATCCGAGGTCCGAGGCCGCGCGGCCACAGGAGAGCGGCTGCGCCGAACGCCATCAGTTGGAGCGGCAGCGTCCAGTACGAGCCGTCGATGAGCTGGATGCTCGAGTCGAACGAGGCCGCCAGCGTCAGATTGCCCCACAGGTCACGCCGCGTCGGCAGGATCCAGTTGCTCGGCCCGAACAGCACCACCACCGTGTACGTGAACAGCACAGCGATCAGGTACGGCGGGAGCACCCGGCAGACCCGGCGCCACAACCAGCGCGACGTCGACCCTCTCCGGATCGTCACGCAGACGAAGTACGCGCTGATCACCAGCAGGATGCTCGCGCCGACCTGGAACGGGTACGGGCCGAGCGGTGCGCCGAGCTCAGGGTGCAGGAACGGGCCCTGGTATGTGACGTGGGTGAAGATCACGGCGAGCACGGCCACGACGCGAACCACGTCCCAGCTCAGCCTGCGTTTCGAAGCACTCACTGCCTCCGACCCTAGCCAGATCGTGAGGTGCGGACGCAAATCGAACGGGCCGCACGTGTGCGCCGTCACGTTCTCCGGTCAGAGTGGCTTGACCCAGCGGGACCACTCCGCCTGCGGCGCGTAGCCGGCGGTCGACCAGACCCGATGGGCCTGCTCGTTGTCGTCGAGCACCATCGCGTCGGCCCGCGTCCCGCCGTACGACGCGAAGCGCGCCTCGGCCCGGGCGACCAGTTCGCGGCCGATGCCCTGGCGGCGGTGCGTGGGAGCGACCGCGAGGCGGTACAGATGGCAACGCCATCCGTCCCACCCGACGATGATCGAGCCGACGACAACATCGTTGTCCACGGCAAGGATCAACGCTTCCGGATCACGGTCGATCAGCCGGCGTACGGCGTCGGGCGAGTCCGGCGGGCGATGGGAGTCTTCAGCGGCACCGGCCCAGAATGCCAGTACAGCAAGGGCATCCGAGGGTAGGGCGTTGCGGTAGGTGACCATCAGCCTGCGGTCTGGAACGTACGGCGGTAATCCTGTGGCGGCACGCCCACCACTCTACGGAAGTGATGCCGCAGCAAGGCCGCCGTTCCAAATCCTGATTCGGACGCGATCTGCTCGATGCCCATCCGGGTCTGCTCGAGGAGGGTGCGGGCGCGCAGGACGCGTTGGGTGGTGACCCACTTCAGCGGTGTGGTCCCGGTCTCGGCGACGAAGCGGCGAGCGAAGGTGCGCTCGGACATCTGCGCGCGCCGGGCCAGCGCGGGCACGGTGTGGTCGATGCTGATGTTGTCGACCATCCAGTCGAGCACCGGCTGCAGGCTCTCCCCGGACGACTCCGGTACGGGCACCTCGACGTACTGCCGCTGGCCGCCGTCGCGTTGCGGCGGGACCACCATCCGGCGGGCGATCCGGGTCGCGACCGCGCTGCCGAGCTCGCGCCGGACCAGGTGCAGGCAGGCGTCGATGCCGGCCGCCGTACCGGCGCTGGTGATGATGTTGCCGTCGTCGACGAACAGCACGTCCGCGTCGAGCTTCGCGGTCGGGAACTGCTCGGTGAACTTCTTCGCGTAGCGCCAGTGCGTGGTGCACGCGCGGCCGTCGAGCAACCCGGCAGTGCCGAGCACGAACGCGCCCGAGCACACCGTGAGCAGGATCGCGCCCCGCGCCTCCGCCTTGCGGAGTGCGTCCAGCACGCGGTCGTCGTACTCGTGCCGCCAGGTGGTGGCCGGGATGCCGATCAGGTCCGCGTCCTCGAGCTCCTCGAGCCCGTACGGCGCGATCACCTGGGAGTAGGTGCTCGTCTCCATCGGTTGACCCGGGGTCGTCGAGCACACCTTGAAGTCGAACGGCGGCACGCCGTCGTCGGTGCGGTCGATCCCGAAGACTTCGGCCAGTACGCCGAACTCGAACAGGGCGACGTCCTCCATCAGCACAACCGCGACCTTCTGCAACATGCCGACAGTATGGCAGGAATTTGTCGGAGTATGTCAATAGTGCCACTGGTGGCAGGATCTGGAAGGTAGCATGATTACTGCCATGACCGGATATGTAGTTTTCACAGTTCTCGTGCTCGCCGTGATCGCGGCTCTGGAGATCAGCAACAGGCGCCACTCGACCGGTCCGGCGGCCGGCCCGAGGGGCACCTGGGTCGCCGATGACCGCGACGTGGCCCGGACCAAGCTCGACCTGCTCGCGCTCGGCGCAGCGGCCAAGCCCTTTGCCCACAAGCCCGCTTCAACCACCGGCAGCGTGCACACCATCCGCGCCGCCCGGCTGCACCACGGCCGTCACGCGGCCTGATCGAGGCTTCGCCAGCTGGGGGCGGTCGCATTCGTGACCGCCCGCAGTGCTCCTTCGACGGGGCCGTAGCGGAAAGTGTTGAGCCACATGTGGCTCAGGATCACCTGCAGGACGAAGATCCCGACCGCGAAGCCCACCGTCTCCAGTGGTGACACCTGACCCACCAGGCCGAACCCGACGCCGGTGAAGAGCAACAGCATCGCCACTGATTGCCCGAGGTAGTTCGACAGAGCCATGCGACCGGCCGGCGCCAGCAGACGGCGGATGTCGTCGCCGCGGTCGGTGTGCATGAACCGCAGCAGCGACGCGACGTACGCAGCCGTCAGGAACGGTGCGGTGAGCACGCTGATCAGTACGCCGCTGGTGTCGCCGTTGCCGCCGAGCGACGCGTAGTACACGCCACCGGTGATGCCGACGGAGAAGCCGACCAGCTGGATCAGCCGTAGTACCGCCTCGGTGCCGTTGAGGCTCTTCAGCATCCGGCGTCGTCCGACCACCATGCCGACCAGGAACGCGGCCAGCGTGGTCGGGCCTTGCACAGTCAGCAGCGACAGGCCGTACGTCGGCAGGGCGCGGACGTGCTCGCCGATGACGTCGTTGAATGAGCCGGCCAGATTCGCTGTGGTCTGCTGCGCGGCGGCGACCGCAGTACTCGGGTCGAGAATCGCAGCGGTGTCCAGGAACACTGCAGCGACCGCCAGCGTGACGAAGAGGTACGCGTAGATCGCACCGGCGACCAGGAGCGCCGTACGGTCCTTGATGCGGCGCATGCCCAGCAGGACCAGGCCGATGATCGCGTACACGCTGAGGATGTCGCCGGTGATCAGGAAGACGCCGTGCAGTACGCCGATCACGAACAGGCCGCCCAGGCGCCGCAGCATCCGCGGCCTGAACGCTGCGCCTGCCCGCTGCGCCGCCTCCATCTGCAGCTGGAAGCTGTACCCGAAGAGGAACGAGAACAGCAGGTAGAACTTCATGTCCACGAAGGCCATCGAGACCCAGTGCACCGACTGGTCGAGCCAGGAGTTGTACGCCGGGTCCTCGGCGATGTGGATCGGGTACCCGGAGGCGGCGAAGGTGATGTTCACGACCAAGATGCCCAGGAGGGCGAAACCACGCAGCGCGTCGATGTCCTGAATGCGCGTTCGATCCAGTACCTGGCTCATGCCCTCCAGCACATCAGTCCAGCACCCCGGGCACAGTCGCGCTGAATCCTCTTCGAGGGTGGAGTTACCTCTACCCTCGAACCCGTGACTGACTATCGCGATGTGAACCGGGCCAACTGGGACGAGCGGGTACCGGCGCACGTGGCGTCACCCAGCTACCACGTGGAGCAGTTCCTCTCGGACCCGTCGTACCTGAGCGAAGTGGTCCGGTTCGACCGGCTGCGACTCGGTGAGATCAGCGGGCTGCGCGGCGTGCATCTGCAGTGCCACATCGGCACCGACACGGTGTCACTGGCTCGGCTGGGTGCGCGGATGAGCGGGCTGGACTTCTCCGGGCCGGCGATCGAGCAGGCCCAGTCGCTCGCGGAGCGGCTCGGGTTGCCGATGGACTTCCACGTGGCCGACGCGTACGACGCGGTGGAGGTGCTCGGCGCGGCGTCGTACGACTTCGTGTACACCGGGATCGGGGCGCTGTGCTGGCTGCCCGACATCCAGCGCTGGGCGCAGGTGGTCGCCGGGTTGCTGAAGCCCGGCGGACGGCTGTTCGTCCGGGAAGGCCACCCGATGCTGTGGACGCTGGAGGCAGGCCCGCAGGTCCCCGAGGTGCGCTACTCGTACTTCGAGACCGCCGAGCCGCTCGTGTTCGACGAGGGCGGGACGTACGTCGAGACCGACGTCGAGTTCGCCACCACCGTGACGCATGAGTGGAACCACGGCCTCGGGGAGACCATCACCGCTCTACAGCAGGCCGGACTGGTGTTCGATTCGCTCACCGAGCACGACAGTGCGCCCTGGAACGCCCTCCCCGGCCTGATGACCGAGGACAGCGACGGTGAGTGGCGCCTGACGGACAACCCGCACCATCTGGCCGCCACTTACACCCTCCAGGCGCACAAACCTGCTCACTGAGCCCGTCGCTGCTGCACCTTCTGGAATGCCTGCTTGATCTTCTGCTGGTTCTCCGGCTTGCTCAGCTCACGCTGCGCAACCTGCACCAGCTTGGCGACCACAGCGCCCTTCACCAACGTCTTCACAAACCCCATCAGGGCCTCCCTACTCTGTTGCCCCCGACGCTACCGTCCGCCACAACCCCCTTCCATGGGTGATCCACCGGAACTGTCCCTGGCGTCAGGCACACTAGGGGGGTGCCTGAGTTGCCGGAGGTGGAGTCGCTTGCCACGTTCCTGCGGGAGCGTGCGGTGGGGCATGCGTTCGCGCGGGCCGATATCACCGCGATCAGTGCGCTGAAGACGTACGACCCGCCGGTGTCCGCGATGGTCGGGTTGCTGATCGACGATGTGCAGCGGCACGGGAAGTTCCTGGACATTTCCGCGCAGGGCGTGCACCTGGTGATTCACCTGGCCCGCGCGGGCTGGCTGCGGTGGAAAGAGGAGCAGAACACCGGGCTGGTCCGGCCGGGGAAGGGGCCGATCGCGCTTCGGACCGTGCTGGACGACGGCTCCGGGTTCGACCTGACGGAGGCCGGGACCCAGAAGAAGCTCGCGGTGTACGTCGTGCGCGACGTGAATGAGGTCCCCGGGATCGCCCGGCTCGGGCCGGATCCGTTCACCCTGTCGCTGGAGGACTTCAGCGAGATCCTCAAGAAACAAGGCCGGGTTCAGCTCAAGGGCGTCCTGCGGAGCCAGTCGGTGATCGCCGGCATCGGCAACGCGTACTCCGACGAGATCCTGCACGTCGCGAAGATGAGCCCGTTCAAACCCGCGTCGAACCTGTCCGAGGACGAGCTCAAGACCCTGTACGACGCGATGCGCGAGACCCTCCAGGATGCGGTCGACCGCTCCGCCGGCCTCGCCGTCCAGGATCTGAAGTCGGAGAAGAAGTCCGGCCTGCGCGTGCACGGCCGCAAGGGCGAGAAGTGCCCGATCTGCGGCGACATCGTCCGCGAGGTCAGCTTCGCCGACTCCTCCCTGCAGTACTGCGCCACCTGCCAGACGGGTGGCAAGCCGCTGGCCGACCGAAGGCTGTCGAAGCTGCTGAAGTAGGTTCCCGCCCACATCCTTGCCTTGGGCATGCTTTCTTCCTGATCGCGCTCGCGCTGGAGAAGGTGCGCGGCACGATGACCGTGCTGGGTCACCAGAACCTCGGCAAACGCCTGCCTGCCAAAGCAATCAAAGAAGAGGTTGAAGTCCACTAGGTCGTGCAAGCGGCTACAGAGCAACGACGTACGGTGAGGAAGCTGAGCGTCGGCCTGCCTCCAACCGGACCCGCAACTCGTGTTGACCAGGTGGACCGGCGACTCGGGTGGCCCACCCGACGGACCGTCCCGGTTCCAGCCCGTCGAAGGCCCAGGCCTGCTCGGTCGCGGACCATCCGGGTGGCAGCGGTAGCTCGACCTCACCGCGCGCCGGGGTCCGGCCGAAGTTCGTCACCACCACGGTGACCTCGTCGCGGCCCGGGTGGATCGAGGCCAGCACAGTGCCGACCGACGCGACGAGCACCCGCCGTACGCCGACGGGGATCGCCAGCGGCACGACCCGAAGCGCTGGCATTGGGAACGGGCCGATCGTGGTCCGCGTGAGTTGCTGGCCGGTCACGCCGTACCGCCGGCCGGCCAGCCGGATGTGGTGCTGGCTGTCCGGCTCGACCATGCCGACGAACCGTACGGCGATATCACTGGCGCGGCGCGCGACGAGATAGGCCGTCGCGCCGGGCGGGGTGAGGTCCCAGACGCCGTCCGCGTTGGCGGTGACCGTGTCCGGCGGGACGATCCGCAGCTTGCCCTTCAGCGCGACGCGGACGACAGGTGACTCGCCCGAGTCGGGCAGCCGCACGACCAGATCGTCACCGTCGTGGCGCCAGGTCAGTGCACGGCCGGTGTGGTCCTCGACGACGTGCAGCGGAGTCGTGGCGAGCCCGGGCAGGCGTACTTCGTGGTCGGGTGGACGGCGGGCGATCCGGAGCAGCAGGAGCTCGCGACTCCGCAGGATCGCCTCACCCCAGGGTTGCGGTTCGAACTCCCCGGGGATCCCCTGAATCAGTGCCACCGCGGCCTCCTTCGAGCCACGGTCCGAAATCCGCCGCCCGGTGTCAATGAGTTATCCGGACTCCGGGCAACCGCCTTCCGGAACCGGCCACCTGGGGGCACCGCGGGTCTGACATGCTTGGGGCATGTTCCAGAACCAGGAGATCCCCTCGATGGTCGTGGCTGAGCTCGACGACGACCTGCTCGCGGAGGCGTTCGTGCTCGACGTGCGCGAGCCCGACGAGTGGGATCGCGGGCACATCGAGGGCGCCGTGCACATCCCGCTCGGCCAGCTGCAGGACCGGGTCGGTGAGGTGCCGCTGGACCAGAAGGTGCTCTGCGTCTGCGCGGTCGGCGGCCGCTCCGGGATGGCCACCCAGTTCCTGAACCAGCTCGGCCGCGAGGCCATCAACCTCGACGGCGGCATGCACGCCTGGCAAACCTCCGGCCGCCCGGTCAGCACCAACTGATCTAGCGCCGACCGAGTCCGCCGCGCCTGGCCCGGCGGCTGCCGCCGCCGGGCATCGTCGCCTCGACCAGCCAGCCGCCGGCGACTGGTCCCGCGACGAGCTGACCGCCCAGCTCCTGCACCCGTTCCCGCAGCCCGGCCAGCCCGCGCCCCGTGCCCGACAGCAACTGACGCTGCTGGGCCGCATCGCCGTTCGCGACGCGCACGGTCAGATCCCGGCCGGCGCCGTTGACCACGACGCGGACGGCGGCACCCGGTGCGTACCGGAGTGCGTTCGTCAGGCTCTCCTGCACGACCCGGAACGCCGCATGCGCGACCGGCGCCGACACCCCCTCGCGCGAACCCTCGAACCGGCACGACACGTCCAGCCCGCTCCGCGCCGCCCGGGTCACGATCTCCTCGATCAGCGACAGATCCGGCCCGCCGACCTCCATCCCGCCGAGCAACTCGACCAGTCGCCGCAGATCCTCGTGCCCCTGCCGCGCCGACTCCGCGAGCCCGGCGAACACCTGTGACGTCCCGACCGGATCCCGGTCGACCAGCCGCTGCCCGGCCGCTGCCTGGATCACCATCACGCTGATCGCATGCCCGACGATGTCGTGCAGCTCCGACGCGATCCGGGCCCGCTCGTGCTGTACGGCGAGTTCCGCGAACAGCTCGCGCTCCTCCTCGAGCTCACGCCCGCGCCGGGCAAGCGCTTCGGTCGCCTCGCGGTGCAACCGCAGTACCGTCCCGGCCAGGAAGCTCGGCACGCTGAACATGATCAACGGAACCTCGATACCGTCGCCGAGGATCACCCAGAGGACGGCCAGGTACGCCGCCAGCGCGCCCGCGACCGCCCACGCGGCCCGCCCCGACCAGCCGAGCGCCGCGACCAGAGTGATCAGCGCGAGGATCGCGAAGGCGGTATCCGGGAACCAGCCGTACGCGTTGAGCACCACTGGCACGAACAGGAGCGCACCGCCCAGGACGGCGACCAGCCGGGGATGGCTCCGCCACCACAGCAGCGTGAGACCACTCCCCATCAGCGCAGCCGTGAAGACGTTCCCGGCGATGGAAGTCGGCCAGCCATGGATCGCCGTAGGCAGGGCGATGACCGCGGCGACCAGCACCACGATCCCCACCGCTTCGAGCCTGCGCGCGCCGTTCATCTCAGTCAGCCGACCACCGGCAGCTGAGCGACAGCGCCCGCCCGGCCCTTGGTGACCTTCACGTCGACCGAACCACCCAGCAGCTTGGCGCGCTCCTTCGCCCGGGCCACCGCTGCCTTCAGGTCGGCAACCTCGCCGACCTGTCCGTTCACCCGGATCTCGAGCGCATCGGCCTCGAACCGCACCGACACCACGATCGGCGCATCGGCCTGATCGGCCAGCGCGGTCACCAGATGCTCGACGATCCGGTACGCCGAAAGCTCCACAGTTGCAGGCAATGCCCGCGGGTCACCCGTCACGACCAGCTGCGAGTGCGCCGTACGGAGCCGCGCGAGCAACGTGTCGAGATGAGCCACCGTCGGCGTCGGCGCGAACGCGACGTCGTCACCGCGCAGCAGCCCGACGATCTCCCGCATGTCGTCCAACGTCTGCCGGCTGCCCGACTCGATCGACTCCAGCACCGCCCTCGCCTCGGCCGGCGGCAACCCGTTCGCGGACTCGGCCGCCGTGCTCAGATCGGCGAGCCGCTCCTGCAGCAGCCCGTCGAGCTGCCGTGAGAGTCGCGCCCGATCGTCCGCGACGTCGAGCGCCGCCCGGTCGTCGCGCAATTGCCGCAGCTCCGCTTCGCGGTTCGCGAGCTCCTGGTTCAGCGCCGTACGGCGACGCGCCGCCAGCCCGACTCCGAAAACGATGCATACGATCGGCAGCGCGAGAAGGACCGCGCCCGGTCCGGTGGTCGCGTCGATCACCACCACGAGCACGGTCAGGACGATGCTGAGCCCGCACACGATCCAGGCGGTCGTCCGCCTGGCCGCCTGCGCCCCGAGGAACGCCAGTACGAACGCGAGTGGGAGACCCGCACCGCAGCGGGTCACCCACCCGAACAGCAGGTCGTGCGCGGCCATCGCCAGTACGGAGACCGTGGCAACGGCAAGGATGCCTCGCCGCCACCACAGCACCGGAATCGTCGCCGCCGCGAAGACCGGGATCATCCACAGCGAGTGCGAGCTCTGGGCGTGCACCATCGATCCCTCCGCGATGGCGCTGCGCACCTGAGCGTCGGACATCTGGGTGTTCTCCACCATCAGCAGGACGCCGAGCACGGTGAGGCCGCCCGCGATCCCCCCATCGCGGAGCTTGATGCCTTCAAAGACCCCACCCATGACCGGCTCCTACTCAAGCAGCCGTGCGCTCGTGGACCGTCGCCACTCCGGCGGTCTGCTTGGTGACTCGATTCTGCACGAGTACGCCGACCCCGTAGAAGAGCGCGATACCCGGCAGTGCGATCGCCAGCGCTCCGGCCACCGTGTCGATCGACGCGTCCCGCACCAGCATCACGAGCTGTACGACGACGACGCCCGCCAGACCGATCAGCTGGTTCAGCCAGGAGCCGGCGTACCGCGCGACGGCGTACGCGAGCGCGAAGCCCAGCGGGATGACGACGCCGCACCGGGTCACCCAGCCGAAGGCGATGACGTGGGCCAGCGTGGTGACCGCGGTGACGCCGACGACCGCGAGGATGTTGCGCCGGCGCCACAAGATGGGCAGCGTGACCAGCAGGAAGACCGGCAGCATCGCCCACGTGGTCGTCGACAGCGGGTGTGGCAGGTCGGCGTCGGTGGCCGTGATGTTCTCGACCATCAGCAGCGCACCCGCAGCGGTCATCAGGCCGGCCAGCACGTAGTCGAGGGGCCTGATCCCCTTCAAGATCTCGTTCATCGGATTGTCCTTTCGCTCCGGGTCTTCTGACCCCATGACGCGAAGGTAGATTTCGCCGCCCGTCGTCCACGTCTGGCGCAAGGACGATCCTTCGGACCCGGCGTCGTCCACAGGGATGACTGCGTCGGCCGCGCGGATGACGCACAATCAGCGTGTGTCCGACAAGATCCGCGTGCTGGTGGCCGACGACCAGACCCTCGTCCGCACCGGGTTCCGGGTGATCCTGGAGGCGGAGGGCGACATCGAGGTGGTCGCCGAGGCCGACACGGGTACGGCGGCCATCCGGCAGGCCCAGCTGGCCGCGCCGGACGTGATCCTGATGGACATCCGGATGCCCGAGCTCGACGGGCTGTCCGCGACCGAGCAGATCCGCCGGCAGCCGGACCCGCCGACGATCATCGTGCTGACCACCTTCGACCAGAACGAGTACGTCTACCGCGCACTGCGCGCCGGGGCGGCCGGGTTCCTGCTCAAGGACTCCCCGTCGACCCGGCTGATCGCGGCCGTCCGCGCAGCCGCGACCGGCGACTCGTTGATCGAGCCGGCGATCACGCGGCGGCTGGTCGAGCGTTTCGCCGAGCCGGTCGTCGCCCAGGGCCTGCCGACCGAGCTCCAGGCGTTGACCGAGCGCGAGCTCGAGGTACTGCGGCTGATCGCGCGCGGACTGTCGAACGCCGAGATCGCGGCCGAGCTCGTGGTGGCCGAGACGACCGTGAAGACGCACGTCGCCCGGGTGCTCACCAAGCTCGGGGTCCGGGACCGGGTGCAGGCGGTCGTGGTCGCCTACGAGACCGGATTCGCCAACCGCCGCTGAACAACAGGTGAAAGACCTTCCGGTTCAGCCCGCGAGAGGTTAGTTTGTCACAGCTGTCCGTCCGTTGGGGAGGCTCCTGTGT
Source organism: Kribbella sp. NBC_00709 (assembly GCF_036226565.1). Lineage (GTDB taxonomy): Bacteria > Actinomycetota > Actinomycetes > Propionibacteriales > Kribbellaceae > Kribbella. Next base: position 3,127,662 of record NZ_CP108996.1, read on the forward strand.
CGATCGTCCGTGCTCTGACCACAGCGGTAGGCGTCGGCGGCCTGCTGGCCGGCGTACTCGTCGATCCGGCCCTCGCCCAGATCAAGGGGATCGCCGATGCGGCGATCGCCGAGGACGGCGTGCTGACGTCGCGCGTCGACAGCCCGGTCGCTCCGGGCGTGAACTACACGTCGTTCGAGCGGCTCGACCCGAAGGGGTGGCAGCGCGGCGACATCCTCGACACCGACCTGGACAAGCACGGCGTGACCGTGGACCTGGTCAACAACGGCGGCAAGGTGTCCGGCGGCCAGCCGCTCAGTCAGCAGCTTGCCCGCAAGGGCGCGATCGCCGGCGTGAACGGCGACTTCTTCGACATCAACGACACCACCGCGCCGCTCGGTGTCGGCGTCGAGCAGAGCGGCAAGCTGCTCAACGCCCCGGCTGCCGGCCACAACGACACCGCGGTGATCGGCAAGGACGGCCTCGGCCAGATCGCCCAGCTCTTCCTGCAAGGTACGGCGACCGACGGCCCGACCAAGCTCGAGCTGACCAACCTGAACTCGCCGGCCGTCAACTCCGGCGGTATCGGCCTCTACACCCCGGAGTGGGGTGACGCGGTCCGGACCCGGACCGTGGACGGCCTGCCGACCGTCCGCGAGGTGATCCTTCGCGACGGTGTGGTCGTCTCCTCGGCCACCACTCCGGCAACCACCCCGTTGGCTGCGAACGAGCAGGCCCTGATCGGCCGCGAGGCCGGCGCCGACGCGCTCGCCGGGTTCGCGGTCGGCGACAAGGTCGAGCTGCAGTACGGCCTGCGCCCGGACGCGGCCGACGTCGCGGTCGGCATCAGCGGCAACTACCAGCTCGCGAAGGACGGCAAGGTCCCCGACGACGTACCGGACGCGGATCTCGCGCCGCGGACCGCGGTCGGGTTCGACGCCGACGGCGGCCGGATGATCCTGCTCACCGTCGACGGCCGGGCGACCGGATCCCGCGGGCTGTCGCTCAAGGAGATGGGGCAGCTGATGATCAGCCTCGGGGCTGACGACGCGCTCAATCTCGACGGCGGCGGCTCGTCCACGATGCTGGCCCGGACGCCGGGCAAGGCCGCGCCGGATGTGGTGAACGACCCGTCCGACGGCGGCGAGCGGCAGATCCCGAACGGTCTCGGTCTGCTGCCGGTCAAGGGCTCCGGCAAGCTGAAGGCCTTCCGCGTCGAGTCCGTCGGCACCTCCGAAGAGGGTCCCGACGCCGACATCTCCCGCAGCTCCCGCGTCCTCACCGGACTCAGCCGAGTCCTCACCGCCACCGGCTACGACGAGACCTACGCGCCGGCGGCCGGTACGCCGTCCTGGTACGCCGGCAGTAACGTCAGCGTCGACCAGCACGGTGTCGTCACCGGCCGCCGAGCGGGCGACGTCGTCGTCACCGCTGCCCGCGGCCCGGCGAACGGAAGGTTCCCGATGACAGTCCTCGGTACGCCGACCCGCCTCGCCCCCTCGACCCGCCAGGTGTCGCTCGCCGACTCCACCGCCAAGGGCTTCTTCGAGGTCGACGGGTACGACGCCGACGGGTTCTCCACCTGGATCGAACCGCGCGACGTCAAACTCAGCTACGACCCGGCCGCGGTCAAGATCGTTGCTACGCGCAACGGTTTCGAGGTGAACGCGCTGACCGACGACGCGGTCTCCACCGTGATCACCGCGAAGGTCGGTGCCCTGAGCACCCAGTTGAGTGTGACCGCGGGCCTCGCCAGCACGGTGGTCGACAAGCTGGACGATCTGACCAAGTGGGCGGCGAACGCCGTACCGGTCGGCGCGGCGACGGCGTCGCGCTCCGCTGCGGAAGGCCATGACGGCGGGCCGGCGATCGCGCTCGACTATTCGCTGACGGGCAGCACCGCGACGCGAGCGGCGTACCTCTCGCAGACTCCGCAGCAGACGCTGCCCGGACAGCCGCAGAAGCTCGGCGCCTGGATCTACGGCGACGGCAAGGGCGCGTGGCTGCGGGCGAACGCGTACGACGCGGCCGGCGGTACGGCGCAGACGCTCAACCTTGCGGCCGCTGTCGACTGGACCGGCTGGAAGTACGTCGAGGCGGACATCCCGCCCGGATTGACGTACCCGCTGCGGTTCTGGCGGATCTACGTCGTGGAGACCTCGCCGACCAGGCAGTACTCGGGCCGGATCATCATCGACGACCTGACCGTCCGGAGCGCGCCGCCGGTGACGATGGACCCGCCGGCGAAGGTGATCGACCCGATGGTCGTCACCGACGGGACGGTGACCGGCAACGGCCGCTGGCGGTTCGCGGTGATGTCGGACGCGCAGTTCACCTCCGACGACCCGAACTCCGACTACGTGAAGCAGGCCCGGCGGACGATCCGCGAGGCGCTCGCGCAGAAGCCCGACTTCCTGGTGATCAACGGCGATTTCGTGGACCGTGCCTTCGGGCCGGACATCGCGCTCGCCAAGCAGATCATCGACGAAGAGGTGGCCGGCAAGGTGCCGGTGCACTACGTGCCGGGCAACCACGAGACCTACGGACCGGGTGACCTGTCGGAGTGGAAGAAGGTCTTCGGGGCCGCGACCAGCACGTTCGACCACAAGGGCACCCGGTTCATCCTGCGCGATTCGTCGCTCGGGTCGCTGCGGGCCGGCGGCTTCGACCAGATCCTCGACCTGCGCAAACAGCTCGACGACGCGGCCACGAACAAGACGATCAAGAACGTCGTGGTGATGGCGCACCACCCGATCGACGACCCGTCGCCGACGCAGAACTCGCAGCTCGGTGACCGCAAGGAAGCCGCGATGATCGTCCAGTGGCTGGCCGACTTCCGGTCCTCCACCGGCAAGGGCGCGGCGTACATGGCGGCGCACGCCGGGACGTTCGCCGCGACCCGGACCGACGGTGTCCTGCTGCCGCTGACCGGCAACTCGGGCAAGAGCCCGGCCGCCGCACCGGACGCGGGCGGCTTCACCGGCTGGGCACTGGTCGGGATCGACCCGCACGCGACGGTTGCGCCGGCCGGTCAACGGAACTGGTCGGCGCCCGAGCGGTCCTGGTTCCAGGTCGAGCTGCGCCCGCACGTCGACTCGCTCGAGCTGGCCGCGCCCACGTCGCTGCGCCGCGGCCAGTCCGCCACCGCATCCGCCACGGTGATCCAGGAGGACCGGAGGGTTCCGGTCGCCTTCCCAGTCTCCGCGGACTGGTGGGGCTCGACGTTGCTCCACATCGGCCCGGCCAAGACCGCGCCGTTCTGGGCGGTCGCGTCGTACGACCCGGCGACCGGCCAGCTCACCGCCCTCCACCCGGGCACTGCACAGCTGGGTGTGACGGTGAACGGCGTCTCCAAGAGCACGACGCTGCGAGTGGATTGGTAGCGTCCTCGGCGTGACTGACGTAGTGGTGCCGCAGCGGCTGCGGAGTGGCGATCGGGTTGCTGTGGTGGCACCGTCGGGGCGGGTGGACGGCGCGCGCCTCCAGATCGGCGTGGAGCACCTCAGGTCGTGGGGGCTCGAGGTCGAGGTGATGCCGTCCGTGCTGGCCGGGCACGAGCGGTTCCAGTACCTGGCCGCGGACGACAAGGCCCGTGCCGAGGACCTGCGGAACGCCTGGCTGGACGAGCAGTTCGCTGCCGTGTTCTGTGCACGCGGAGGGTACGGCGTACAGCGGATGCTCGAGTACGTCGACTTCGACGAGTTGGTCGCCGTACCGAAGTGGTTCCTCGGGTTCAGCGACATCACTGCACTGCATGAGCCGCTCAACGCGCGTGGTCTGGTGACACTGCACGGGCCGATGGCTGCAGCTGTGGAGCAACTGGCGAACGAGGACGGCCGGGAACGGCTGCGGGCGTTGCTGTTCGAGCCGGAGAGCGTGACTGACCTGCTCGCACCCGGCGGCGCACGCACTGTGGTCGGCGGAGTCGCCGAAGGACGGCTGCTCGGCGGCAACCTGGCGTTGCTGGCCTCGAGCGTCGGTACGCCGACGTACGCGCGGCCGGTCGGCGTCGTCGTCCTCGAGGAGGTTGACGAGGCCAGCTACCGAGTGGACCGCATGCTCACCCAGCTGCTGCGAGCCGGGTGGTTCGATGAGGTGACCGGTCTGGTGATCGGCGACTTCAGCGGCATCCAGGACCCGATCGACGTCGTCCGCGAGCGCCTCGAACCCCTCGGCGTACCGATGGTGGAGGGCGCGGCGATCGGGCACGAGGCCCTCAACCTCGCCGTACCCCTCGGTCTGCCGGTACGACTGGACGCGACCGCCGCGACCCTCAGACCAGGTGCTCTCTCAGGAAGCTGAACGCCTGCGGGTAGGCGTCGAGGCGGTTCTTGAGTTTGGCGAGACCGTGGCCCTCGTCGGGGTACACCAGCAGCTGGCACGGAACGCCGCGCTTCGTCAGCGCCGCTGTGATCTGCTCGGCCTCCGACAGCGGCACGCGGGGGTCGTTGGCGCCGTGGATGACGAACAGCGGCGCCCGGATGTCGTCGACCCGGCTGAGCGGGCTCGCCGACTCCAGGAACTCGCGGTCCGTCGCCAGGTAGCCGTACTCGCGCTCGCGCATCGATCGCCGGTAATCGGAGGTGTTCTCCAGGAACGTCACCAGTGAAGCGATTCCGACGATGTCCACACCGGCCGCCCACAGATCCGGCTGGAACGAGACACCGGCCAGCACCATGTACCCGCCGTACGAACCACCCCAGAGCGCCGCCCGCGCCGGGTCTCCACCGATCGTGGGCAGCCAGGCGTTGATCGCCGCCAGGTCCTTCACCGAGTCCAGCCGTAGCTGTCGATCGTCGAGCGTGTACCAGCGCTTGCCGTAGCCGGCCGAGCCGCGCACGTTCGGCACGACGACGGTGTGCCCCTCGCCGGCCAGCGCCGCGATGATCGGGCTCCACATCCGCAGCGCCGCACCCTCCGGACCGCCGTGCACGTGGACCACAGTGGAACCCAGATCCGGTGCGGTCGGCCGGAACACGAACACCGGCACCTGCTCCCCGTCGAACGACGGCACCCGCAGACTCTCCGGATGCTGCAGCTCGACAGGCACCTCCACCGGTCGAACTGGAGTCAGCTCACCGCCCGGGACGAACCGGTACACGGTTGGCGGCGTGACCGGCGAGTTGTAGGTGATGGCAGCGAACGCGCCGTCGGACGACCAGATCGGATCCGGCGTTGCCATCGACAACGCTGCGACACCACCGGCGGGCAGCTCGAGCGGCGCGATGAGCGAGCCGTCCTCCAGCCGGTGCAGCGCCAGCTCCACCTCGCCGTCCTCCAGCATGGCGACCAGAAGGTGTTCGCCGTTCGGTGATGGCCACCCGGCCAGGTCACGAGCGTCGTCAACGAGTACGTCGCTCCACGTTGCGTCGACCACGTCGTACCGCCGGAGGGCCATCCGGTCGCGGTCCGCGTTCGTCGAGACGAGGAACGCCGACGAGTCCGGGAGCCAGGCGACGGCACCCTGGTCGTTGTGTGCGTCCTCCGGGGTCAGCTCGGTGACGGTCCGGCTCGACGTCTCGACCAGCAGGAGCTGCATCGAGTTCGCCGGGGTGCTCGCCTTCGAGAGGACGACCCACTTGTCGTCCGGGGACGGGTCGACGGCCATCACCCAGCCGCCTTCGTCGTACAGGACGGTGTCGCGACCCGTGCTCAGGTCGTGGGTGACCAGGTCGAAGTCGACGCCGTTGCGGCGGTTCGTGGTGTAGAGCACGCGACCGGTCCGGGCGGCGACCAGGTGGTGGATGTACTCCGCGTCGTGCACCAGCGGGGTCAGTGTGGGCAGGCCGGGCTCGTCGAGGTCGAGCAGGGACAGCTGACCGCGCTCGTCCCCGCCGGTGTCGTGCTCGATGACCACGCGGCTGCTGCCGGGCACGAACCGGGCGCCGCGGCAGGTGTCGCCGAGATCGGTGAGCGCACGCCAGGTCCCGTCCGGGGCGACCTCGTTGACCTGGCGGGTGCCGGTGCCGTCGTACAGCACCAGCATCCGGCCCTCGTCGTCCACATCGAGGGCCATCGTGGTGGGCAAGGAGAAGAGCGTCGTCAGCAGCACGCGTTCATCCTCACACGCCCCCAGGCGCTTACGTCCGAAGATCCGAGGCCTATAGGCCGCAATCCTTCGGACGTAAGCGCCGGAATGTCAGCGTTCGCCGTGCCAGGAGTGCCAGAGCGCGGCGTACGGGCCTTCGGCGCCGACCAGCTCGTCGTGGCCGCCGAGCTCGACGATCTTGCCGTCCTCGACGACGGCGATCACGTCGGCGTCGTGTGCGGTGTGCAGCCGGTGCGCGATCGCCACCACGGTCCTGCCCTCCAGAACGGTCGCCAGGGACCGCTCCAGATGCCGGGCCGCGCGCGGGTCCATCAACGAGGTCGCCTCGTCCAGGACCAGCGTGTGCGGGTCTGCGAGCACCAGCCGGGCCAGGGCGACCTGCTGCGCCTGGGCCGGCGTCAGCGAGACCCCACCGGACCCCACCTCGGTGTCCAGCCCGTCGTCGAACCCAGCGACCCAGCCGTCGGCGTCCACCGAACGCAGCGCCGCCCAGAGGTCGGCGTCGGTCGCGCCCTGCCTGGCCAGCCGCAGGTTGTCCCGGACACTTCCGACGAACACGTGGTGCTCCTGGTTGACCAGGGCCACGTGGCTCCGGACCTGCTCCGCAGACATCTGGTCGAGCGCCGCACCACCCAAGGTGATGTCACCGACGCGCGGCGAGTAGATGCCTGCCAGCAGACGACCCAGGGTCGACTTCCCTGCACCAGAAGGCCCTACGAGTGCCACGCGGGCACCCGGCTCGACCGTCAGCGTCACACCGTGCAGGACGTCGCGGCCCTCCAGGTAGCCGAACCGCACGTCGTCGGCCAGCACAGTCCGGCCGTCCGGCTCGGCGTCGCTCGCTGTCTCTTCGGTCTCCACCTCACGCACGCCGACCAGTCGGGCCAGCGACACCTGCGCCACCTGCAGCTCGTCGTACCAGCGGATCATCATGTTGACCGGCTCGACCAGCATCTGGATGTACAGCGCACCGGTGGTGAGCGCGCCGACCGTGATCCAGCCCTGGATGGCGAAACCGCCACCGATCACCAGCACGGCGGCCAGCGCCACCGTGTGGGTCATGTTGATCACCGGGAACAGGATCATCCGCAGGTACAGCGTGTACCGCTCCCAGGCGACCCACTGACCGATCCGGGTGTCACCCAGCTTAATGCGGCGGTCGCCCAGCCGGTGCGACTCGACGGTCCGGCCGGCGTCGACGGTCTCGGCCAGCGCGGACGCGACCGCGGCGTACCCGGCCGCTTCCGACCGGTACCCCGATGGTGCGCGCCGGAAGTACCAGCGACCACCGACGATCAGGATCGGCGCGGCGATCACCACTGCGACGGCCAGCGGCGGTGCGGTGACGACAAGAGCACCGATCAGCAGTCCGGCCCAGATCACCGCGATCGTCAGCTGCGGTACGGCGTCCCGCATGGCGTGCGAGAGCCGGTCGATGTCCGTGGTGATCCGGGACAGCAGGTCACCGGTCCCGGCGCGCTCCAGCACGCCGGGCGGCAGTCCGACCGCACGGACGAGGAAGTCCTCGCGCAGGTCGGCGAGCATCTCCTCGCCCATGACCGCACCGCGCAGCCGCGTCAGCCGGACGAACACCGTCTGCACCACCAGGGCGATGACGAAGCCCATCACGACGTACGGGAGGTTCACGTCGGTCTTGCCTTGCGACAGCTTCTCGACCACGTTGCCGAGCAGCCACGGGCCGACCATGCCGCTCAGCGCAGCCACTGCGTTCACCAGCGTCAGCCAGCCGAACGCACGGCGATGCCGGCGGAACAACAGCTTCAGGTAGGAGCGCACAGTCGCGCTGCCTGCCACCGGGAGCCGCACTACTTCCTGTGGGGCTGCCGGGTCGTACAGAGGGCGCTTCACGCCATCTCCTCAAGAGTGGGTTCTTCTTCACGGGTCACGACCGCGCGGTACCGCGGGCTGGTGTGCAGCAGCTCGTGGTGCGTACCGACTGCGTCGACGCGACCGTCCGGCACGAACACCACCCGCTCCGCCCGATCCAGCATCAGCGGGCTCGAGGTGAACACCACCGTGGTCCGCCCGGCGCGCAGCAGCTGCAGACCGTCGGCGATCCGCGCCTCGGTGTGCGCATCCACGGCACTGGTCGGCTCATCCAGCACGAGCACCTGCGGGTCGACGTACAGCGAGCGAGCCAAGGCCACCCGCTGCCGCTGACCGCCGGACAAGGAGCGTCCGCGCTCGGTCAGCACGGCGTTCATCGCGTCGGACTGACCGGCAGGCAGCGTCTGCCGCAGTACGTCGAGAATGTCGGCGCACTGCGCAGCGTCCAGCGCTGTCTCCGGCGACACCACGCCACTGGCCGGCACGTCGAACAGCTCGCGCACCGTCCCGGACAACAGCACCGGGTCCTTGTCCTGCACGAGCACAACGGTGCGCGCGGACTCCAGCGGGATGTCGTCCAGCCCGACGCCGCCAAGGAGCACTGACGCCTCACCATCAGCTGTCGGGCTGTGACCACCCAGCCGGTCGGCCAGCAGGCCACCGGCGTCCGGGTTGCCGGACACGACAGCGGTGAAGCTCCCGGCCGGGACGTGCAGGCCGGTGACCGGGTCGAGCAGGTCACCCTGCGGCAGCTGCGCCTCTGCGGTGCCCATCGTCTCGTCGGTCCGCTGCAGCGACAGCACTCGCGCGGCACGGCGGGCCGACACCTTCGAGAAGATGAACGCGCTCGCCGTCTCCTCGAACGTGTGCAGCGGCACCAGCATGAACGTGATGAACCCGTACGTCGTGACGAGCTCGCCGACCGAGATCCGGCCGGACGTCACCATCCGGACACCCATCCAGACGACGACCACCAGGAACACTCCGAACAGCAGCACCTGCAGCGCCGCGATCAGCGACCACATCCGCGCACTGCGGACCGCACTGCTCCGGTACTGCTGCGAAGCCTCGCGGTACCGGTCCAGGAACAGCTGCTCGCCGCCGATACCGCGCAGCACGCGCAGACCGGCGACCGTGTCGGCAGCCAGCTCGGTGGCACGGCCGCCCTTCGCCCGCTGCTCGTCCGCACGGCGCTCCGCGGGACCCATCAACGGCACGATCGAGAACGCGAGCACCGGCACGGCGATCGCGACCACCAGGCCGAGCTGCGGTTCGTACAGCAGCAGGCCGATCACCACGGCGAAGCAGGTCAGCAGGGCGGCGGCGAACCGGCCCACGACCTCGACGAACCAGCCGATCTTCTCGACGTCGCCGCTGCTCACGGCGACGACCTCGCCGGCAGCGATCCGGCGGGTCAGCAGCGAGCCGAGCTCCGCGGCCTTGCGGAAGAGCAGTTGCTGCAGGCGGGACGCAGTGCTGATCCAGTTCGTCACCACGGCGCGGTGGAAGAACGAGTCGGCGCCGGCCTTGGCCGCGCCGAACGCCAGCAGCAGCCCACCGGCCAGGATCAGCTTGGGCCACGACAGGTCGATCGCCGCCTGCACGGCGATCCCGACGGCAACCGGAGCGGCGGCGATGCCGCCGAAGTAGACCAGCCCCCAGAACACTGCGAGGGCCTGCCCGCGCAGCTGCTGGTGCTCCAGCCAGATGATGAGTCGGAGACCGGACCGGGTGTCCGGCACACCCGGGTCGGCGAATGGGACAAGGCGCAAAGACATGACGTCTCACAAGAGGCGTAGAAGGGTGAAAAGGGGCACCTGACCAGGCGAATGCATCAAGCGTAGGCGGCCCCGCCGACAGTCCGTCAAACCCTTTTCGGCCCGTGGATCCGCAGCCTCGTCCAGGGAGGCCCCAGCGGCCGCGCAGAACAGTGCGAGCGAGGCAATCACGTAGCCGATCGACGGACCGAGGTCGGTGACGCCCGCCTTGGTCCAGGGCAGATGGAAGTGCTCGGCGGTGGAATTCGCTGCGCCAGCCCTCTGGGCCCGGTTCTTTCGGAGGGTTATACAGTTTTCAACGTTTGACTTTCACGAGGCGGGGAGGGCGGCGTGCAGGAGTTGAGCCGCCGGCGGCGGTTGCTGGTCCTCGGCATCTGTTGCTCGAGCCTGTTCATCGTGGGGCTCGACTCGACGATCGTGAACCTGGCGCTGCCGGCGATCCGGTCCGAGTTCGGAGCCTCGGTCGCCAAGCTGCAGTGGACGATCGACGCCTACACGCTGGTGCTGGCCAGTCTGCTGATGGTGTCCGGGTCGACGGCGGACCGAGTCGGTCGGCGGCGGACGTTCCAGGCCGGTCTGGTGCTGTTCGGGATCGGGTCGTTGCTGTGCGGAGTCGCGCCGACCATCGACCTGCTGATCGCGTTCCGGGTGCTGCAGGCCGTCGGCGGCTCGATGCTGAACCCGGTCGCGATGTCGATCATCACCAACACGTTCACGAGCCCGCGCGAACGGGCGCAGGCGATCGGTGTCTGGGGCGGTGTGGTCGGGCTGAGCATGGCAGTCGGGCCGGTGGTGGGCGGTGCGCTCGTCGACGCGGCGGGATGGCGCTTCATCTTCTGGATCAACGTTCCGGTGACGGTGGCCGCCGTACTGATGACCGCGTTCTTCGTACCGGAGTCACGGGCGGCGGTGCCGCGGCGGATGGATCCGGTCGGGCAGGTGCTCGTCGTACTGCTGCTCGGTGGGCTGACGTACGGAATCATCGAGGGCCGTACGGCCGGTTGGGGTTCGCCGCTGATCATCGGGTGCTTCGTCGTGTGCGTGGTGGCCGCGGTGACACTGGTGTACTACGAACGCCGGCGGGACGAGCCGTTGCTGGAGCCCCGGTTCTTCCGGAGCGCGCCGTTCTCGGGAGCCACGCTGATCGCAGTGTTCGGCTTCTCGGCGCTGTCGGGGTTCCTGTTCCTCAACTCGCTCTATCTGCAGTCGGCCCGTGGTTTCACCGCACTGCATGCCGGTTTGCTGACGCTGCCGATGGCTGCGATGACTGTGGTGTTCGCACCGATCTCTGGCTGGCTGGTCGGCCACCGTGGACCGCGAATACCTCTGGTGGTCGCTGGAGTCATGCTGACGGCGTCCGGTCTGATCCTGTCTCGGCTGGGCACCTCCACCTCGACGACGCAGTTGCTGATCGGCTATCTGGTCTTCGGGCTCGGCTTCGGCATGCTGAACGCCCCCATCACCAACGCAGCAGTCTCCGGCATGCCACGCGCCCAGGCCGGCGTCGCAGCCGCCATCGCCTCGACCAGCCGACAGGTAGGCGCCTCATTGGGCGTCGCGATCGCCGGCACCGTCCTCACCGCCCGCCTGGTCGGCCCACTCGAAACAGGCTTCGTCGACGCCGCCAGGCTCTGCTGGTACATCATCGCCGGCTGTGGGGCGCTGGTCCTCGTACTCGGCCTGATCACCACGAGCCGCTGGGCACAGCGAACCGCGGAGGCTCTAGTCAAGGCTGGATGATGCCGGCTCGGGTGAGGGCCTTCAGGCGGCCGCGGAGGATCTTTTGGCGGCGTTCCTCGTCGGGGAACAGGTCCAGGTAGTCAGGTCCCTTGGCGGCGAGGAGGTCGTCGTCCAGGCGTCGTACCGTGCCGGCTGGTGCCCGGTGGGTCATGGCGGACTGGACTGCCTCGCTGTCGATGCCGGTGAGGAGGTCGGTGAGCTCCTCCTCGGTGGTGACGCCGATCCGGTGCAGGACGCCGAGGATCCAGGCGTAGTGGGTGGTCTTGGCGTGCGGCGCGTCCGGGTACCGCCGGGTCAGGTACGTCGTCAGCGTGCCGGTCGTCAGGTCCAGCGGGGCCTTGTCCGACGCGGTCGCCGCCAGCTCGCGGTACAGCCGGTCGATCTCGGTGAACTCGTTGTCGGCCAGCTCCATCAACGCCGCCGCGAGCAGGAACCGCCGGTCGAACTCCGGCCTGCGTCCCGGCGGGATGTCCAGCTTGTACCTGATGTCGTGCTCGAACTCGGCCCACGCGTGCTGTACCGCCGTACGGACCTGGATCTCCATCACCAGGTTCTTCAGGACCGCGTACTCCGGCAGCTCCCGGCGGTGCGCGTTCAACCGGACCAGGTAGTGCTTGCTCGCGTACCCGAACACGCCCTGCGCCCGCGTGTGCGCGCCCATGTCGGTGTGCTCGACGATCTCGAACTCTTCCTCGATCACCTCGCACACCCGGTCTACGGCCTCGACCAGGAACGTGATCACCCGGGCCGCCACCAGGTCGGTGATCTGGTTCAGCGGGTCGTCGTACTTCGGTCTGCCGGGGTCGTCCGGGTGCGATTTCGACGCCTTCGCGAGGAAGGACTCCGGGTCCTTGGCGCGGGCGGTCGCGGTCAGGTAGTTGATGCCTTCTTCTTCACCGATCAGCTCGTTGATCAGTGACTCGAGCTTGCGCGCGCCACCGACGTACTGCTGATGCACCCGCTCGTACAACGTCCCCGCCTGGCGAGCCCACTCCACCTGCATGCCGGAACGATAGTGCTCTTCGGGTCGCTCGTGCTGTCTATCGTTTTCTAGTCATTTTGCTAGAAAGCTGTAGAGACCGGTCGCGACACGCTCTGGTCGTTGATTGGTCAATCTACGGAAAACGCTAGACGGGCTCATAGAGTGAAAGCATGGATCCGATCCGGAATCCCTATGCGCCCGGCGCCGGTCAGCGGCCGCCTGAGCTGGCCGGACGCGACATCGAAGTGCGGCAGTTCGAGGTGGTCCTCGAGCGGGTCGCAGCAGGCAGGCCGGAGCGGAGCCTGGTGCTCAGCGGACTCCGGGGTGTGGGCAAGACGGTGCTGCTGAACACGTTGCGTTCGCAGGCGATCAAGCGCGCCTGGGGCACCGGGAAGATCGAGGCGCGACCGGACCAGAGCGTCCGGCTGCCGATCGCGCAGGCATTGCACACCGCGATGCGGGAGCTGGGGCATCGGCATCGCGACGACGAGCGGGTCGACCAGTTCAGCGCCGTACTGAAGGCTTTCGCGCTGCGGACCGGGGCCGAGGACCGGAAGGGGATCCGGTGGCATCCGCCGGTGGATGTGGCCGCGGCGAAGGGGCGGGCCGACTCCGGTGACCTGGAGATGGACCTGATCGAGCTGTTCACCGACGCTGCTGATCTGGCCGGTGACTTGTCGGTGGGCGTCGGACTGTTCATCGACGAGATGCAGGACATCAGTGCGGACGACCTGTCTGCGCTGTGCGCCGCCTGCCACGAGATCTCGCAGCAGAGCGCGCCACTGGTCGTCGTGGGCGCCGGTCTGCCGCATCTGCCCGCCGTACTGTCAGCCAGCAAGTCGTACTCCGAGCGGCTCTTTCGGTATATCCGCGTCGACCGACTGGCTCGTGACGCGTGCGACCGCGCGCTGATGGTGCCGGCGGAGAGCGAAGGAGTGCAGTACGACGAGGAGGCGCTGGACGAGCTGTATGCGCAGACGGACGGCTACCCGTACTTCGTGCAGGCCTTCGCGCACTCCACGTGGGACCACGCGCCTACGTCACCGATCACCATCAAGGACGTCGCTGTCGCAGCTCCGGAGGCGTCCGCCGAACTCACCACCGGCTTCTTCGGCTCCCGCTACGAGCGGGCCACGCCTGCCGAGCGCGAGTACATGCGAGCCATGGCTGAACTAGGCATCGGGGTGGACGACGGCTCCGTCCCCACCGCCGAGGTAGCCAGCACCCTCAACCGCAAACCCCAGTCCTTGTCCCCCGCCCGAGACGGCCTGATCAAGAAAGGCCTCGTCTTCTCCGCCGAACGCGGAACCGTAGCCTTCACCGTCCCCCACTTCGGAAAATTCCTCCGCACCCGCACGGCTTAACGAAACTGCTCTTTCGTGTACCGGCATCGAGTGGATAGGGTCGAGTGTCATGACCACCCGGCGGAGCGGCCAGCAGGCGGACACGCGTCAGCGGCGGTCTGGTGGGCGGCACAGTCGGCGGAAGTCTTATCGCGGCCAGTGGTTTGCGGTGACTGCATTGGCTGTGGTGGGGACTGTCGTCGTGGCGCATCCGGATGTGGCGCATCGGGCGAGTTTGGCGGCTGAGGTGGTGGCGGGGGCCAGTGAGCCGACCGTGTCGGTGACGGTTCCGGTGGTGACGCCGACGCCGGTGGCTACGCCGACTCAGAAGTTCACCACTCCGTTGCGGCCGGCGCCGACCCTGACGCGGAAGCCGAAGGGCGCGAAGCCGAATGTGCTGGTCTCGACCGGGAAGCTTGCCGTGGTGCCTGGGTTCGACAAGGCGAGCGGGGTGCGGGACAAGCTGACGTACCGCGTGGAGATCGAGCAGGGGGTGTCCGTCAACGGAGCCGCTGTCGCCGCGGCCATCCACAAGACGTTGACCGATCCGCGTGGGTGGCAGGCGCTGCATCCGGTGAGCTTCGAGCGGACCGACAAGGTCGACGCCGATCTGCGGATCATCCTCGCGACGCCGGCTCTGACCGACAAGCTCTGTCTGCCGCTCGACACCGGCGGTGAGGTGTCCTGCCGCGTCGAGGACCGGGTGGTGCTCAACGCCAAGCGGTGGATGTACGCGATCCCGGCGTACAAGGGGAACGTCGAGCTCTACCGCAGCTACCTGGTCAACCACGAGGTCGGCCACGCGCTCGGGCACGGCCACTCGACCTGTACCAAGCCGAAGACCCCCGCACCGGTGATGATGCAGCAGACCAAGGGCTTGGCCGGCTGTCTGCCCAACGCCTGGCCGACCATCAAGGCCACCTGAGAAGCTAGGCCTGAGATCTAGTACGACGGGAGGAGCAGAGCGATGTCGTCACAGGACTTCCCGACGTACGGCCGGGGCGAGCAGCCCGGGCAGCAGCAGCGGCCCGGTCAGCAGCAGCGGCCCGGTGAAGAGCAGCACTACGCCCCGCCCACGCCGTACGGCGGTGGCACCTACGGCACCGGCCGCGACGCCCCGCCGCACACGGGCCCGTACGCCGACCCGCAGCCTTACGGATCCCCACCAGGCCAGTACGGCGCGCCGCACCAGGCCCCGCATCACAACCAGCCGCCGACGTACCGCCCAGGTCAGCCGTACGGCGCTCCGTCGAGCCCTGAGCCGCATGACCTCCCGGCGTACGGCCGGGACCAGCCGGTGGCCCCGCGCGACCCACGTGCTGCCAGGGTCGTCGGCCTGGCCACCGCGATCGCCGGGTTGTACGGACTGCTCGTCATCTCGGTCCAGCGGGTCTCGCTGCGCGACATCTCGCAGGCGCCGGGCTCACCGCTCAACCACCCGCTTCGCACCGACGTGATCGACGCGATCGGTCAGCTGCTGCTCGTGGTGGTCGGCGCCGTTGCGCTGGCGATGTGGATCCGCGACGTCCTCGCCCGCCGGAAGGCAGGTCGCCAGCCCGAGCTGATCGAGTTGGTCGGTCTGTTGCTGGTAGCGGTCTCCGCAGTGCTGATCCTGGTCTGGCTGATCATGGTGCTGTCCACCGGGCTGGGCGCCTCCGACGGAGGGGTCCACCGGCTGCCCACGGCGTACGGCTGGGGTGGCGCCGGCCTGCTGATCCTCGCCGTCGGCCTGTTCCTCGGGTACCGCGAACTGAAGCCCGACGTACCGAACCCGGTCGTCCAGGGCCCACCGGTCAAGGCACCCTGGGAGTGAGCGCACCTGTCGTCCTGGTGCCGGGTCTGGGCCTCGGCCCCGAGTCGTACGCCCGGACCGTCGAGCATCTCGTCACGCCGTACCACGTGGTCACCCTGCCCGGGTACGGCGAACCGGCCGGTGCCCGCGAGGACCTGCACCCACGCGCCCTCGCGGTAGCCCTGGCCGGGAAGATCCGCGAGCGGTCCGTCCTCGTCGGCCACTCGGCGAGCTGCCAGATCGTCGTCGAAACCGCAGTCCGGTACGCCGACCTCGCACACGCCGTCGTACTAGTGGCGCCGGCCGGTGACACGCGGATGTCCAGCTGGGTCGACCGAACGGTCCGCTGGCTCGGATCCGCCGTACCGGACTCGCCCAAGCTGATCCGGACCGTCACCCCGCAGTACGTGCGGACCACGCTGCCGACGATGGCCCGCGCCGGCGAGGCCTCCCGGCACCACGATCTGGCCGGCGTGATCTCCCGGGTCAAGGCACCGGTCTTCATCGTCCGCGGCAAGCACGACCTGCTCTCGACTGCGGAGTGGGTCGAGCGGCTGGCCGAGCTCAGCCACGGCGAGGCCCGGACCCTGGACACCGGCGCCCACATGCCGGTCGTCACCAACGGCCCAGAGCTGGCCGCTCTCATAGAACGAGCAGCCGCCCTACCGGAAACTAGCTGACGAGTTAAACTCAGCAGCACAAACCTATGCGGGAGCTCGCACCGAACTGCGCGGGCTGAGAGGGCGACAGCAGGGTCGCCGACCGCCTGAACCTGACCGGGTAATGCCGGCGTAGGGATGGGGTCACTCATGACCGATACCGCTGTTCGTCCTGCCGGCTCCACTGAGGCGCCGCTCGTTCTCACTACCGATGCGCCGCGGACGCTGGGCTTCTTCGACCAGTTCACGTTGTGGGGCAACTTCGGCATCTCGCTGTTCGGCCCGGTCACCGGTGCGCTGGTGGCGGCGTACACGGGCTCGTTGTGGCAAGGCCTGCTCGCGGTCGTCGTCGGCTGCGGGATCGGGGCGCTCGTGCTGGGCGGTGCGGCCGTGTTCGGGTCGCACACCGGTGCACCGGCGATGGCGAGCCTGCGCGGTCTCTTCGGCCGCCGCGGGTCGATCGCGCCGACCGTACTGAACATCGCGCAGAACGTCGGCTGGGCCACGATGGAGATCATCGTGATCTCGCAGGCCGCGGTCGCGGTGACGAGCGAGCGGTGGCGCTGGGTGTTCGTCGTACTGGCCGGGATCATCGCGACGGCGATGGCGGTCCGGCCGCTGGGCAGCGTGAAGATCCTGCGGAAGTTCATGGTCTGGCTGGTGCTGATCGCGTCGGTCTACCTGTTCGTGCAGGTGCTCAGCAAGCCGGTGCACGCCCTGCCGCAGGACGGTGTGTTCGGCTTCTGGCCGGCCGTCGACCTCGCTGCCGCGGGCGTCGTGTCGTTCGCTCCGCTGGCCGCCGACTACACGCGGCACTCGCGCACTAATAAGGCTGCCTTCAGTGGGTCCGCCCTCGGCTACGGCCTGGCAGCGATCGGGTACTACGCCCTCGGTGTCGTCGCGGTCGCAACGCTGCAGACCAACAGCGACGACGTGATCACCGCACTGGTCACACTGCCCGCCGGTGCGATCGCACTGTTCGTGCTGCTGGTGGACGAGGTCGACGAGGCGTACGCGAACGTCTACTCGACCACGATGGCGGCGCACAACCTGATCGGCCACATCGACCGGCGATGGATCTCGGTCGCGATCGGCGTGATCGCCACCGGTATCGCACTGTTGGTTGACCTGGGCAACTACACGCAGTTCCTGTACCTGATCGGCTCGGTCTTCATCCCGTTGTTCGCGGTCGCGATCGCGGACTTCTTCGTGGTCAGCAAGATGAACTGGGACGTGTCGGACACGGCCCGCTTCCGCTGGCAGCCCACGGTGGCCTGGCTGATCGGATTCGTGGCGTACCAGCTGGTCAATCCCGGCACAGTAGCGAACTGGTCGCCGTTCTGGACCAAGCTCCAGCAGTGGCTCTTCAACAACCAGCCGGTCCCCACCTGGCTCGGCGCGACGTACACGTCGATCGTCATCTCGATGCTGGCCGCGGTTCTGCTCGGCCGGATCGGTCGGCGGCAGGCTGCTTGAGCAGGACGAGAGCGACCGCCGGGAAGAGCAGTACCGACAGCAGTCCGGCACAGACCAGTGCGGCGGCGGTGACCGGGCTCATCAGCCCGGTCAGCACGCCGATCTGGGTCGCGGTCACGATGAACGGCAACGAAGTCGCCTGCAGCAGCGCGACCGCGGCCGTGCTGCGCGCGCCCAGCGTCCGCACCGAGAGGTACGCCGGTACGCCGCGCACGACCAGCAACGCCAGTAGGAACAGTGGAACCCGCAGCAGTGCCGCCGGATCCTCCACCAACCCGCGCAGGTCCAGTCGCAGACCGCTGGTCACGAAGAACACCGGGATCAGGAAGCCGTAGCCGAGGGCCTCCACCTTGGTCCGGAAGCGGGGATGCGAGGTCGCGTCGCGGTCGACCAGACCGACGACCGCCCCGGCCAGGAACGCCCCGAGGATCGTCTCCAGCCCGAACTGTTCGGCCAGCGCCACGAACGCCACGAGCAGTACGACGGCGGCGCGGACACGGATCTCGGCCGTGGTGTCCTGCAACCGCAGCAGGACCAGACCGATCCGCTGGGACTTACCTGCGGTCGCTACAACCAGTCCGGTGACTGCCACGAGCAGCGCGAACAGACCGATCATGATCAGCCGCTCGCCAGCGCTGCCGCCCTCGGTCGAGAACACCAACGACAGCACCAGGACCGCCGCGAAGTCGGCCACCGAAGCCGCCGCGATGGTGAACTGCCCGACCCGACCGTCGGCCTGACCGGCATCCTTGAGGACGGGAACCACCAAGCCCAGCGACGTTGCCGACAACGTGACGGCGAGCAGGAGCGCACTGTGGACCCAACCGGCCGCCGAGAACGCCGCACCGGTGACACCGCCTAGCGCGAGCGTGACGACGTACCCGAGGACTGCCAACCGCAGAACCCGGCCGCGGAGTTGACGGATGTCGATCTCGAGGCCGGCGAGGAAGAGCAGGAACGCCAGGCCCAGCAGGGACACGATCTGCAGCGGTAGGTCGACCTGGACCAGTCCTAGTCCGTGCGGTCCGACCACGATGCCGGCCACGATCTCCAGCACGACGGCCGGCACCCGGAGCCGCGGCGCCAGCCCGAGCAGCAGCGGCGCCAGCAGCGCGATCGACGCGACCACGAACAGGTTGGTGAACTCGACATCCGGCATGCCAGCTCAGTGCCGCCGAACGGGCCGGGCGTTACAGCTCAGTCCCGGCGGAAGGTGCGGAAGGCCTCGAGGAGGCCGTCGCGGGTGGCGGCCGAGAGGCTCTGCGGTTCCACCTGGCCGACCTCGGCGATGGTACGGCGCATCTGCTCGACGTAGATCTCGCAGCCGTCGCACACCGTCAGATGCTCGGCAAACCGCTGCTCGGTCTCCGGATCCAGCGCCCCGTCGAGGTACGCGGTGACGAGCTCGACCAGTTCCGCGCACGTCATGACATGACTCCGGTCGTCGTGAAGTACTGCTCGAGGTGCTTGCGGACGACGGCGCGGCCGCGGTGCAGCAGGACGCGTTGGTTGGCCATGGAGATGTCGAGCAACGCGCACACGTCCTCCGCCCGCTGTCCGTCGATGTCGCGCAAGGTCAGGACCACCTGCTGCCGGGGCGGCAGGCCGTCGATCGCTGCGGCGACCACAGCACGCACCTCATGCGCGAGAACCTCGCTCTCGGTCGTCGGCCAGTGCTCCGGGAACGCGAGCCAGCCGCCCGGGTACTGGTCGTGAACGCCGCGGAACCTGCTCGGGTCGACCGTCGGCCCCTCGTCCGGAGCGAGGCTGGTCCAGGGCACGACGCGATGTTCGCGCGAACCGCGTTTGCGGGCGATGTTGACCAGGATCCGGTAGACCCACGTCCGCAGCGACGCCCGGCCCTCGAACCGCTCGATGCCCTGCAGGACGGCCAGCCAGGTGTCCTGGACGACTTCCTCGGCGCTGGCCGTGGTCGACACGAACGACCTGGCCAGCCGCAGCATCGAGCCGGACCAGCTGTTCAGCAGGCACGCGAACATCTCCTCGTCCCCGGCTCGCAGCCCGGCGACGAGGATGTCGTCCGTCGGCAGTCCCCGCCCCCACAAGGCGACGGTACAGCAGCATGGTCAGCGGTACTCCGGGTTCTCGAAGTCGTAGCGGCAACCGGCGTCCCACTCCGAGCGCTGGTTGCCGTACGCCGGGATCCCGCCGGCGTCCCGGATCATCCTGGCCAGGTGCAGCAGGTTCCAGGTCATGAACGTCGTGTTCCGGTTGGTGAAGTCGTTGTCCGGCCCACCGGATCCCTGGTCCAGGTACGACGGCCCGGGCCCGGCCTCGCCGATCCAGCCGGCATCGGCCTGCGGCGGGATCGTGTACCCCAGGTGCTGCAGCGAGTACAGGACGTTCATCGCGCAGTGCTTGACCCCGTCCTCGTTGCCGGTGATCAGGCAGCCGCCGACCCGGCCGTAGTACGCGTACTGCCCGTGCTCGTTGAGGATCGAGGAGTTGCCGTACAAGCGCTCGATCACCTGCTTGGTGACCGAACTGTTGTCGCCGAGCCAGATCGGGCCGGCGATGACCAGGATGTCGGCCGCCATCACCTGTTCCTGGATCGCCGGCCAGTCGTCGGTGGCCCAGCCGTGCTCGGTCATGTCGGGCCACACGCCGGTGGCGATGTCGTGGTCGATCGCGCGGATCGTGTCGACCTGGACGCCCTGCTTCTCCATGATCTTCCGGCCGACGTCGATCAGGCCCTCGGTGTGGCTGACCGCGGGCGAACGTTTGAGGGTGCAGTTCAGGTACAGCGCGCGCAGGTCGTCGTAGGCGGGCATGGGTTCTCCTAAAGCAGTTCGGCGTCCTGCTCGACGCAGAGCAGGACGGGTCCGGTGGTGGCGAACAGCTGGGTCATCGCGTCGTCGAGGTCGTCGCGGCGGGTGACGCGGATCCCGGTCGCGCCGCAGAGCTCGGCGTACGCGGCCCAGTCGGGGTTGTGCAGTGAGGTGTGCCAGACCGGATAGTCCGCGGCGAGTTGTTCCTTGCTGATCTTGCCGAGCGAGTGGTTGTCGAGCAGCACGTGTTTGATCGGGATGCCGTACTTCACCGCGGTGGTGACCTCGGCGGCGTACTGCCCGAAGCCGCCGTCGCCGGTGACCGCGACGACGGGCCGATCCGGTGCGGCGGCCCAGGCGCCGAGCGCCGCCGGGTAGCCGAAGCCGATCGAGCCGAGGTACCCGGACATCAGTACCGGCTGTCCCTTGGACTCCAGGTACCGGCCGAGCGAGTACGCATGGTTGCCGACGTCAACGGTCACGACCGCGTCCGCGGGCAAGTGCTTGCCGAAGGCATCGAACACCGCTGCCGCCGAGACCCCGCGGCCGCGATCGTCCTCGACCCGGCGCGCCTTCTCCGCCCGCCAGATGGCCCATCGATCGGCGAGGTCGGGGCGTTGGTCCTCCGCCTTGACGTCGGCGAGCAGTGCGGTCAGCGCGTCGAGGGTGAGTGCGGCGTCGCCGAGGACGTCGACGGTGACCGCGTCGAACCGCCCGATCGCGGCGTGATGGTCGTCGATCTGCACGATCGGCTTGTAGTTGGCGATCCCGGTGTGGTTCGAGAACGAGGCGCCGACCACGATCAGCAGGTCCGACTCGTTCATCAGCCAGCTCGCCACCGGCGTACCGCTGCGACCGAGCACCCCGGCGCCGAGCGGATGGTTGTCCGGGACCAGACCCTTCGCCTTGAAGGTGGTCAGCACCGGTGCGTTGAGGCGTTCCGCCAGTTCGCGGACCTCGGCCTCGGCGCCGCGGGCCCCGTGGCCGACGACCAGGACCGGTCGCCGGGCGTCCCGGATCAGCGCGGCTGCTCGGCTGAGCGTGTCAGCGTCGGGCTGGATGCACCTCCGGGACATCCGTCCGGCCGGCGTCTTCGCGGCCGCGTCGGACGGAATCGTCTGCACCTCGTCGGGCAGCACCAGATGGGCGACTCCGCGGCCGTCGATGGCGTGTTTCACCGCCAGTGCGGCCAGCTCGGCGTGATCGCTGCCTGCCTGCACCGCGGTACTCGACACCGCGACGTCCTTGAAGACCGCGGTCAGGTCGAGGTCCTGGAAGGCGCCGCAGCCGAGGACCTTCGATGGCACCTGCCCGGAGATCGCGATGACGGGCGAGCCGTCGAGCTTGGCGTCGTACAGCCCGGTCAGCAGATTGGTCGAGCCCGGCCCCGCGATCGCGAAGCAGGCGGCCGGGCGGCCGGTGAGCTTGCCGTACGCCGATGCCGCGAACGCCGCGGCCCCTTCGTGCCGGATGCCGACGTACGTCAGCTCGCCGCGCTCCTCGGCCCGCCGCATCGCCTCCGCGAACCCGAGGTTGGAGTGACCGACCATGCCGAAGACATGACTGATGCCGTGGGCAACCAATGTCTCGACCAGCACGTCGGCGACCGTCCGGACCGCCGCCGGCGGCTCCGGCAGTTCGACGTAGACGCCGTCCGGCCGTTCGTCCACCGGGTACGACGGAACGCCGTCGGAGAACCCTTCCGGTGGCTGCCCGGTGATCGGGTCGTAGTCGTACCCGTGCCAGGGACAGCGCAGCAGACCCTTCTCGATCGAGCCCTCACCCAGTGGGCCGCCCTGGTGCGGGCACTTGTTCTCCAGTGCCCCGAGCCGCGCCCCGCAGCGGGCGAGCGCGATGCTCCGCCCGTCGACCACCACGCTCCGGACCCGCCCGTCCGCCGGTACGTCGTCCTCGTCCACCCGATGCCAGTTGCCCGACATGTAACGCCTCCCACCCGTCGCGACACCAACCTTGCAAGGAACAGTGCCGTGCCGCGGCCAGGTGTTACAGGAGGAAACTGCAGTCATGGACGAACGTTCGCTGGCCGTAACCCGCCGATCCCTGCACGGCGTCGCCGAACTGGTGCTCGCCGGACCGCAGTACCGCAGCGGCGGCGGGATCAGGCTCCGCGTCGTACCCGGCGGTTTCGCGACGCTCGCGGATCCCGGAGTGCGCGTCGACGGCGACCGGCTGGTCACCCCGACCGGAGCGCTCCCGCTGACCGGCACGTACGGCGAGCTGGCCGCCGCGGCCGGGCTCGAGGTGTCTCCTCTCGACGACGTGTACTCCGGCGGACCTGGCGTGCTGCCCGCCGACGAACTGAAGGTCGACCCGGCGGCCACCCGGCTGCTGGCGGATGCGTTCGCTCGCGGTGACGCTGCGTTGAGGCAGCTCGCCCCGGACGCGACGCCCGTGCTCTGGCCGGAGCACTTCGACGTCGGCGTGACCGGCGGCAAGGTGAACTACGGGGTGTCGCCGGGCGACGACGCCATCCCCGAGCCGTACGCGTACGTCGGACCGTGGACGCCGCAGACCGGGGAGTTCTGGAACGTGTCGTTCGGTGCTGCGCGGTTGCTGGCCGAGCTGCCCGATGTGCTCGCGTTCTTCCAAAAGGGCAGGGCCCTGGTCACTGACCCGGAGTAACCGGAATACTGCAGGCATGCTGAATTCCGCACTGCGCAGCCGGGCCGAGTACGCGGAACTGGGGGCCGACGGGTTGGCCGCGCGTACGACGCCCGAGCGGGACGCGCTGATCGTCAAGGCCGTCGAGGAGTTGCTGGACGGCCGCGAGTCGGTGCTCGACCTGTGCTGCGGGTACGGCCGGATCGCGCTGCCGTTGCGCAAGGCCGGGAAGGTCGTCCGCGGACTGGACATCTCGCCGAACCTGCTCGAGGCGGGCCGGGCGAAGGCGGCCGAGGAGGAGCTCGCGATCGACTGGGCGATCGGCTCGATGACCGACCTGCCGTACAAGTGGGACTCGTTCGACGCGGTGATCTGCCTGTGGACCGCGTTCCACGAGCTGTTCGCCGAGGACGAGCAGATCTCGACGATCTGCGAGATCTCCCGGGTGCTGAAGCCGGGCGGGATCGCGATCATCGAAGGCCCGGCCTGGGGGCCGGCGACCGCGGCCGAGATCGCCAACGGAATGCGGCAGGGACCGGAGCACCGGATCGTCACGACCGAGTTCAGCGACAACCGCAGCGGCGTGCACTTCATCCACGACGAGATCAGCTACGGCCGACTCTGTGCGGCCGCCGGAATCGACGACTACAAGGTCTACAAACGCGACTGGGGCGGCCGCCGCCGGCTCATCCTCGAGATCCACCAGCCCGCAGGTTCCTGACATGTCAGCAGGAGCAGATCCCCACTCCACATTGGGGATCTGCTCCTTGTTTTGCCGAGTGTAAATCCATTCCGGACATTTCCGGAAAACTCAGCTTTTTGCTTCGAGATTCAGCAAGAATCGTTTTGCGTCCAAGCCGCCGGCGTACCCGGTGAGCGCGCCGTTCGCGCCGACGACCCGGTGGCACGGCAGGACGACGCAGACCGGGTTGGCGCCCAGCGCCGTACCGACCGCGCGGGCCGCCTTGGGCTTCTCGATGTCGGCGGCAACGGTTCCGTACGTCGTCGTCGCGCCGTACGACGTGTGTGTCGGCAGATCCGTGAGTACGAGTCGCTGGAACGGCGTCGCCAGCGCGAGGTCCACCTCCAGGTCGAAGGTGTGCCGACTGCCCGCGAGGTACTCGTCGAGCTGCCGGCGGACGTCGTCCAGCGGCCGGGTCTGCCGGAGTACCCGCGGGGACACGGCCCGGGCCAGGCGGGTGGTCATCGTCTCCTCGTCGCCGAACGAGCTGGCGACGACGCGGCCGTGCGCGACCGCGAGCAGCATCGTCCCGATCGGGGTGTCGTGCAGCGTGTAGGCGACGTCGGCGTCGGGCAGGACAGGTGGTTTCGGGTCGGGCATGGCGAGCCGGGTCAGCCGGCTCTCGAGATCAGTCATCATCTACTCCGAGTTTGCTGCGCAAGGTCGCGAGCGCGTCGCTGACGAGCCGGCGCGATGCGGCGGGCGTGGTGTCCAGAGCGGCGGCCACGCCGTGGTGGTCCAGGTCGCCGACGTACTTGAGCGTGACCGCGAAGCGTTGCCGCTCCGGCAGCTCGTTGACCGCCCGCCAGAGGTCGGGGTCCGGCCAGACGGCCGCGTCCGGACCCTCGACGGCCACCGGCGGCGCCTCCTCCAAGGGGCGCTGCGGTTTCCGTGCCCGGTGTACGTCGGTCGCGCACCGGGCCGTGATGGTGAGGAGCCAGCTGCGGAGGTTCTTCGCCGACGTCAGCGTCGGGTAGGCCGCGTACGCCTTCTCCCAAGCGCGCTGCGCCGCGTCGTCGCCGTCCACCGGCCCGGCCATCGCCCGCGCCAGCCGGGCCACGTCCCGCCAGTGCGCGTCGATCAGCGCCTGGAACGGTGGCAGCTCGACCTTCTCCCGAGTCATCACGCAAGTAGAACGCACGCACGGCCGGAGGTGTGAGGGCAACCCGGTGGCGTGTCGTCCCAGCCGATGGTCAGTTTCGGACACCCGTTCCGGATAGCGAGATTGTCTAGTTAGGCAGTAGACATTGATGAGAAGGTAGCTGACATGACGACGACCTTCCTCACGCGCCGTCGCGTCATCGATCTGCTGCGGACGGCGAGCGCGACCTGTCGCTGAGTCGTTCCCGCGTTGCCCCGGCGGACTCCCGCCGTACGAGGCCTGTCCAAGCCTGCGCCTCCCACACCCCGCCCGGTCGTGGTGCTTCCTGCCGCCCTGCCGCCGGTCGTCCCTGCCCCCGTACCCGAGGGAGAGACATGTCTGTCCATGCGATCAATCCGTCCGATCGTCCGCCGTTGTCCGTCGTTCCCGACCGTCCCGAGGAGCGGGCGGTGGACGCCGATGTCTACCGCTCCGTGTTCCGTCGCCACGCCGCCGGCGTCGTGGTGATCACCGCGGACGCCGGCCACGGCCCGGTCGGATTCACCGCGACCTCACTGGTCTCGATCAGCCTGCTGCCGCCGCTCGTGTCGTTCGCGATCGCCAACAGTGCGTCCAGCTGGCCGACCGTGAGTACGGCGAACAGCCTGGTGATCAACTTCCTGTCCGCCGACCAGCACGCGATCGCGGGCCGGTTCGCGACCAGCGGGATCGACCGGTTCGCCGAGCCGACCCGCTGGTCCCGGCTGGCTGCCGGCGAGCCCGTGCTCGACGAGGCGCCGAGCTTCCTGCGCGCGCAGGTCGAGCACCGTTTCGCCGTCGGCGACCACTACCTGGTCGTCGCCCGCCTCAACACCCACACCGAACGACGTGAACACGAGCCGTTGCTGTACCACGACGGCCGTTACGCCACCGCCACCCCGAAAGCACACCATGCCTAGAACCCGTTTGTACGCCGTCCTGTCCGCCGCGCTCGCCACGGTCGCCCTCGCGGCCGGCTGCGGCGCCGACAAAGCCGGTGGCGATGCCGCCGGGACCCTCGCGCTCGACGCGCCGCTGCCGACCACCGTCCCGGACGGCGCCAAGATCGTCGTCGGCGATCCGGCCACCGAGGTCGCGCTGAAGCTCTCGGGGCAGTACGACGCGGTGTCGAAGTACGTCAAGTTCGCGAACCTGAGCGGCGGTCCGCAGACCACCGAGGCGTTCCGGGCGCACGCTCTCGACCTCGGCTCGGTCGCCGAGATCCCGTCGATCAACGCGACCTGGACCGGTCTGCACGTGAAGATCGTCGCCTCCAAGTTCCGGCAGGACCCGATCGGTCACCCGATCTACAAACTCGGCATCGCCCCTGGAGCGTCGGTGAAGACGCTCGGCGACCTGCGCGGCAAGAAGATCGCGTACAGCCCGGGGCAGGCGCAGGGTGCGCTCATCCTGAAGGTGCTGAAGAAGGCCGGGCTGACCAAGGAGGACGTGAAGCTGGTCGAGCTGCCGAGCACCGGCGACGTGTACTCGAACGCGCTGTCCTCGAAGCAGGTCGACGTCGCCCCGATCGGCGGCGTCCAGATCAAGCGGTACCTGGCCAAGTACGGCAAGGACGGTGCCGCCACCATCGACCACGGTCTGCGCGACGACGCCGGCCACCTCTACGGTCCGGTCGAGTCGCTCCAGGATCCGGCGAAGGCCGCGGCGATCCGCGCGTACGTCGCCGCCTGGGGTATCGCGCAGGAGTGGATCGACAAGCACCCCAAGGAGTGGATCGCGGGGTACTACGTGAAGGACCAGGGGCTCAGCGAGGCCGACGGGCAGTGGCTGGTCGACAACGCCGGCCACCCGGACATCCCGGCCGACTGGAGCGACGCGATCAAGCGGCAGCAGGACACCATCGACCTGCTCGCGAAGGAGACCGGCAACCCGGTGATCCAGGCCAAGGACCTCTACGACCTGCGGTTCCAGACCGTCGCCGCGGACGCGATCAAGGGAGGCGCCAAATGAGCGCGACAACACTTCCCGGACTGCGCACCCGCTCGAGCGCGACTCCGGTCGTACGCCGTCGGCGGCTCGGGCCGGGGAAGCCGATCAGGTTCGGGGCCGCGATCGGGCCGGTGCTGCTGCTGGCGATCTGGAGCATCGGATCGGCCACTGGTTGGATCGACCAACGAATCCTGTCGGCGCCGTGGACCGTGGTGACCACGGCCGGTGACCTGATCGCGGACGGCCGGCTGCAGTCGAACCTGTGGACGTCCGCCCAGCGGGCCCTGATCGGGCTCGCGCTGGGCATCGTGCTCGGCGTCGTACTCGCGCTGATCTCCGGCCTGTCCCGGCTCGGCGAGGCTGTCCTCGACGGACCGATCCAGATCAAGCGCGCGATCCCGTCGCTGGCGCTGCTGCCGCTGCTGATCCTCTGGCTCGGCATCGGTGAGTCCATGAAGGTCATCACGATCCTGCTCGGGGTGTTCATCCCGGTCTACATCCACACCCACAACGGCCTGCGCACCATCGACAGCCGGTACGTCGAGCTCGCGCAGACAGTCGGCCTGTCCCAGTGGGAATTCATCCGGCGCGTGGTGCTGCCGGGCGCACTCCCCGGGTTCCTGCTCGGGCTGCGGTTCGCGGTGACCGGCGCCTGGCTGTCGCTGGTCGTCGTCGAGCAGATCAACTCCACCAGCGGCATCGGCTACATGATGGAACTGGCCCGCACGTACGGACAGACCGACATCATCATCGTCGGCCTGGTCGTGTACGGCGCCCTCGGCCTGCTCTCCGACGGAGTCGTCCGCCTGATCCAGAGGAGGGCGCTCTCATGGCGCCGAACGCTAGCCTCGTAAGCACGGTGCAGGTCCGCGATCTGGTCCGCCGGTACGACGATCGCGCCGTACTGGACGGGTTGGATCTGGACATCGCGCCGGGCGAATTCGTTGCCCTGCTGGGGAAGAGCGGCTCCGGGAAGAGCACGCTGCTGCGGGCGCTGGCCGGGCTGGACTACGACGTCGACGGGTCCGGTGACCTCGCCGTACCGGAGAACGTCTCGGTCGTCTTCCAGGATTCGCGGTTGTTGCCGTGGGCAAGAGTGCTCGACAACGTTGTACTCGGTCTGAACGGTGCTTTCGACCGCGGGCTTCGCAGTTTGGAGGAGGTCGGGCTCGCGGGTCGTGAAAAGGCCTGGCCGAACGAGCTGTCCGGTGGTGAGCAGCAGCGGGTCGCGCTGGCCAGGTCGCTGGTCCGGGAGCCGGACCTGCTGCTCGCGGACGAACCGTTCGGTGCGCTCGATGCGCTGACCCGGTTGAAGATGCACGTGTTGCTGCGGAAGTTGTGCGCGGCGCACCAGCCCGCCGTACTGCTGGTGACGCACGACGTCGACGAGGCGATCGTGCTGGCCGACAGGGTGATTGTGCTCGACCAGGGCCGGATCGTCGCGGAGGAAGTGGTCGAACTGGCCGCTCCGCGCAGTTCGGCCGACCCAGGATTCGCCGCGATCCGGTCGCGGCTTCTCGATGCCCTAGGAGTTTCGCTGTGAGTAGGCAGCTGCATTTGAACGCGTTCCTGATGAGCACCGGGCACCACGAGGCGTCGTGGCGGCTGCCGGAGAGCGATCCGTTCGCGAACGTGAAGGTGGAGCACTACCAGGAGCTGGCCCGGACCGCGGAGCGGGGAAAGTTCGACTCGATTTTCTTCGCCGACTCACCGGTCCTGCTCGGTACCGTCGGCCGGAGGCCGGCCGGTTCGCTCGAGCCGACCGTGCTGCTGACCGCGATCGCGGCCGTGACGTCGCGGCTCGGGCTGATCGCCACCGCCTCGACGACGTACAACGAGCCGTACAACCTGGCGCGGCGCTTCGCCAGCGTGGACCACGTGAGCGGTGGTCGCGCGGGCTGGAACGTGGTGACGACGGCCGGACCGGACGCGGCGCGCAACTTCAACCTCGCGGACCAGCCGGCCCACGCCGAGCGGTACGAGCGGGCGGCGGAGTTCCTCGAGGTCGCCTACAAGCTGTGGGACTCGTGGCAGGACGACGCGGCGATCGCCGACAAGGCCGAGGGCGTGTGGGCGGTGCAGGAGCGGGTCCAGCCGATCGACCACGTCGGGCGGCATTTCCAGGTGCGCGGACCGCTCAACCTGCCGCGGTCACCGCAGGGGCATCCGCTGATCGTGCAGGCCGGTTCGTCCGAGGACGGCAAGGGCCTGGCGGCGCGGTACGCCGAGGCCGTGTTCACCGCGCAGCAGACGCTGGAGGACGCGCAGGACTTCTACCGGGATCTGAAGGCGCGCACGGTGGCGCTCGGACGTGATCCGGAGTCCATCAAGATCCTGCCGGGGATCGTGCCGGTGATCGGCTCGACGGTCGAGGAGGCCCAGCGGCTGGAGCAGCAGCTGGACGAGCTGATCCGGCCCGAGTACGCGCGGCTGCAGCTGGCGAAGACGCTGCGGGTGGCGCCCGAGGACCTGCCGTTCGACCAGCAGTTGCCCGCGGACCTCCCGGACGAGGACGAGATCGAGGGCGCGAAGAGCCGCTACACGCTGATCGTGACGCTGGCCCGGCGCGAGAAGCTGACCGTTCGCGAGCTGATCGGACGACTCGGCGGCGGTCGCGGCCACCGGACCTTCACCGGTACGCCGGAACAGGTCGCGGACGCGATCCAACACTGGTTCGACGCCGGCGCGGCCGACGGCTTCAACATCATGCCGCCGGTCCTCGCGTCCGGCCTCACCACGTTCGTCGACGAGGTGATCCCGATCCTGCAAGCCCGCGGCCTGTTCCGCACGGAGTACACCGGCACGACCCTCCGCGACCACTACGGCCTACCCCGCCCATCCGGCCGCACCCCCGCCGCGTTGCAGGAAGCAACCGCCTGAACCAGCTGGTGCTGGGCCCGCCAGGTGGCCGACCCAGCACCAGCCCACTCAGGCGGGGGTCCTATCTCACGCGTACGACGAGCTTCCCGACTGCCTTGCCGTCTTGCATCACGCGGTGGGCTTCGGCGATCTCGTCCATGGTGAAGACGCGGTCGATCCGGATCGGGAGCTTGCCCGCGGCGACCAGGTCGACGTACCGCTGGAACGCCTCGGCCGGCAGGTCGGAGCTCTCGCCGCCGTATGCCGTCAGCCGGACGCCGTTCGGGAGATAGTCCATCGGGTAGAAGTCCGGGATCGTCCAGGTGTCACTGAGCATTCCGGTGAAACACACCGTGCCGTGGATCGCGGTCGCTTTCAACGTGTCCGGTAAGACATTCGTGCCGACGAGTTCGAGCGCCGCGTGGACACCGCCGGGAACAATCTCCCGCACCTTTTCCGCAACGTTGCCATCGTCAACGATCGGGTGATCGACGCCGAGCTCGCGCAGAACCTCGAGCCGCTCCGGATTTCGCGTTGTGGAGAGCACGGTCAGCCCGTGCTCCTTCGCCAGTACGGCGGCCGCGACGCCGACGGACGACGTACCGCCGCGGACCAGCAACGACTGGCCCGGCTCGATCGCCAGCCCGGTGTAGAGCGAGCCGTGCGCGGTCTGGAGCATCTCCGGCAGCGCGCCGAGGGTGGCCCAGTCGAGGTCGGTCGTCACCGGGATGACCGACGACGCCGGTACGACGGTGTACTCGGCGTACCCGCCGTCGTACGCCCGGCCCATCCCGCCCATCATCGCGACCACCTGCTGCCCCGGCGCGAACTCGCCGCCTGGCGCCGCATCGACCGTCCCGGCCGCCTCGATCCCCGGGATGACCGGGAATCGGGCGTTCGTCGCGAGGCCGGCGCGGAGGTGGTACTCCGACCGGTTCAGTCCGAACGCCTCCACCTTGATCCGCACCCACCCGGCGCGCGGCTCGGGTACGGCGACCCGTCGTACCCGCAACTCCTCCGGCTGCACCGGCCCGTCCAGCACGATCGCCCGCATGTCCATGTCGACAATCCTCACCTATCGTGTGAAAGAGTTTCTTTCATGCGGAAGCTCCCGCGCGTCGTCGCCCATCGCGGCGCCAGTGACGTCAATCCGGAACACACCCTCGCGGCGTACCGCCGAGCCATCGAGGTCGGCGCGGACGGACTCGAGTGCGACGTCCGGCTCACCGCCGACGGTCACCTCGTCTGCGTCCACGACCGGCGCATCGACCGCACCTCGAACGGCCGGGGCGTGCTGTCGACGATGAGTCTGGCCGAGCTCGAGGCCTACGACTGGGGCTCCTGGAAGCGCCCGTGGGCCGATCTCGACGACGAGGCGGACCTGCCCGATCTCGACGAGATGAAGGTGCTCACGCTCGACACGCTGCTCGCGACCGTCCGGGACGCCGGCCGGCCGGTCGAGCTGGCCATCGAGACCAAGCACCCGACCCGGTACGCCGGGCTGGTCGAGCGGCGCCTGATCGAGGCCCTCGACCGCTACGGCTGGGCCCGTCCGAAACTCGGTTCGGAGTCGCCGGTCCGGGTGATGAGCTTCTCCTGGCTGTCGCTGCGCCGGATGCGGACGGCGGCGCCGGGCCTGCGCACGGTCCTGCTGATGGACCGCATCCCGCTGCGTTTCCGCGACGGCTCGCTGCCGACCGGGGTGTCGTACGCCGGTCCGAGCCTGGAGATCGTGACCGCACACCCGGAGTACGTCGACCGCGCGCAGAAGCACGGGCACCAGGTGCACGTCTGGACGGTGAACGCCGCGGAGGACGTGCGCCGCTGCCGCGAGATCGGGGTCGACGTGGTGATCAGCGACCGCCCGGACCTGGCTCTGCAGGTCCTCGCGGAACCGCCGGAAGAAGTAGGACGTCGTACCTGAGCTCTTGGTTTGTGACACACCGGAACGGTTATGTGTGGCATGTGTCACGTGGTCTGGATACGTAGTGAGGCGAATGCGGGCGGTTATTGCAACGTTCAATTCCGTCGATTTCGTTACGGTTTCTCCGGTTATAGGTCGGTTCTCCGCCGGGCTATGTAACGGAATACCTGCGGGTGTTTTCCGGACCCTGATCGTGGGCAGATGTCCCTGTGGCTGAACCGATCATTGAGGAGACCCTGCTTGTCCTCTGCGACCCTGCCCGCCGACGTTAGCGTCGTGGACGTCGTACTGCCGCATGAAGTGTCCGCGGTAGCGGACGCCCGTCGCCGTCTGGCCGCCTACCTGAAGCGCTACCGGGTCACCGAATCCGCGTGTGACGACGCGCAGTTGGTGCTCTCCGAGCTGCTGTCGAACGCGATCCGGTACGCACCGCCGTTGCCGGACGGTGAGGTCCGCGCGGCCTGGTGGATCGACCGGGCAGGGATCCACGTCGAGGTCACCGACGGACGCGGGGACACCGAGCCGCAGCGGATCAATGACACCCATCCCGAATCGATCGGCGGCCGGGGCCTCGCGATCGTCGACATGCTCACCTCCGGCTGGGACGTCCGGACCGCCGCCCATCACCGCACGGTCCACGCAATCGTCCCGAGCTAGTCCGCCTTCTCTGCTCGGCCGGGTTCGCTCCCGGGTGCTCCCTTCCTTCTGTTGTCCGCTTCGGCGGGTTCGCTCTTGAGTGCTCTTGGCTGCAAGACTGCGCTGTTATGGGAAAGAAGTCGCGGCAGCGCGCGAAGAACACGACGACCGTCACCCTCGACCCGGCCGACCTGGTGGATGTCGGTCCGCGGGAGCCTTGCCCGTGCGGTTCGGGCAAGCGGTTCAAGCAGTGCCACGGCAAGGACCAGGCGCAGGCCGCGGACGCGTTCGTGGTGCGGCCGTTCGAGGGCCTGCCGGCCGAGTGTGACCTGATCGCGTTCCGCGAGATCGTCCCGTCCGGCACGGTCGAGGTGGAGCTGACCGGCGACAACGCAGGCAAGGTCGTCAACCTCGTGACGCTGCTGCCGATGGCGATGCCGGGCCTGGTGCGCGACGACGAGACGATCTGGATCGGTCTGCAGACGCACGCTTCGTCGGGCGACCCGAGCCGCGACCTCGGGCACGCGATCACCGCCGCGATGCACACCGAGCCGGGCAACCCGATCCAGCTCGGCGACCTGATGAAGGACGGTCCGCGGCTGCAGGACCTGATCGACACGTCCAAGCCGCTCGAGGTCAAGGTGCACGAGGGCTTCGACTACTGGGTCGGCGAGAACGTCGAGGACCCGACCGGTGAGGTCGCCGCGGGCCTGGAGCGCGCGAACGCCGCGGCGGCTCCGACGGTCCGGCTCGAGTCGGTCGACGCGGCGTACTGGACGCAGATCGGCGACCGCATCTACCTGCGCTGGGTGATGCCGCACACCGAGGACACCCTGCTCGATGCGCTCGCCCGCCTGCACGCGGCCGGCTCGTCCGCGCTGATCGACGGCAGCCGGCTGATCGGCTCCTTCCGCGCCCTCGGCGTACTCGCGCCGGTCTGGGAGCTCCCGGCCGGCACCGAGGCCGCCGACGTCGAGAAGCCCGCCGCCGACTTCGCGACCGCCCTGGAGAAGGCTCTGGCCACCGAGGCCGCGCTCACGACGGAAGAGCGCGCCGCCCGCGCCGGACTGGCCAGCCGCCAGCTGACCATCCGCTGAATCACGCACGAACGCCCGGCTGAAGTCTTCAGCCGGGCGTTTCGTTTGCCAAGAGTGGTCTAGGCCATGATCGTTAAAATCTGCCCAGAAACGTGGACGGCCCAAGTCCTGCTGACGGGGGAGCAACAGGGCCTGGGCCTAGACAGGAAGAGTACTCACGAAGGTCGTCCGCCACAACCCCCGATCTCACTCCGCGTGTCGTAGGGCTCACGTGGCGGCCGGAGCGAGCGCTCAGACGGCGACCGGAGCGCGGAGCACCGGGCAGGACATGCAGCGCGGACCACCCCGGCCGGAGCCGAGCTCCGAGCCGGAGATCCGGATGACCTCGATGCCGGACTCCTCCAGCCGCGCATTGGTCTCGACGGTCCGCTCGTACGCGATGCAGACCCGCGGCGCCAGGGCGAGGGTGTTGTTCCCGTCGTCCCACTGCTCCCGCTCGGCCGTCACCGGGTCGAGGCCGGTGTCGATCCGCCGGAGCGTGTCGATGCCCAGCGCCTTCGCCGCCGCGACCAGGAACGGCTCGGACTCCGCGATGTGCAGCTGGTCGCCGTCGGTGGTGACCGCGAGCGCCCGCATCTCCTCGGCCATGTTCGGGTACATCAGCACGGCGTCGGTGTCGACCATCGTGCAGACGGTGTCCAGGTGCATCGTGGCGCGCTGCTGAGCGATCGGTACGGCGAGAACCGTGTGCGCCAGATCCTTCGCGAACACCCGCCGCGCCAGCCGCTCCACCCCGGCCGGCGTGGTCCGCTCCCCGACCCCGACCGCGAGTACGCCGGGACCGAGCGCGAGCACGTCCCCGCCCTCGACATGCTCCAACTGGTGGCCGTACACCTTGTTGGCGCCGGCGAACCGCGGGTGGAACGTGTAGATCAGCTCGGTCAGCTGTGTCTCGCGCATCCGGGCCGGCATCGCCAGCGAGGTGACCGCCACCGAATCCCGGATCCACAGGCTCGAGTCGCGGGTGAAGAGCAGATTCGGCAGGGGGTCGATCAGGAAATCCTCGTGGGCGAGGAGCGATGTCACGAGCCCACCCGCCCGAACCTCGTCGTTGCGTACGCCGGCCATCAGCGCCTCGGCCAGCTCGGCCGGATCCAGCGCGCCGAGGGATACCTGCAGATAGTCGCGCAGGGTGTCGCCGAGCCGCAGGTCCTCGATCGCGCCGGCGACCGCCTGGGCCCGGGCCGCTGGATCGGTGAGTGCCTCGGTCAGCAGCTCACCGAGGTACAGCACCTCCACGTCGCGGTCCCGGAGCGCCTGGGCGAACGCATCGTGCTCGTCCTGGGCCCGGCCGACCCAGGGGATGCCGTCGAACAGCAGCTTGTCGTTGTTCCGTGGGGTGAGCCGGCGGAGCTCGTTCCCGGGGCGGTGCAGCATCACGGTCCGGAGCGGACCGACCTCACTGTCGACGCCGTACGCCTTGCCGCTGTCCTGCCGCGCCTCAGTCATCCGTCCGCCCCTTCGCTTCCGTTGTGCCCACCACGCTACGGCAGTACGATCAATCTGTCTGATTGTCCGACAATCTACCAGGATGGGTCGGTCAGCGAACCCGGTCGTAGAGCAGGCAGAGGGCACCGGACTCGGTGGGGGTGGAGTCGGTCAGTTTCCACGAGGTGGCCGGCAGGCCGTCCTCGAACAGCCGCGCCCCGCCGCCAACCAGCTCGGGGTCGAGGGTGATGCTCAACCGGTCCACCTCGTCGGCGGCCAGCAGCGCCTGGATCACGCTGGTGCTGGCCAGCACGATGATGTCGCCGCCGTCCTCGGCGCGCAGCTGCTTGACCACGTCCGCCGGCTCGGCGTCGGCGATCCGGGAGTTCTGCCATGGTGCCTCGGTCAGTGTCGTGGAGAAGACCACCTTCTCGGTCTCGTTCAGCCAGCGCGAGAAGGCCCGGTCCTGCGGCGCCGCGTTCTCGTCGTCGGCGACCGCCGGCCAGAAGCCGCCGAAGCCCTGGTAGTTCTTCCGGCCGAGCAGCGCGGTCGTGGCCGGCTCGGTCACCCGGAGCATGTGGTCGCGAGCGCCCTCGGTGATCGCGTGCGGAACGATCCAGCTCATGTCGTAGTCGCCGCCTGCTCCGTTCACCCGGCCGTCGAGCGAGAGGGAGATGTTGGCGGTCACGGTGCGGGTCATTTCGGTACCTCTTCCGGTTCGGTCGTTCAGTTCGGGCTTGTCGGTTCGCGTTCGGCTCACACCAAAGATCCTGCCGTCGCGGCCACCGCGGAACATCTGCCACCTGGCCGATATCCACCAGCCGCCTGGCCGATCGGGACGTCGTACGAAAGGACGAATATCCACAGCCGGATGGCGCTGACGAGGTCGTTCGGCTGGAGAGGAACTAGGCTGCGGTGCTGTGTCCGGTCATGATCTTCACCCCGAACCTTTCGAGCGTGCCGTCGCCTGCGTGATCCCGGCGAAGGACGAGGCCGAGCGGATCGCGGCGACCGTCGACGCGGTGCACAAGATCATCGGGGTCGACCTGGTCGTGGTCGTCGACGACGGCTCCACGGACGGTACGGCGGAGGCCGCCGAGCGCGCCGGAGCCGTCGTCGTCCGCCACGAGCGCAACCGGGGGAAGGCCGCGGCGATGGAGACGGGCGCAGCGGCGGTCGCGGAGCGGGACGGCGCCCGCGCGCGGCACCTGCTGTTCCTCGACGCCGACCTGACCGACACCGCCTCCGGGGCGGGGCCGCTGATCGAGCCGGTGCAGACCGGCCGCGCCGACATGACGATCGGGACGCTGCCCGCACAGGTGCGGGCCGACGGGTCGAAGGCCGGTGGCCACGGATTCGTCGTACGGCTCGCCCGGTCCGGGATCGAGGAGGCGACCGGCTGGGCGCCGGAGCAGCCGTTGTCGGGGCAGCGCTGCCTGACCCGGGCCGCGTTCGACTCCGCCGTACCGCTGGCCGACGGGTTCGGCGTCGAGACCGCGCTGACGATCGATCTCGGCCGGAAGGGCTTCCGCATTCTCGAAGTGCCGATCGAGGTCCGGCACCGCGCGACCGGGACTGATCTGCGCGGTCAACTGCACCGCGCGAAGCAGTACCTGCACGTCCGGCGCGCGCTGTCCGCACGCAGCGCGCTGCCCGCGGACGGTGGTGGACCGTCGCTACGCAGTCTCTTCCCGCGGAAGTCCGCGCAATGAGCACTGATCTCGAGCTGGGACGGAAGTACGGACGCCGGGCTGTCGCCCTGTACCTGGTGTGTACGGCGCTGGTCGTCGCGGTCGGCCTGCTCGGTCCGTCGGTCGTCGTGCTGACGTTGACCGGCCGGCATCCGTGGCTCCCGTCGTACTGGTTCGACGCCCACGCCAACGACTGGCTCGTGTCGGTGATGATCTATGTCGCGATCGCGCTCGGTGGGTACGGAGTTTTCCTTGCCACCAAGGCACTTCGGCACGGCTGGGCCCCGCGCGTCGACCGATTGATCGCCTTGGGCATCGGTACGACGGCGGCCATCACGTTGGTGCCACCCATGGCCTCCGGCGACGTGCTGATCTACGCGGCGTACGGGCGGATCATGGCGCTCGGCGGCGACCCGTACACGGCCTCGCCGGCCGACACGATCCGGCTCGGGTACGACCCGGTCATCGCCGCGACCGAGCGGCCGTGGCAGGGCGCGCGCAGTGTGTACGGACCGATCGCGACCTGGATCCAGTGGCTGTCGTCGCTGATCGGGGGCAACTCGGCACAGCTCACCGTGTGGATGCTGCAGTTGTCGGTCGGGATCAGTCTGGTGGTCACCGGTCTGCTGCTGGTCAAGCTGGTCGGGAAGGACCTGCCGGCCCGCCGGCGTGTGATCATGCTCGGCCTCGCGAACCCGCTGATCCTGTGGTCCGTGCTGGCCGGCGCGCACAACGATGCGATCGCGGTGATGTTCGCGGTGATCGCGCTGGTGGCGTTCCGGCGGCATGTGTTCCTGGCCGGCATCTTGATCGGAGTCGCGGGCTGCACCAAGCTGTCGATCGGCTTGGTCGGCATTGCGATGCTGTGGGCGTTGCGTGCCGATCGGCGCAAGGCCGCGTTCTTCTGCGGCGGCGGTGTGATCGCGATGGGCGGCCTGTACGCGATCGTCGGCCTGCAGGCGTTCCAGCAGGCGCGCTCGCAGACGTCGTTCATCTCGACCGGGACGCCGCACAAGGTGCTGCTGAGCTTCTTCACACTGTTCCTGCCGAACGGGCTGGTCCGGACCTTCCTGGCGATCCTCGCGTGGGTCGGCCTGATCGTGGTCGCGATCCTGCTCACGCAGGTGTTCCCGAAGTCGCTGGTGCCGCAGACGCATCCGGACGACCCGACACCGGCCGCGATCCGGTACACCGCGATCTACGCGATCGCCTGGGTCCTGACCGCGATGTACTCACTGCCCTGGTACGACGTGATCGCCTGGGTCGCGCTGGCCGCGGTGGCGGCGTCGAAGGTGGACGGTCTGATGGTTGTCCGGACGACGATGCTCGCGATCGCGTACGTACCGGGCCGCGACCCGAACGCGCGTCAGGTCGCGGCCAGCCTGTCCGACTCGCTCGAGTTCTTCAGCGCACGGCTGCGGGACACCCTCTGCCCGGCGGTCGAGCTGGCGGTGCTGATCGGGCTGATCGTCTGGGCGCGACGCAGTGGCGCGCAGTGGTGGCCGTACGACTGGCCGCGCCGCAAACAGAAGGCCGTCCCGCAGAAGGCCGAAGCCCGCTAACTACCCCCAGAGGTCGTGGCCGGCCGCGACCGCCTTGGCGAGGATGGACTTCACCGGCTTCTTCAGGACGGACGCCGCGGCGGCCACGTCCTCGTACTCCGGCTGGACGTTGACCACCTGACCGCCGTACCGCGCGATCTTGACGTGGATGCGCTGACCCTCGACGTCGACGGTGGCGAACTCCCGATCCGCGGCGTGCTTGCGAATCGAGAACTCACGCAGCCCGATCGCCGAGGTCTCGGACAGGACCACTGCCCGGACCATCTCGGCGTTCGCGCTGCCGACCAGGACCGACAGGGTGTGTGCCGGCCGGCCCTTCTTCATCAGGATCGGGGTCAGCCACGCGTCCGCGGCGCCGGCTTCCATCAGCCGGGCCAGGACCTGGGGCCAGATCCGCGGGTCGAGGTCGTCGACGTTGGTCTCGTAGACGAGCTCGGTGGCCGAATCGTCGGTCGTTTCGCCGAGCACGATCCGCAGGATGTTCGGCACCTCGACCGGGTCGCGCCCGCCGGCGCCCACACCGGTCTGCTGGATCCGCATCGGCGGGAGTGAGCCGAACTCGTCCGCGAGGGTCGCCAGCAGGGCGGCTCCGGTCGGCGTCGTCATCTCGTACGGCGCCGGGCCGCCGGTGACGGGCGCCTGGGCCTCGGACAGTACGGCGAGGACCGCGGGCCCGGGGATCGGGATGCCGCCGTGCTGACCGCGCACCTGTCCGCCGCCACCGAGAACCACGGTGGAGACGAAGATCCGGTCGATGTCGAGCGACACGGACGCGGCTGCGACGCCGACGATGTCCGCGATCGCATCCAGGGCACCCACCTCGTGGAAGTGGACCGCGTCCGGCTCGACGCCGTGGGCCGCGCCTTCGGCCCGCGCGAGCCGAGCGAACGTGTCGAGGGCCCGCGCCCGGACGGCGTCGTTGAGCGTCGCCTGCTGGAGCAGCTCGCGGACGTCAGCCCACGCGCGTGTGGGACCCGAGTGGACATGCGTCGCCTCGTGCCCGTGTCCGTGGCCATGACCGGCTTCATCGTCGGTGTTGTGGCTGTGGCCGTGGCCTGCTGCATGCCCGTGTCCGGCGTCCGGGGTGTTCTCCGGGTGGGGTTCGCCGTTGACCTCCACGGTGGCCTTGGTGGCGGCGATCTGGTGCCGAGCCGTTTGGCTGACCTTGACCGAGAGGGACGGGTCTACGGCGGCCACCGCGGCATTGACAGCCGTCAGGTCGGCCCCGGCGGCGATGAACGCACCGAGGAGCATGTCGCCGGAGGCGCCGGCGGAGCAGTCGATCCAGGCGATGCGCATCAGGCTTCCTTCGTTTCGCGGGGAGCGGACTGGCGGGCGACGCGCGCCGCGAACACACCGGCCCCGAACCCGTTGTCGATGTTCACGACCGACACCCCCGGCGCGCAGGAGTTGAGCATCCCGAGCAGCGCGGCCAGCCCGCCGAACGAAGCGCCGTACCCGACCGACGTCGGCACCGCCACCAGCGGTACGCCGACGAGGCCGCCGACGACACTCGGCAGCGCGCCCTCCATGCCCGCCACGACGATCAGGCAGTCCGCGGCATCGAGCCGCTCCCGTACGCCGAGCACCCGGTGCAGCCCGGCGACGCCGACATCCGTGATCATCTCCACGTCAGCCCCGAACACCCGAGCGGTCGTCGCCGCCTCGGCTGCCACCGGCGCATCCGACGTACCGGCCGCGACCACGGCGACCGTCCCGCGCAGTACGCCGGGCTCGCCGAGCACCGCCGTACGACCGACCGGATCGACAACCGCCTCCGGCAGCGCGGCCCTCACCGCCTCCTGCGCTTCGTCCGTCAGCCGGGTCGCCAGCACGGCGTGCCCCGGGTGTGTGGCGTGCAAGGTCCGCAGCAGTTCCACCACCTGAGACGGCGTCTTGCCGGCCCCGTAGACGACTTCCGCGTCGCCGGTACGCTCCAAGCGGTCCGTGTCGAGGCGGGCATAGCCGAGGTCGTGGACGCCCGGTTGTGGGCCCTGATCAGGCAAATGTGTCACGCCGCGAATCTACGTTGCCGCGGCCCGACGTACCGCATCCGTCTCGTCCACACACGCTGTGCGATCGCCTGAACACTCAGGCATAACACCGGATGCTTTAGGCTCTCGTGCGTGTCTTCGACGTTAGCC
This sequence comes from Kribbella sp. NBC_00709, assembly GCF_036226565.1. Taxonomy (GTDB): domain Bacteria; phylum Actinomycetota; class Actinomycetes; order Propionibacteriales; family Kribbellaceae; genus Kribbella. The sequence goes on from NZ_CP108996.1 coordinate 3,167,872, forward strand.
GGTGCCTTCGGGGTCGCCGCCCTGTTCGTGGCGGTGCTTGCCCTGGTCTTCGCCATCCAGGCCCTCCGGGCCCGGACCGTCACGTCGGACAAGTCGGCACCCGTCCCCCTCCCGGAGCCCGAACCGCAGTCGGAACCCGAGCCCAAACCCGGCACGGTGAAGTCCGAACTGCGCAAACTCGGCAAGGAGCTCGCCGTCACCCGCGGCGAACTGAAGGAAACGCTCCAGCACCTCGCCGTCGTCCGGTACGACGCGTTCGGCGAAACCGGCGGCAAGCTGTCGTGGTCGATGGCCATCCTCGACAACAACGGCGACGGGGTCGTGCTGACGTCGATCAACAGCCGCGCCGATGCGCGCACGTACGCGAAGGAGATCAAGTCCTTCGCGAGCGAGTCCAAACTCTCGCCGGAAGAACAAGAAGCCATCGACACGCTGCAGAAGGAAGCCGGGCCCACGGTCGACTAAGTGGACCTGCATGCATGCAAAAGCCGCGTGGGTCCGGTGGACTGAGCGGCCCGACCTGGTCTTGATGCAGGTTTTGCATGCATGGAGGTCCATCTACCGACGCTTCGGCACCCGAGCCGTCAACGCCCCAGGTTCGATCTCGCACGACAGGTACTGGCCCGGGCCGATCGGATCGCCGTCCAGCTGTCGCTGTACGTCGACCGCAGCGTGGATCTCGACCTTCCGACCGGTGAAGCGTTCGAGGTACATGTCGGTGCGGTTGGTGCGGGTCATCAGTCGCCAGAGCACGATCGGCCACTGGGTCACTCTCCGCGGCGCGATGACGACCACGTCCAGCAGGCCGTCGTCGGGGCGGGCGTCGGGTAGGAGGGGGATGTTCGCCTGCAGCATGCCGACGTTCCCGACCACGACCGTCCGCACGCGCCGGTCGATCGGCTCCTCGTCGTCCAGTGCGAGGGTGACGCGCACCGAGGGGTGGTTGATGTTCTTCGCCGCCGACACCAGGTACGCCGTCCAGCCGATCTGCTTCTTCAGGTGGGGTGGTGCATCGGAGATGATCGCCGCGTCCAGCCCGAGCCCGGCCATCACCGCGAAGTGGTCCGTGTCCAGTTCGTCGCCGTGTACCCGGACCAGATCGATCCGCCGGTCGCGGCCCTCGAGGATCCGCTCCAGCGCGTCGTCGAGGTCGAGCGGGATGTGCAGGTTGCGGGCGAGCAGGTTGCCGGTGCCGGCTGGGATCACCCCGACCGGGATGCCGGTGTGGGCGAGCGCCGAGCAGACCACGCGGACCGTACCGTCGCCGCCCGCGACCAGCACGAGATCCGACTCGTTCTCGATCGCCTGCTTGGCCATCGCGTTCCCGGCGTCGTCCTCGCGAGTCTCCAGCCACAGCGGGTCGTCGTACCCGCGGACCTCGAGTGCCCGGGTGACCTTCCGCCGGAACGCCACCCCGTCGCCGACCTTGATCGGGTTCACGATGACGGCTGCCCGCGGCGGAGCCGCCGTACCGTCACCGTCGGACGGCGTACGGCGGCGTCGGCGGCGCAGCCCGGGCCGCAGACCGAACCCGATCGAGGTCGCGGTGAGGATCGCCAGCCCGAGCGCCCAGCCGCCGAGCACGTCCGACACGTAGTGCACGTTCAGCGCGATCCGGTCGGCGGACGCGATCCACACCACCGCGATCACCGGCAGCAGCACCAGCAGCCGGAACCGCCGCCGCCAGCCGCGCACCGACGGCAGCACGACCCCGAGCGCGCCGGCCATGACGAATGCGGCCGTCGCGTGGCCGGCGACGTACGACCAGCCGTCGGCGTCGACCAGCGCCTGGGCCGGATGCGCTCTGGTGAAGATGTACTGGACCGCCTCGACCAGGCCGAGCTCGGCGCCCGCGGTCACCAGCAGCCAGATCGTCAGCAGCCGGGCCCGTCGGCGCCAGAGGTAGGCGGCGACGACCACGATCACGGCGCGGGAGGTCCACGGCAGTACCACGGCCCCGATGACCTGCCAGAAGTCGACCACGTTCGGGCGGACAGCGCCGTACGCCGCGGCCCGGTCGGCCACGGACTGGTCCCAGCGTGCCAGTGGCGGCCAGTGCCCGAACACCAGCAAAGTGATCACGATGAAGGGCAGAGCACCCAGGACGACCGTGAGTGCACGGCCGACCGGACTGGGTGGGTGGTGGTTCATTGCCCGCTCAGATCCCCCTCTGTGGTCACCTGACGCCACCCCATCATCCCGAATACACTTCGCCGGTTCAGACACGCCCCGATACCCTCAGGGTGTGATTGACGCGAAACTGCTCCGTGAGAACCCCGATGCCATCCGCGCGGCCCTGACCAAGCGCGGCGAGAGTACGGACCTGGTCGACCAGATTCTGGTCGCCGACAGTGAGCGTCGATCGTCCATCTCCGCCTTCGAGGCGCTCCGGGCCGAGCAGAAGACGCTCGGCAAGCAGGTCGCCCAGGCCAAGGGCGACGAGCGCACCGCGCTGCTGGACCGGACCAAGACGCTGGCCGCCGAGGTGAAGGCCAACGAGGCCACCGCGAACGACGCCGGCCGCCGGTACGACGAGCTGGCCGCCGCCCTGCCGAACCTGGTCTCCGACGAGGCCCCTGTCGGCGGCGAGGACGACTTCGTGGTGGTGGAGGAGGTCGGCAAGCCGCGCGACTTCGCCGCCGAGGGGTTCGAGCCCCGCGACCACCTGGAGCTGGGCGAGCTGCTCGGCGCCATCGATATGGAGCGCGGCGCGAAGATCTCGGGCGCCCGGTTCTACTTCCTCAAGGGCGCCGGGATGCTGCTCCAGCTCGGCATGCTCCAGCTGGCGGTCCAGCAGGCGATGGAGAACGGCTTCACCCCGATGATCACGCCGACGCTGGTCAAGCCCGAGGTGATGGGCGGCACCGGGTACCTGTCGGCGCACGACGACGTCTACCGGCTCGAGGACCCCGAGCTGTACCTGACCGGTACGTCGGAGGTCGCGCTGGCCGGGTACCACATGGACGAGATCCTCGACCTGACCGCGGGCCCGATCCGGTACGCCGGGTGGTCGTCCTGCTACCGCAAGGAAGCCGGGTCGCACGGGAAGGACACCCGCGGGATCATCCGCGTCCACCAGTTCGACAAGGTCGAGATGTTCTCCTACTGCAGGCTCGAGGACGCTGCCGCCGAGCACCTGCGGCTGCTGGCCTGGGAGAAGGAGATGCTCGACAAGATGGAGCTGAGCTACCGGGTGATCGACACCGCGACCGGTGACCTCGGCATCTCGGCGTACCGGAAGTTCGACTGCGAGGCGTGGGTGCCGACGCAGGGCCGGTACCGCGAGCTGACCTCGACGTCGAACTGCACGGACTTCCAGGCCCGCCGGCTGAACATCCGGCACCGCGACGCCGACGGCAAGACGCAGCCGGTCGCGACGCTGAACGGGACGCTGGCCACCACCCGCTGGATGGTCGCCATCCTGGAGACCCACCAGCTCAAGGACGGTTCGGTCCGCGTACCGACCGCCCTCCGTCCGTACGTAGGTGGCCGCGAGGTCCTCGAACCGGTCGCCAAATGACGGTGTTAATGCCGCGACTCCGTCGCGGCGGGTCATTGGGCTGTAACTCCCGGCCTTCCCTCGTCGCTCCGGTCGCTTCGCACCCTACGCTCCTCAGTCCAGGCCGGGAGGCCCAATGACCTGGGGCCCGCGGCCGACGGCCGTTGCCCTGGACATCGATGGGACGTTGATCGATCACGACGAGGGGATGTCGGCCGCGGTCGTCGACGCCGTCCGCCGTACCGCCGCGCAGGTGCCGGTGATCCTGGCCACCGGCCGGGCCTGGTCGACCACCAAACCGGTGGCCGAGCGGCTCGGCCTGCCGGCCGGCGGATTCGTTGTCTGTAGCAACGGTGCGCGGACGATGCGGTTCCCGGACGGCGAGGTCGTCGACGAGCGGACGTTCGACCCGTCGACGGTGATCACGTCGGTGCGCAGGTATGCGCCGAACGCGCGGATGGCGGTCGAGGAGTCCGACGGCACCTACCTGGTCACCGCGCCGTTCCCGGACGGCGACCTCGGGCGTGATGCCAGGATCCGCGTGGTCGGCGACGACGAGCTCGCGCCGCAGCCCGTGACCCGGTTGATCATCCGCGATCCGGACCAGTCCGAGAGCGACTTCGTCCGGCTGGCGGAACGCCTCGGCCTGCACGGCGTCAGCTACTTCGTCGGCTGGACCGCCTGGCTCGACATCGCGCCCGAAGGTGTGGACAAGTCGACCGGGCTGAAGGTCGCGCTCGCGCAGTACGACCTCGAGCCGTCCGGCCTGCTCGCGATCGGTGACGGACGCAACGATATCGAGATGCTCACCTACGCAGGTCTCGGTATCGCCATGGGCTCGGCTCCTGACGAGGTGAAGGTGGCCGCCGACGAGGTGACCAAGTCCGTCCAGGACGACGGCGTCGCCACGATACTCAACCGCTGGTTCTGACGCCAACCCTTTTCGGGCAGACTCGAAAGGGTTGACACGACCAACATTGCTGTAGGCAACCGAAAGGCCCGGAACCCCTGTTTTTACAGGAGTTCCGGGCCTGGTCTTTCCGATAGTCCGCTGGCGGGCCGAGTATCGGAGTCAGGCGACCCGGCTGCTGCCGGTCCGGCGCGGCTGGCACTGCTGGTGGTCGACGACGGTGTCGAACGCGTCCAGCACCGCGTTGACCTCGGGCCGCGGCCGCGGCGTCTTGGCGGCCGGGCTCTGACCGCGCCGCGCACGGCGCAGGTGCCGCTTCACCGTCGACAGCGAGCAACCCAGCCGCATGGCCAGGGACTCCAGGCTGTCGTTCGGGTACTGCGTGCGCAGCCGGAGGACCTCTTCGTGGCTCACCGGACGGCGCGTGCCTCGCGCACCGGCGAGCTGGTCGAAGTCGTCGGCCTGCACCTCGACGTCGAGCAGGTTGCGGATCGAACGCCGTTGTACAGCAGTGGTTCCGGCGACGAAGCCGCTCACGTCGTGCTCGGCGACGGCGCTGTACAGGCAGTCGGTGAAGAGCGGGCAGGACGCGCACAACGCCTTTGCCTCGCGGACAAGCTGTTCGTACCGCTCCCGCGTACGACGGGTTGCGGACGCGGGCGGCGGTTCTTCCATCAGGCGGTGCTGAAAGATGTCGGAGCGGGCGATGCAGCCGGTCATTGCCCCCTCCCTGATGGAAGATGTGTCGACAGCCGCTCGGGAGCTGCTGCCCCCCGGCCCCGCTAGATTGGCGCTGTTGACGGTCATCAAGGCTCCCCAAGTATCAAGACCCGAGTGAACGAACGGTGAATTACGTTCGTCCACACGGATCCGCTAGCTGATGGACCCGCGCTTTGTTGCCGGCCCACCGTGTCGTCCCGGGCGCGGGACGCACCGATCCATAACTCTTGACGTCACTGGCGCGGTTTTGGTTGCAGCCAATTCCACAACAGTTCTTCGACGTTTGTGTGTGCTCACGGGGTGGGGCGGCATCAGTCGCGCTGATCCAGAACACGCTTAGGACGCGGCCGAACAGCCGCCGGTTCCCCACCAGACCAACGCATGAAATCACGCGCCAACCGTGCAGCGCAGGGGAACTTGCTGCCTTTGCAGCATCCTGCCGTAACGGTCTGATGACGTTGTCAAAAGCTCAATCAGATAAGTCAAAAAGGGCTGAAACCGGCGTCGTACGGCTTGCGCCCGGGGCGTCCGGAGGAGTAATGCGAGGCCGGCTCCGACGAGGATACGGTGGCCTCGTGACGGCTTCGCAGTACCCCCGCCTGATAGCCACTGATCTCGACGGAACGCTCGTCCGCAGTGATGGAACCGTGTCCCCCCGCACCTTGACAGCGGTGCTCGCGGCGCAGCGCGCCGGAAGTGTTTTCGTGATGGTCACTGCGCGGCCACCCCGCTGGCTGCACGACCTGCCGCACCTGGTCGGCGATCACGGAATTGCGATAGTTGCCAACGGCGCTATTTTGTACGACGTCCTGCACCGTAAGGCGATTCGGACCCGATTGATCGATCCCGCGGTCGCGCTGGACGTCGCGCACGCGATCCGGACGGCGATCCCCGACGTGCAGTTCGCGATCGAGCGACCGGACCGCTACGGACAGGAACCGGTCTATCTCAATCGCTGGCCTCAACCTGACAACACGTTGATCGCGGCGGTGGAGGAGCTAGTTTCGGAGCCGGCCGCAAAGCTGCTCGTGCGGCATCCGGGCATGGACTCGGACGACCTGCTGGCCCTGATCGCACCGTTGGTCGGCCAACGAGTCACGGCCAGCCACAGCGGCGGTCACGGTTTGGTCGAGATTTCTGCGACGGGTGTCTCGAAGGCGGCGATGCTGGCCGATTTCGCCGCAGAGCAAGGAATCTCGGCTGCTGAGACGATCGCCTTCGGTGATTCCGTCAACGATCTACCGATGCTCGCCTGGGCCGGCACGTCGTACGGCGTGGCCAACGCGCATCCCGACGTACTTGCTCTGGTGGACAAGGTCTGCCCCTCGAACGACGAGGACGGCGTCGCCGCCGTCCTCGAGGAGTTGTTACAGCCTTTGAAATAAGGCGTTACAGATACATCCCGCCGCTGCCGGGCCCGTCGGTGGTGCCGGCCTGCGGCCCACCCGGGAAGCCGGGGTGCTCGTCGGGCGGCAACTGCTGGCCGCCGGGCAGCGCGCGACGCATCTGCTCCAGCTGCTGACGCGCCGCCATCTGCTGTGCGAACAACGCCGTCTGGATGCCGTGGAACAAGCCCTCCAGCCAGCCCACCAGCTGCGCCTGCGCGATCCGCAGCTCGGCGTCGGTCGGCGTGCTGTCGTCGGTGAAGTCGAGACTCAGCCGCTCCAGCTCTTCGACCAGCTCCGGCGCCAGGCCGCTCTCCAGCTCCTTGATCGACGCCTCGTGGATCGAGCGCAGCCGCGCCCGGGACGCTTCGTCGAGCGGAGCCGACTTCACCTCTTCCAGCAGCTGCCGGATCATGTTGGCGACCCGCATCACCTTGGCCGGCTGCTCGACCAGCTCGGTCACCGAACGCGGTTCGTCGCCGTGCTCGTGGTCGTCGTCGGAGCGCGGCGGACCCTCGACGGCCATGCCGTCGGGCCCGACGATCAGCACCTTGCCGTCCTCGGTCCTCGCCCCGGCCATCGGAACTCCCTGGCCCTCGCTGCTGCTCTCGCTCATCTCCCCATCCTAGGCGTCCCTATGATGCGCGAGCGCGGTGGCGGCGTACGGCGTCGCGGTTGGCGCAGGTGGGGCTGCAGTAGCGCTGGCGGCCGGTACGGGACAGGTCGGCGTACACGTTGTCGCAGCCTTCGGTGGCACAGCGGCCGAGCCGGGTGATGCCGCGGCCGGCCAGGTGCAACGCAGTACCGGTGCTGATCAGCGTCGCGACCAGGCGCCCGACCGGGACGTTCTCGGGGCGGTAGTGCATGTGCCAGCCGTCGCCCGCGTGGTTGGTGAGCCGCGGATGCTCGGTGTACTTCGCGAGCATCGCGTTGACCAGATCGACGCGCGTCCGCTCGTCCTCGGCGTCCACGATCTCGAGCCATTCCTCGACCGCGACCTGGACAGCCTCCAGGTCCGCGGCGGTGACGCGACGCTCGCGCACGAGCCGGCTCTCGACGCCGCTCTCCTCGCACCGCTCCGCCAGCTCCTCCGGTGTGGTCGCCGGCCGCGTGACCAGGTTGACCGCCAGCAGGACGGCGTCCGCGCCGTAAGGGTTGAGATGCATAATGCCATTACATCACGATGGGTTCATGACAGAAACCCATCGGCATCGCTGGAGCGCAGTCTCCGCCCACCAGGTCAGCGAAGGCCTGGTCGTCTACCAGCGGTGTGCTTGTGGCCAATGGCGCATCACGAGCACACCGCCGTACCCCGTCGCGTACCCCGAGGTCGCGGTCAGTCCTTCTGGGTAAGGCGGCGGACCAGCCGGGCCGTGGTCGCGTCGACGTCGTACGGATGGCCGGTGCCCGGGGTCAGCTGATCGAGCACCAGGCCGTCGATCGCGAAGTGCAGCAGGCGAATCTCCTCCGCGCCGCCAGGCAGGCCGGCGTTCGAGTTGAACGCGACGTCGGCATCGAAACCCTGCCGGATGGTCCGCGACAGGATCTCGTGCAGGCCCGGGCGGCGGGCGGCCTCGAGGCGGAGCTCCAGTAAGGCGAGCGAGAGCTCGGGGCGGCCGAGCAGCCGCTCGACGATGTAGCGCACGTAGTCGGTCATCAGATCGACGTCCGGCATACGTCCGGCGAGCGGCTCCAGTACGGCCGCGTCCGGCGCGAGGCGCTCGAAGATCCGCTCCCCGAGGGCGCCGAGCAGTGCGTCGCGGGTCTTGAAGTAGTTGGACGCCGTCCCCGCCGGCAGCCCGGCGGCGGCGTCCACGGCGCGATGCGTGAGCCCGCGGGCGCCGGCCTCCGCGAGGACGGCCAGGCCGGCGTCGGCGAGCTGGGTACGGCGTTCCGGATTCCGGGGCATGTTGACAGGCTAGCAGGGTTCCACTACAACTGTCGTACACAACAACAACAGCTGTAGTAGTCAGGAGAACGTATGCACCCCGCGGCATTCGGCGCGACCGTCGTCACCGACCGGCCTTCCGAGGTCGCCGCCTTCTACACGCAGTACCTGGACCTGCAGGTCGGGATCGACCTCGGCTGGTTCGTCACCCTCCGCCGGGGTACGGCGGACTGGGAGTTGGCGATCTGCGAGCGTGGCCATCCAACCGTTCCGGCAGCGGTGTCGGCGCAGACCGAGAGCGCATGCGTTTTCGGCTTCATCGTCGACGACGCGGACAAGGTCGCCGCCCAGCTGACCGAAGGTGGCGTCCGCCTCGAGACCGAGCCGGTGACCGAGGTGTTCGGCCAACGCCACTTCTTCGTCCGCGACCCCGCCGGCACCTGGCTCGACGTCATCCAACTGGTCGAGCCCGACCCCGAGTGGGTGGCGGCGAACCTACAGGGTCAGCAGAACCTTGCCTAGCTGGGTCGACTGCTCGAGGGTCTCGTGCGCCTTGGCCACCTCGGCGAGGGGGAAGGTGGAGTGGACGACCGGGCGGACCTTCTTCGCCGCGATCAATGGCCAGACGTGGCCGACCACCTCGGCGAGGATCCGGCCCTTGTCCTCGACCGAGCGGAACCGCAGGCCGGTGGCGATGATCGAGCCGCGCCGGCTCATCAGCCGGCCGAGGTCCACCTCGCCCTTCGCGCCGCCCTGCATCCCGATCACCACCAGGCGTCCGTCGTACGCGAGCGACTTCACATTGTCGGTCAGGTACTTCGCGCCCATGATGTCGAGGATCACGTCGGCGCCCGCGCCGTTGGTGGCCTCGTGGACCACGGAGGCCCATTCGGCGTCCTTGTAGTTGATGGCGACGTCCGCACCGAGCCGGGTGCAGAACTCCATCTTCTCCTTGCTGCCGACCGTGGTCAGCACCCGCGCGCCGTGCGCGACGCCGAGCTGGATCGCCATCGAACCGATCCCGGACGAGCCGCCGTGCACCAGCAGGGTCTCGCCGGCTTTGAGGTGCGCGGTCATGAAGATGTTCGACCAGACGGTCGCGACCACCTCGGGCAGGGCGGCGGCGCTGACCAGGTCGAGTCCGTCCGGGACAGGCATCACCTGCGGAGCGGGTACGACGACCTTCTCGGCGTACCCGCCGCCGGCCAGCAGCGCACAGCACTCGTCGCCGACGGACCAGCCCTCGACCTCGGCGCCGACCGCGGCGATCCGGCCGGACACCTCGAGGCCGATCGTGCCGGGAGCGCCGGGCGGCGGCGGGTAGAAGCCCTGCCGCTGCAGGAGATCCGCCCGGTTCACGCCCGCGGCGACGACGTCGATGACGACCTCGTCGACGGCCGGTTGCGGATCCGGGATCTCGCCGACCCCGAGGACCTCGATTCCGCCGGCACCCTCACACACGACAGCTCGCATGGTCCACAACCTACTCTCAGTCCGCGACGAGCTGCTCCATGTCCCGGGCGATGCTCTCGAGGTAAGTGGTCTCGCCTATCGACTGGAACCAGTCCCATAGTTCGAGCGAGTGGTAGAGCCGGTAGAGGTCGATCCGGTCCGCCGGCACGGCGCCGTACCCGTCGCTGAGGCCGGCGAGTTTCTCGGCGTGGTCGTGCGCGGAGTACTGGATCGTCTTGGCGAGGTCGACGAGCGGGTCGGCCGCGATCGCGTTCTCGACATCGATGAAGCCGGTGACGCGCCAGGTGCCCGGATCGACCAGCACGTTGCCTTCGTGGAAGTCGTTGTGGCACAGGACGGCGGCCTCGTTGTGCGCGAACAGGTGCTTGCGCTCCTCGATGTGCGCGCCGATCTTCGCGTGCAGCTTGAGGTCTCCGCCGAGCTGCTCGAACTCTGCGAGCTTCTTGGCGAACTGGCGACCCATGTATTGCTCGTTGTCCGGCAGAGGATCGAGGATCTGGTCGGTCAGATAGCCGTACGCAGGCTGCTCGATGCGATGGATCCGCTGCAGGAGCTCGCCCAGTTGCGCGTACGTCGCGCGCCAGTCCGGCGGCTCGAGCTCGGACAGCGGAACGCCGTCGAGCTTGGTGAGAATCGTGACGCTGTCGCCGACGTGCACCACGCGCGGGATCGAGCCGTCGAGCTGCTGTTCCAGCATCCCGTAGACGTGGACTTCCTTGGCCTGCTTCCAGGCCCACTCCGGCGCGTAGACCTTCACGATCAGCGGGTCGTCGTTGGTGCGTACTTCGTAGACGGTGCTGAGCTGGCCACCGGTCCGCTCGACGACCTCACCGGCCTCGAGCCCCGTGACCTCGCTGACCAGACGCGCGACATCCATGCGTTGAACCTATGGCTGGCGTCCAGCGGTTTTCAGTCGTCCAGATCCGCCCAGGTGTCGACGTCGTCGCCGGCCCGCGTCGGTGCGGTCCAGGTCAGGTCGAGGCCGGCGAGCGTACGTCGTACCGACTTGTCCCGCGGATCGCCGACGCGGCGGATCGCCTCGGCCAACGCGGTACGCCGGTACGCCGTCGCCAGCTGCTGCTCCTGTCCGGACGTGTCGCGCAGCCCGTGCCCGTCGTACTCGCCGAGCTCGTCGACGAGGGTCGCCACGTCGTTCTGCGTCAGCCACGGCAGATCGCAGCTCACCACCACGACAACCGGCGCCGTACCTCGCTGGAGCCCGGCCGCCAGCCCGGCCACCGGCCCGCCCGACGGCGGATCCTCCACGGTCCAGTCGACTTCGCGGTACGTCGTCCGCACCGGCCCGACCACCACCGTCGTGACCGCGCCGGCCGTGGCCGCCAACACCCGATCCAGCAACGTCACCCCGTCGAGCACCAGCATCGCCTTGTCCACCCCGCCGAACCGAGTGGACCCGCCCCCAGCCAGCACCACCGCGTCAAACTCCACGCAGGCAGGCTAGTCGCTGGGTTGTGCGGCACCATGGAGGAATGAGGATCGCCGTGGTGCAGAGCGCCAGTAGCTACGACAAGGCCGCCAACCGGGACCTGGTTGCCCGCCTGGTCGCGGACGCTGCGCAGGGCCGGCCTGACCTCGTCGTCCTGCCCGAGGCGATCATGTCCGACTTCGCGGTCGAGGGTGAGTCGGTGGCGGAGGCGGCCGAGTCCCTGGACGGTGAGTTCGTCGCGACGCTCCGGAAGGCTGCGGTCGAGCACAGCGTGACAATCGTGGCCGGCATGTTCGAACGCAGCTGCGACCAGCATCGCCCGTACAACACGCTGCTGGCCGTCGGTGCGGACGGCGCACTGCTCGGCGCCTATCGCAAGATCCACCTGTACGACGCATTCGGGTACAAGGAGTCCGATCAGCTGACGGCGGGAGACGTGGCGCCCGTGGTGGTTCAGGTGGGCGACCGGAAGCTCGGTCTGATGACTTGCTACGACCTGCGCTTCCCAGAGCTCTCCCGCGCGCTGATCGACGCTGGGGCAGAGGTGCTCGTCATCCCGGCCGCCTGGGTACGCGGACCGCTCAAAGAGCACCACTGGACCACACTGCTCACCGCGCGGGCGGTGGAGAACACTTGCTACGTCGCAGCGGCCGCGCAGAACGGCAAGAAGTACTGCGGACTCAGCCAGGTCATCGACCCACAGGGCATCGCGCTGGCGTCGGTCGGCGAGTCGGACGGACACGCGTTCGCGGAGATCACGGGCGAGCGACTGGCCGACGTACGCAAACGCAATCCGTCACTCCAGAACCGCCGGTACTCCGTCACGCCGCGCTGATCTCGCGGGCGCCGCCGGTCGCCCGAATGCTGCGCTGGCGGCCCAATGTGCGGACTCACTGGTCACGAAGAGTCGCTGACACGTTAACCTCCTGGCGTGGTGGATGCGTTTGATCTGGAGCATCACGGCGATCTAGAGGTCGGCGAGGGACTGGTCGACCTCGCTGTCAACGTGCGCACAGGTACGCCGCCGGCCTGGCTGGTCGATGCGATCACGGCGAGCCTGACGGACCTTGCGGCGTACCCACGGTCCGCTGCGGCCGTCGACGCGGTCGCCAGGCGGCACGGTGTCGCGCCGGATCGGGTGCTGCTCACTGCCGGGGCGGCGGAGGCGTTCGTGCTGATCGCGCGGGCCTTCCGGCCACGGCATCCGGTCGTCGTTCATCCGCAATTCACGGAGCCTGAGGCCGCGTTGCGTTCGGCGGGCCACCTGGTCGACCGGGTGATCCTGCGGCCGGAGGACGGTTTCGTGCTGGACCCGTCCGCCGTACCGGCGGATGCCGACCTGGTTGTCATCGGTAACCCCACCAACCCGACATCGGTGCTCCACCCCGCCGATGCCCTGCGCGAGCTGGCGCGGCCCGACCGGATCCTGGTCGTCGACGAGGCGTTCATGGACGCCGTACCGGGTGAGCCGGAGTCCCTCGTCGGCGCGTCCATCCCAGGACTCGTGGTCGTGCGCAGCCTGACCAAGACCTGGGGACTTGCCGGGCTGCGCGTTGGATATGTGCTCGCGAGCCCGAGTTTGATCGAACAATTGTCAGCCGTTCAACCGCAGTGGCCGGTGTCCACTCCTGCTCTCGCAGCGGCCATTGCCTGCAGCAACGAGCGTGCCGTGGCGGAAGCGGCACAGGCTGCGCTGGACATTTCCCGGCAGCGTGTCCACCTGCTTGACAAGCTCGCTACGGTGCCTGGAATTTCGACGTACGGTGTGGCGCGGGCGCCGTTCGTTCTCGTGCAGGTCGCGGGAGCTGGTGAAGTGCGGGAATCCCTGCGTGGGCAGGGATTTGCGGTGCGGCGCGGGGACACGTTCCCCGGGTTGGGGCCGGACTGGTTGCGGATCGCGGTGCGGCCGGAGGATGTCATGGATGGGTTCGTGAAGGTGCTCGCCGATCTGGTTCGGTGATTCTGCTCGGCTTTCGTGACTGCGGCTGAATCGAGTTGGCGCTGTAACGCTCGGGGGGTTTAGCCGAGCTCCGTTTTGCGCACAAGATGGCCAGGGTGCCCGTTGATGATGTCCCGGGCATCTTTCTGGCCATTTGCGAAGGGAGCAGCACAATGGGTCTCAGCGACGACGACATGAACACCTCGTCCGAAGGTGGCGAAGGTCTGGCCGACGGTGGCGCCAACTCTGGCGGGACCGATGGGGGTGCCGACGGCGGCGCCGGCGGGTACGGAGGCTCGGGCGGCAACACCTCGGCTGGGTACGGCGACAGCTCGTCGTCGGATGGTGGCGCTGACGGCGGTGCCGATGGTGGTGCCGGCGGCGTCGGCGAGGGCCCGGCCGACGGTGGCGCCTCGCAGGGTGCGCAGGACGGTGGCGCCGACGGCGGTGCTGGTGACGGTGCCGGCGGTGGCTCGGGTGGTTACGGCGAGGGCACTGCGGACGGTGGCGCGAACGAGGGTGCCTCGGATGGCGGCGCTGACGGTGGTGCTGGCGGTGGCTCGGGTAGTTACGGCGAAGGTACTGCGGATGGTGGCGCGAACGAGGGCGCATCGGACGGCGGGGCTGACGGTGGAGCGGATGGTGGAGCCGGCGGTGGTGCCGGTGGAGGCGATGGCGGCGGCGGGAACTCCGGAAGCTGGTGAGTGTCATGCCGGACGCCGGGTCTCTCCCGCCCGAAACCAACCCAACATCGCCTGGCATCTCCCGGCCGAGGGATGCGAACCCTCAGCCGAGCGTCGGCGGGTTGCTGCGGGATGAGTGCCCGGCGCTCCGGCGTTGCGTGGCAGGAGATCTGAACGAGTTCGCCAATTCCTACTGGGGTTCGCGCGCGCTCCTGTCGCACGGCCCGGACCTACCTGCGCCGTACGACGACCTGTTCAGTCTGGAGGCCGTGGACGAGCTGCTGTCCCGCCGCGGCCTGCGGACGCCGTTCCTGCGCATCGCCAAGAACGGATCGGTCGTGGGAGACAGCCAGTTCACCGGACCGGCAGGCGCGGGCGCGGACGTCGCCGACCAGATACGCGACGACAAGGTGGCGGCGCTGTTCGCCAGCGGCCACACCGTCGTACTGCAGGCACTACATCGGACCTGGCCAGCACTCGTCGACTTCTCAACTCAGCTGTCGGCGGACGCGGGTCATCCGGTGCAGATCAACGCGTACATCACCCCTGCCGAGTCGCAGGGCTTCTCCGCGCACTACGACGTACACGACGTCTTCGTACTGCAAGTGGCTGGCGAGAAGCACTGGACCGTCCACGAACCGGTGCACCTCGACCCGCTCCGCAACCAGCCGTGGACGGACCACGCCAAGGGCGTCGCCGCGGCCGCGCGCGACAACGCCCCGGTGATCGACGAGGTACTGCGACCTGGTGACGCGCTGTACGTACCGCGCGGGTTCCTGCACGCTGCCAAGGCGCTGGGCGGAGTCAGCGCCCACCTGACGGTCGGACTGCACACGCTGACGCGCTATCTCCTCGTACAGGAGCTGGCCGGGTTGGCCGCCAACCAGGCCGCCTTGCGCACCGCACTACCTCTCGGCTTCGACCCCGGCGACCCGGAACAGCTCGCCGAGCTCTTGCCGGCTGTGGTCGAGCTCTTCACACAGGAGATCCAGTCCGCGAACCCAGACGCGCTGGCGGCTCGACTCCGCCGCCGTACCTGGTCCGGCAACCGTCCAGCGCCCCTCCCACCGCTGGCCCATGCCGCCTCGATCGCCTCCCTCTCCGTGGGTACGACGGTCCGCCTCCGCGCCGGCCTTCGCTGTCGCGTCATCCCCGGCGACCCGGTCGTCCTCCAACTACCGGATCGCACGATCACGTTCCCGTCAGCCACCGCAGCAGCCGTCACCGAACTCACCTCAGGCGCCGACTGCAAGGTAGGCAACCTTCCCGCCCTGGACGACGCCGACCAACTGGTGCTGGTCCGTCGCTTGCTCACCGAATCCGTAGTAGTGGCAACCGACAACTGAAGTTGGTGCGCCAACTAGTTGTAGGCGGCAACAATAGTGTGAGCTGGTGTGGAATTGTGAGGTGCTGTGGACCGCGGGGACGCTGGATACCGACCGGAGACAGGCTGCGCAGCTCAGGCCGATCTCCGGCACGACTCCCTGATCGCCACCGCCCCACCCGCCGAACGCTGGCTCCTGATCGAATCCCACACTCCCTGGCCCCGCCAGGCCCTCAACGCCCTCCACCACAGCTTGGCCGGCCCTGGTGATGCGGGGCTGGGGGCCGTGGTTGGGCGGGTGTGCCGGGAGTTGGGGATTCGGCTGGTGCTGGTCCGGCGGTACGGGCGGGTGGATCGGACGCGGGGTCGACGGTGGGGCTTGGTGGACTGCAGGCCTGGACGTGAATCGATTCGTTGGGGGCCGTTGCCGACGGACGAACATCTGCTCGACGTACTCGCCGGCAAAGATCCAGGCAGGGTTAGCCACGAGCCTGTCTATCTCGTGTGTACGCACGGGCGTCACGACGCGTGCTGCGCTGTACGTGGCCGTCCGGTCGCCGCCGCGTTGGCAGCCGCGCACCGGGAGCGGACCTGGGAGTGCAGCCACATCGGTGGCGATCGCTTCGCGGCAAACGTCGTCGTCCTCCCGCACGGACTCTTCTACGGGCACGTCCCACCAACCCGCGCCATCGAGCTCGCACGACGGCACGACGAGGGGGTCGTCGTACCCGATCTCCTCCGTGGATCAGGTGCGTTCATCCCACCCGTACAAGCCGCACAGCACTTCGCTCGCGCAGCCGGTCACTCACTCGCCGTCGACAACCTCCTCCCACAGTCTGTCCAGCAGCTTCCCGACCATCACTGGCGAATCCTCCTCGCACCCACGGCACCGCCTAACGGAACCTCCAGCGGATCGATCTCCGTCGAGGTGTCAGCCCACCTCGACACCGTCGACGCCCGACTCACCTGCGCGGGCACCTCGCCCACCCAGATCCGCCGCTTCGAACTCCACACACTGACCACCACCTGATCCCCCGGGCGTCAGACGAGTTGGTCGCTGCCCGGCTCAGGTTGGGTCCAGTGGGCGATCTGTGCGGTGGCTGCCGTAGAAGGCCGACTGGCGGGCCATGATCTCGCGCAGCGGTGTGTCGCGCGGAACGCCGTACACCGTGCCGGGGAAGTCCAGTTCGCGTTGGACCTGCCACAGCTCCTCGTGCCGGTCCGGGGAGAAGAGCTGGGCCGGGTCGCCGGCTGCGATCCATCCGATCGGGAGGACCGTGCCCGCTTCCAGGCGCGAATTCACGTGCAGCACGCTGTTGATCCGGAGCTCCGCGCCTGCGCCGGCGACGGAACCGGGGAACAACGCGGCGCCCGTGGCGATGAAGACTTCGTCCTCGACCGTGGCGCCGTTCACGTGTGCATGGGGACCTATCAGGACCGCGTCGCCGATCAGGGCGGGATGGTCGGCCCGGCCGCGCACCAAGGCGTTCTCCATCACCACGCTGTTCTCGCCGAGCCTGACCTCGCCGTTCTCCGCCGTCAGCACAGCACCGTGCAGGACTCTGCTGCCTTCGCCAAGGACGACGGCGCCGCAGAGCACGGCCGATGGTGCGACGTACGCGGATTCGGGCACGACCGGTCGTCGGCCGCGGTGTTCCAGCAGCATCTGTCGCTGTCCTCTCGTTGCGTGATCACCTCGCTCCAGCTGTACCAGGCTTGTGTGCGGACTCTCCACAGCCCGGGTCCTCACAACCCGGGCGGCGGTGTCCTCCGGGCCGTCCACATCAGAGGTGGGAGGCTCGGTCCATCGGACAATCCGGGTGGAGAACCGCGAACTGAGCCAACATTAGAACAGATGTTCGATCAGATGCAACGCATCCTGACAGGTCAGGAAACGGCCTGCCTGGACCGGTCAGATTCGCGCGGAGCTGAGCCGCGGCGCGACGCGGGCGAGGATGTAGATCGTCAGACTCGCGACCAGCGCGAGGACAGCGAGCGCCAGCCACGGCAACTCGTGACGAGCCTCGAAGAGCTTGGCGAAGAACACTGGCGCAAGCACGCTCGAGAAGGCGAACGAGTACTGCCAGTACGACAGGTACTTGCCCCGCCCGATCACCGGCGAGACGGCGGCCGACAGCGCGTTGTTGGTCGCCGCGTGCAGTACGTCGGCGAACGCGTAGCAAGCCGTGGCCAGCACCAGCACCGGCACGACCCATCCGGCCGCGATGTGCACCTGCAGCGCCATCAGCACCGCCCACGCCGCATAGACGATGCCGGCGACCACCATGACGTCGGTCCGTCGCCGCCGTTCGGTGTGCCGGACCACGAGTGTCTGACTCGTCGCCAGGACCACGGACGTCGCCGCGATCAGGACACCGACCAGCCACTTCGGAACCGTCAGCGCCTCGGTGACGTACACCGGTACGCCGACCCCCAGCATCATCGTGCAGAGCGCCAGCAGGGTATTCGCACCGATCAGAACGAGGAAGGTCTTGTCCTTGCGGAGCAGCGGCGCTGGTCCGGTGTCTTGGTTGGTCCGCTCGTGGTGCGAAGGATGCAGTCGCAGCAGGAGCAGACCGGCGAGGTAGAACGTCACCGCATTGACCGCCATGGCGACCAGGAACGGTGTCTTGCCGCCGATCTGCAGCAGCCCGCCGGCCGCCAGCGCGCCGAGCGCCAGACCGCCGGCCTGCATCATCCCGCCCAGCCCGAACCATTTGTCCCGCTCGCCATCGTCGGCGACGTCCGCGAGCAGACTGAAGATCGCCGACCAGAACACGCGCTGCCCGGTCGTCATCACCAGCGCACACAGGAACAGCACCCAGATCGACCGGCCGAAGAAGAAGCCGGTGAACGCCAGCCCCTGGGCGAACTGTGCCGCCACCACAATGTTGCGCGGTCCGACCCGGTCGACGATCAATCCCACCGCACCCGGCGCCGCGATGGAGAACAGGGCGGCGATGGTCAAGGTCAGACCGGCCGTGCCGAGCTGGATGCCGGCGACCTTGTTGAAGAACAGCAGCAGGAGCGGTCCCGCGCAGCCGCCGCCGAACGAGTCGATCGCGAGACCCGCCAGCAGCGGTACCCGGCCGCGGACGTTCGGCAGACCGAGTGACGTGGCTGCGGGCATGGCGGAACGCTCCCATCGGTCATCTCGGCGGCTGGCGAACTCTAGCAAGCGTTCTCCAGACCGTTCCATTCGATTTCAGTCTGCTGCAGGCACCCGCCGTACGGAGACATGCCGGAGCGGGCGCCACGCAACCGCGGTCATCAGCACCATGGCCACGAATGCGATCGCGAACGGAGCGGCCAGCCCGAACCGCTGCGCCAGTACGCCGCCCAGCACCGAACCGATCGCAGCACCACCGACCGAGGCCAGCAGGTACACGCTGTTCACCCTGCCCATCAGGGCGTCCGGAGTGGCTAGCTGACGCGTAGTAGTCGAGACGATGCCCCACACCACGGCGTGCACGCCGAAAACCGCCATAGTCGCGCCAGCGACCCACGGGTTCCTGGTGAGCGCCAGCACGAGGTGGACCGTCGTTTCGATGACCAGACCGGCGCGGAGCAGGGTCACGGAGCCGATCCGTGGCTCCAGGAAGTGGTACGTCGGCATACCGAGCACACCGCCCACCGCGCCGACCGAGATAAGCAGACCGAACTGTGTCTCGGTCAGGCCGAGCCGTTCGCGGGCGAAGAGCACCCAGGTCGCGAAGGCTGCGCAGAAGGTGATGTTCATGACCAGAATCGACAGTGCGAGCGTTCGTACGCCGGAATGCTGCCAGAGCCAGCGGAGTCCCTCGTGGACTTCGTGCAACAGAGCTGCACGGGTGGAGTGGTCCGGCAGAGGCGGACGTACGGCGACACGGGCGATCAGGGCAGCCGCGGCGGCGAAGGTGACGGCATCGAAGACCAGCGGGATGCCTGCGCCTGCCGCGAACAGTAGTGCGCCCAGCGGTGGTCCGCCGAGTTGCTGGAGGACGGTGCCGCTGGCGAACTGCCGTGCGTTCGCCTTGCCGAGGTGCTCCTTCGGTACGGCGCTGACGAGCAGTGCGCCGGATGCGTTGTCTGCAAGCGTTTCCGCCGTACCGAGCAGGAACAGCGCGAGGTAGATCGCCCAGAGAGGTGAGGTGCCGAGCAGTACGACGACACCGAGACCGGCCAGGACGATCGCGCGAAAGGTGTCAGCGGCAACAATCATGAGGCGGCGGTCGAGACGGTCGACGAGTACGCCGCTGAACAGCGCGAACAGCAGCCACGGCAGCTGCTGGACGAACGCTGCGGCACCCACCGCCGCGGGCTGGGTGGTGATCGAGGCGACGAGCAACGGCCCGGCGGCGGCCATGGCGCCGTCGCCGAGGTTGGAGATGATCGAGGCGGGCCAGATCTTGCGGAAATCTGATCCGAGCTCGGACGGGAACGCAAACGCGCCAAGTGAACGCATGGGACTCCTGAGGGCATGACGATTCAACGGGACGCCGGCTGCTGTGCAGCCGTGCGGTTGGCCCGGTCAGCGCAGGTTCAGTGCGCTGACCGGACGGTGCGTGCCATGTCCTCGAACGACCTGGACATTGCTCTCACCTCCGTCCATACCCCGGCGGTAGCTCCGCCGCTGCCCAGACCCTACCGGCCACCTCCCGCCCCCGCACGCCGATTCCTCCCACCCCACCTGCGCTATCCTCAACCCTCGGCGGCAACCGCCAGGAGGGTTCGCATAGCGGCCGAGTGCGCTGGTCTTGAAAACCGGTATGGCGGGTGACCGTCATCGTGGGTTCGAATCCCACACCCTCCGCCCATCTCGTCCCGAGGGTTGCCTGGCCTGTGGAAGTTTCTGCCGATGGCCTGTCGGATCCGGAGTGAGGCGTTCGTAGTAGGTAGGGGTGACGGGCAGCCGGACGGACGGGAAGGCATGGCGCCATGCGGAAATTGGTCTACGGCATGAACCTGACACTGGACGGCTACGTCGCCGCGCCCGGCGACGACATCGGCTGGGGCGTGCCGAGTGACGAGCTGTTTCAGTGGTGGCTCGACCAGGAGTTGGCGATCGGGCTGTTCATGTATGGGCGCAAGCTGTGGGAGGCGATGAGTTCCCACTGGCCGACCGGCGATCAGCAGCCCGACGCCACCCCGGCGCAGATCGAGTTCGCGCGGAACTGGCGGGACACGCCGAAGGTGGTGTTCTCCTCGACGATCGACAAGGTCGACTGGAACACCCGTCTGGTGACCGGCGACGCCGTAGCGGAGATCACCCGACTCAAGGCCGGCGACGGCGAGCCGATGAGGGTCGGCGGCGCCTCGCTCGCCGGCGCGGCCATGCGGGCCGGGCTGGTCGACGAGTACGAGATCGTCACCCATCCGGTGCTGGTGGGCGGCGGCAGACCGTTCTTCACCGCGCTGGACAGCTGGGTGAACCTGAACCTGGTGGAGACGCGGACGTTTCCCGGCGGCGTGGTCCTGACCAGGTACGAGACGAGGCGTTGAGCGCGATCAAGCCTCTGCACCCGCTAGTAGCCTCGCACCCCGTCGGTGAGCTCTCGGAGGATGTCGAGGTGTCCGAGGTGCCGCGCGGTCTCCTCGATCACGTGGCCCAGGATCCAGCGGAGCGAGACGAGCGGTAGCCCGTCGGGAGCCCACCGCTCGAGTTCGTCAAGATCGTGATCGGCGACGATCCGTCGTGAGGTCTTGCACTGTGCCTCGTAGGCGTCCAGGAGGACGGGTAACGGCTCGGAGAGGCTTGGTGTGGTTGGTGTTGGCTCGCCCAGAAACGATCGAACGAACCAGCCCAGCTCGACGCTGGTGAGGTGGTACACCAGCCACGCGATACTCATCTGGGGTGAGGTTTCTGGCAGGAGCCGGCGACGTGCGTCTGCATCGGAGAGACCTTCGCACTTGAGACGCACCGTCTCTCGTTGCCAATCGAGCCACCCGCTCAGCATGGTCTTCTCAGCTGCGGCGGGTTGCGGTCGCCGGCGGGGATCCTTGTCCACATCGCAACTTCACCACACCGGCCCTTGGCCGGTCAGCAATCCCAAGCAGCTTCGGGCCTGGATCATCCTCGACCTCTTCCCCGACAGCGACGGAGCCGTGATCCTGATGCGGCGATCGCTGGAGAACGTTGAGGGCTACCGCGACCGGCTCGACCAGATTTTTGCCTCACTGAACAGCGGTTGGAACCGGATCCGCGACGACAGCTGAGAAATTGTCGGGCGCTGGGGATGGGGAAGGTGTCAGGATGCCCGCATGGTTGAGCGGGCGTTGAGTTTTGGGGCGGTGGCGGAGGCTTACGAGCGGTTCCGGCCCGGGTATCCGGTGGAGCTGTTTGAGTTGGTGATGGCGTACGCCGGTGGGCCGGTCCGGACTGCTCTTGAGATCGGCGCTGGGACAGGGAAGGCGACCCGGCTGTTCGCGGACGCTGGGATCGCGGTCACGGCAACCGAGCCTGACGCGGCCATGCTCGCGGAGCTGCGCAAACAGGTGCCGGCGAACGTCACGGCCGTGCAGGCCGCGTTCGAGGACCTGCCGCTGGATTCGTCGTACGACCTGGTGTTTTCGGCTGCCGCGCTGCATTGGACCGACCCTGAAGGCCGGTGGGACCGGATGGCTGCACTCGTCCGGCCGGGTGGCGTGTTCGCGTCGTTCGGTGTGCCGATCCAGCTGGCCGACCCGGCGCTGCAGGAGGCCGCGCGGGTGGCACGTGCGCCCTACCTGGGGTACGACGGTGTCCCGTCGCCCGACGGGACGCCCGCGGATCGCCCGATGCAGTGGCCTGGCACGGAGCTCCTGCAGTCCGAGTCGTTCACCGATGTCCGGCAGTCGGTGGTCGAACGGCGTCTGACGATGAGCGCCCACGACTTCATCGGACATCTCTCGACCGTCTCGGCGTACGTCATGCTGCCGCCCGCCGACCGGGACGAGGTCTTCCGCCGAACCCTCGAGGTCCTCCCCGAAACCGTGGAGATCGACGCCGAGGTCACCGCCCACCTCGCCCGCCGGCACTAGCCGTCAGTGGATCGTCAGCGATCCGTCAACGCTCGTTCCTAACGTCCTGAAGGTAGTTACCTACCGAAGGATGGGAGGGCGATCATGCTCGCGGACAGCAAAGACATCTGAGGTCGAGGGTCAGGCGCCCCGGCAGGTCAGCGGGACTCGATCGTGTCGAGGTCCCGGGTGGCGAAGCGGTGGTGTTCCCATTCTTCGCCGATGATGACGTGGAGGCAGTGGCGGACGCTCTCGGGGTGTTCGGGGTTGTGGGGATTCTTGCGGGGTGCGTCGAGCTCGGCCGGGGTGATGGTGGCGAGGAAGTCGCGAACCATGGCGACGCGGCCGGCGCGCGCCTCGAGAACATCGGCGTACGGCGGGGCCGTCGTGCCGGGGGCGTCGGTGCCGCCGTACTTCAGCCCGAGTGGGTGGTACGGGTCGTCGAGCTCCAGGATCCCGCGGCCCAGCCAGACGTCGGTCGCGTGGACGAGGTGCCGCTGCGTCTGCGCGAACGACCACTCGCCGTCCACCACCACGTCGACTGTGCCGACCGGCATCTTCGCGGCGCGTTCGACTGTGGTCGCCCAGGTGCGTTCGGTCGCGGCCCACGCTGCCCGCAGGCCGTCCGGGTCCTCCGCGAATCGCTCGGCCCGGCCGGGATAGCGCCGGTTGAGCTCGGCGTCGACGTACGCCGCCACGTCGATGCCGTTGACCTTCAGGCTACCTCCGGGCTCGTTCAGCCAGGGTGAGTCGATCTCGGTCCCTTGGATGTCGATGCCGCGCATCACCACACCGGACAGATCGGACTCGACGAACCGGGCGCCGCGCAGGTTCACCTCCATGAACTCCGCCCCCTGCAGGTCGTCGGACGGGCCGAACTTCGTCATGCCATCTCCCCTTGTCGTCGATGTTGACGCGAGCGTAGCGGTGACCTCGGACACAAAAGTCGTGCGCGGGACGCCCGGCCCGTGGTGGGGTCGAGGGACTGACAACACGACGGAGGGAACTGGTTGTGGACGTTCTGGGTGCGGCGGAGCGAGTGGGCTTCTCCGAGCGGGACCGGGTGCGGTTCCAGGGGCTGGAGGTCGGGGACGGGCTGCGGGTGCCCGACAACGCCGAGGCGCTGATCGCGTACTGCGGGGTGGGCGCGAGCGATCGGGAGGAGATGCTCGCGGCGCGGCCGGATCCACACAACGACCCGGAGTGGTGGACGATCGCATCCGCATTGGCCAGTGAGGTCGAGCGCGACATGGGACTCGCGCTGCCGTCGACCGGCTTCCGAGGCTGGCCCGCCGTACCGCAGGATGCCCCACCAGTCGGGTTGTTCGCGCCTGCCTGGGCTCTGCTGGCCAGCCTGCCGCGGCTGCTCGAGCTGCACGCGGAGCGCGGTGTGCCTGACTCGGTGACCAAAGCGACCGTGTCGGCACTGGGTGGAGTGATGGCGACGCACCGGCAGGTCTTCGGGCGGTCTGGTGTCGGACTGATGCCGCTGTGGGGTCCACCGCTGCGGTTCCGCGGCGCGGACTACGAGATCGGGCGGCATGACTACACGCGCGCTCAGCTCGGTCTGGGCGACGGCGTCTCCGGACATCTGCTGATGATGCACATCCCACCGAGCGGCCCACTCGACGTACAGGAGTCAGAGGAGTCCGTCGCCACTGCGGTGGAGTCGTTCAAGCTCTGGTACCCGGAGGAGCCGGTCCACGGCTTCGTCTGCCACTCCTGGCTGCTGGACCCACAGCTGGCGGAGTACCTGCGGCCTGACTCCAACATCATCCGGTTCCAGCAGCGGTTCGACCTGACCCCCCTCCTGCCACCGGAGGACCCAACTGAGGGCGATCGCGAGCTGATGCGACTCGGGCTGCAGCTGCCGGTGCCGGAAGGCGCGCTGGACCTGGCGAGCGTCCCCCAGGACACCTCGCTGCAACGTGCGTTCGTGGCGCACCTGCGTGCCGGGCGGCACTGGTACCAGCGCACGGGCATGCTGAAGGGATGGAGCTAAGGATTCCGGTTGGCCGGGACGAGCTGTGGACCGAGCACCTGGCCGGGGACGGCGTACCGATCGTTTTTCTGCACCCGGGCACCGGGGACTCACAGGTGTGGGACCTGGTGGTGGCCGGGCTCAGTGGGCGGCGCATCGTGCGGTACGACGTCCGCGGGTACGGGCGCTCTCCGGCGCCGACCGCAGAGTTCTCGCTGCTCGACGACCTGGTGACCGTGCTGGAGCAGCTGGGCTTGCAGCGGGTCGTGCTGGTCGGTTGCTCGATGGGTGGCGGTACGGCGCTGAGCTTTGCGCTGACGCATCCGGACAGGGTCCACGGCCTCGTGCTGTTGTGCCCGAGTGTTCGCGGCTTTCCTGTCCTGGAAGAGCCGGACCTGGACGCGCAGTACGACGAGCTGATCGCCAATCGGGATGTGGATGGCCTGGTGGAGTTCGGCCTGCCGGTCTGGGCGGCAACCGTCACTGACGACGCTGTGGTCGCTCAGCTCCGCTCTGCCGCCCCGGCCTGGTTCGAACAGGGCATGTACCTCAAGCCCGAGCCGCCTGTGTACGACCGGCTCCACGAGATCCATGCCCCCACCACGGTGATGGTCGGTGACCATGACCGACCGATCGCCACCGCCGCCGCCGGCGCCGCCGCGGCCCGCATCCCCGGCTGCGAGTTCATCTGGATCCCAGGCGCCGACCACTACCCCAGCCTGCGCAATCCACAGCTGGTGATCGACGCCATCAGCAACTACTTGGCCGCCAACGACTGACTGGTCCAGGCTTCCAGCACCCGGGCGGCTTCGCCGGTGTCGACAGCGTGACGGCAGCGCTCCAACGCATCCGCCAGCAGCTCGAGCAGCGGCGCCTCTCCCAGGGACAGTGTGGCCACAGCGCCT
The DNA here is from genome assembly GCF_036226565.1 of Kribbella sp. NBC_00709. GTDB lineage: Bacteria > Actinomycetota > Actinomycetes > Propionibacteriales > Kribbellaceae > Kribbella. The sequence goes on from NZ_CP108996.1 coordinate 3,193,004, forward strand.
GCAGCATTGAGCAGTACTACGTCCCGCAGCGGCCCCTGTGCTCCGTGCACAAGAGCACGAAGGACCTGTGCGTTGAAGGCCGGGTCACCACCCTGCAGATCCGCCAGAGTGGAGGGACGCAGACCGAGGGACCGTGGATCGAACACCGTCTCCGTCGCGGAGCCGCCATGCACCACCCACAACCGTGAATAGCCAGTAGTAGTGAGCTTGTCGAGCCCGTCGTCACCGCGCGCCACCAAAGCTGACTTGCCCTGCTTGGCGAGTGCACCGGCCAGCACGGGCAGCATCTGCGCGCTGGCGACGCCGACGAGCTGATTTGCAGGGTTGGCTGGATTGAGCAACGGCGCCAGTACGTTGAACGCGGTGGGGACAGCCAGCTCACGCCGTACGACGGCGACCTGACGCAGTGCCGGGTTGAAGCGTGGAGCGAACAAATAGGTCAGACCGACCTCAGCCGCCACCTGTGCAGCCTCGGCAGGCGACAGGTCGAGCGGTACGCCGAGGTGCTCGACCAGATCACCGGAGCCGCCGGCCGACGAGGAGGCTGCCCGCCCGCCGTGCTTCACCACCGTGACGCCGGCAGCGGCTGCAACCACTGCTGCCATGGTGGAGATGTTCGCTGCACCGGTCCGGTCGCCGCCCGTCCCCACGATGTCCACGAACGGTCCGCGGATCCGCACCGGCGTTGCGTGCGAACGCAGTACCGCGGCCAGGCCGTTCAGCTCGCCAGGGGTCTCGCCCTTGGCCCGCAGAGCGATCAGGAACCCGGAGATCTGGGCCGGTGACGCGTCGCCCAGGACCAGTTGATCCATGGCCCAGCCAGTGTCCGCTGCCGACAGGTGGGAGCCGGCCAGGAGTGCGGAGATCAGGCCGGACCAGGTCCGGAGTGTTGTCGCCATCGGGTGTCCTCGAGGGTGCTGGGCCGCCCACGAGGAGACATCACAACGGCCGCCTCGCAGGAGACGGCCGGGTGGGTACGCGCGGAATCAGGCCGTCTGGTCGACGGCCCACCACATACTCGCGCGCTGGAACATGACACCGACCTTAGTCAGGCCACCAACGCCTCCGCAACGTTCCATCCACGGAGGTAGTCGACGGTGAAGCTGGGAACGTGGTCCTGGCCGGACCGATCCGGGAAGTCGAACACGGCCAGCATCAGCTGCATCGGGTACGTCGGCGCGCCCAGACAGCTGCGGATCGCGGCGCCGTCCACGAAGAATGTCGCCTCACCGCCGGTCCACTCGACCGCATACGTGTGGAAGTCGCGCAGGTCGATCGGCAGCCGGACCGCCTCGAAGTCCTGCGGTACGGCGGGGTCGCGGATCGTCTTCAGACCTATGCCGACGGCGGCGGACTCGCCTGGTACCAGAGCGTTCCCGAACACCTCCATCACGCAGATCTCTCCGCACTGGTCCGGCTGTTGTTGCAGTCCGACCATCCAGAGCGACACCATCGACCGTGGACCGAGATCAGCCCGGGCGTGCATTTCGACGTATCCACCGTTCGGAGTCCAGCCCCAGAACGGCTCCTGCTCCTCCCGGACGACCAGGCCTTCGCGGTACGGCTGCTGCCCGATCACGCTGCCGACCGGACCCGAGTAGTTGCCGGACTGGACGCCAGAGACGCGCAGGTCGGGTTTGTGGTCGCCCTCGCACCACAGCCCCTGGTCAACGGGGATGCTGAGAGTCAGGCACGAGTCGCTCAGCTGGTACGTCGCTGCGGATGCAGCGCGGGAACTCCACTGCGGCAGGTAATGCGGTGACCAGACGGACCGGTCGAGCGACGACGCATCGAAGTCGTCCTCGAACACCAAGTCACCACGTACCTGACTCATGACCCCATGATGAGGGGACCGGGCGCCTTGTCACATCATGGTGCTCCCATTCGTCAGGGAAGCGATGCGACAGGAGAAGGCGCCGGTGGAGGACCACGAGCAGCTGGCTCGGCAGTTCGAGCAGAACCGTGGGCACTTGCGCGCGGTCGCGTACCGGATGCTCGGGTCGCTGGCCGAGGCGGAGGACGCCGTACAGGAGGCTTGGCTGCGCCTGAGCCGTACTGACGTGAGTGACGTCGGCAATCTGGCGGGCTGGCTGACCACTGTGGTGTCGCGGGTGTGCCTGGACCAGCTCCGCAGCCGGAAGTCGCGACGTGAGGACTCACTGGACACGTTCGTCCCGGACCCGATCATCAGCGTGCTGGGGCCGGAGGAAGAGGCCATCCAGGCGGATGCGATCGGGCTCGCGCTGCTCGTCGTACTGGAGACGCTGTCGCCGGCGGAGCGGCTGGCGTTCGTACTGCACGACATGTTCGGCGTCGGATTCGACGAGATCGCGACGATTGTGGACAAGTCGCCGGCCGCGACGCGTCAGCTGGCCAGTCGGGCGCGGCGGCGGGTCCAGGGCGCGCCTGCGAGTGACGGGGACGTGAGCAGGCAGAAGGTGGTCGTCGAGGCGTTCATGGCGGCGTCCCGCGGCGGCGACTTCGAGGCTCTGCTCGAGCTGCTCGACCCGGAAGTACTACTGCGTGCCGACGCGGGCGCGGCGAGTGCGGAGTACGCCGGGCCGGCCGTGTCGAAGCTGGTGCGTGGCGCCAAGGCCGTCGTGGAGCAGGCGCTGCTGTTCAGCCGGATGGCGCCGTACAACCAGCTGGCGCTCATCAACGGTGCACCGGGGGTCATCACCGTCGTCAACGACCACCTCATGGGTGTCATGGCTGTCACCGTCGCCGACGGCAAGATCACCCAGATCGACATCCTGGCCGACCTGGAGCGCCTCGAGGTCATCCCACTGCCAGTTTGAGCACCCGCCTAGCCTGTGCCTCAGCGGTGCCTGGCGGATTGCGGTCCTCGCTAGGTCCACCCGGTCCGATCAGTGTCAGCCAGAACCCGGCCCACAGACAGCGGGCTGCCCGGAACCGCTGCGGGTCCACAGCGAAGCGCCGTACCAACGGGGTCCAGTCGGTCTCGCGACCTGACAGGTGCTCGACCAGGTTCGCCAGCTCGACGGTGCGGTCTCCCAGCCCGGCGTCCTCGAAGTCGACGATGCGAACCCGCGTGCCGTCCCACAAGTAGTTGGCGAGGTTCGGATCGCCGTGCGCGACCACAGGGTCCTGTACGACGCTGAGGTCGGGCGGCTGGTTCTCCAGCCAGATGTGGGCAGCCTCAGCGATCACGCCGGCACCGTCCCGCAGTACGGCCAGACCGGAGCGCGTGCGGTCGGCGAGCGCCGGCAGGTCGATCTGTGCCAAGCCGTCGGGTGGAATCGACCAGAGCGTCTCGATGGCCTGGCCCAGAGCTGTGAGTTGGGCCGCGGTGAGCTGGCCGGCGAGTGGGTGGCCGGGGACGACTGTCATGGTCAGCGATGGAGCTGGATCTGTGGACAGAGGCCGAGGGACCAGGTCGGGCGCTGCCTGGGAGAGCAGGGTGAGGGCCGCCCACTCGCGGCCTGGCTCGTCTCGTGGCCAGGAGGTGTAGCGCTTGGTGACGGTGGTGCCGGAGACCTCGACTTCGTGAGTCATTGGAAGAGTGTGTCGATAACGGGGTCCCTTCTTCGACGTATGGGCAGGAGCTGCTACGGCGAGGGAGTGGGATCAGATGTCTACGCAGGCGATTGCAGCGGTTGCCAGTGACGTTGTGGCGGCACTGTTGGGGGCGGGGTTCAACGGTGCCGTCCGGCTGCCCGGAGAGGTCGAGTACGACGAGCAGCGGCGGTCCGTGATCCCGTCCGTGGACTCGCGGCCGCTGCTGGTCGCCGAGGCGTACGCGCGGACCGACGTACAGGCGGCAGTGCGGACCGCTCGCGAGTTCGGCGTACCTATTGCGGTACAGGCGACCGGGCACGGGACGCGCGTACCGGCGGATGGCGGGATCCTGCTGAAGACGACGCCGATGACGTCGGTGCTGATCGACCCGGAGCGGCGGATCGCGAAGGTCGCGCCTGGCGCTCGCTGGGGCGCTGTGCTCGACGCGGCTCGCCGGTTCGGTCTCGCCCCGTTGTCCGGTTCACACCGGGACGTCGGCGTCACCGGATACACGCTGGGCGGCGGTGTGGGTTGGCTGGCCCGCAAGTACGGGTTCGCGGCCGACAGCGTGATCCGGGCCGAGGTCGTCACCGCGGACGGACGTACCGTCACCGCGAGCGCCGAGCACCACGCGGACCTGTTCTGGGCGATCCGCGGCGGCACCGGCAACTTCGGCATCGTCACCTCGCTCGAGTTCCGCCTGCACGCGGTCCGCCAGGTCCACGCCGGCATCGTGTACTACGGCATCGACCGCGCCGCCGCGATCCTGCGCTGCTACCGCGACTGGACCTCGACGATCCCCAACGAGCTGAGCACCGCGGTCGTCCTGACCCGCGTCCCTGGCACCGAACAGCGCGCCGTCGCGATCAAGGTCATGTACGCCGGTGCCGCTGATCTCGCCGAACACCTGCTCAAGCCGCTGTTCGCAACAGCCGGTCAGCGTCTCGCCGGCGAACTGCAGACGATCGAGTACGCCGACGCCGCGATGGGCGGCACGCCCGCGCGGCACCTCGACTTCCTGGACACGCTGACCGACGAGGTCATCGACGTCGTCACCGAACTCGAGGACGCCACGGTCGAGGTACGGCACTGGGGTGGCGCGATGGCCAACCCCGGACCCGGCGCGGGACCGGTCGGTCACCGGCAGGCGTCGTACTCGCTGATCATCGACCGCGAGGTCGCCGGTCTGCCGAGCTCGGGCCGGACGTTCGTGAACTTCCTCGGCGACCCGGGCCGCGCGGACACGGCGTACGACGCCAAGGACCTGCACCGGCTGCGCGAGGTCAAGCGCGCCTACGACCCCTCGAACTTCTTCCACCTGAACGCGAACATCCGGCCATAACGAAGCGGCCCGGTCTCCGGAAGGACTGGAGACCGGACCGCTCTGCGTGGGATCAGACCGTGCCGGAGTTGCCGTAGACGGACACGTGGACGTGGTCCATGTGGTTCGCGGTCGCGCCGCCGCGGTCCTCCATCGCGCGCCAGCCTTCGCTGCTGCGCTGCACCGTCCAGATGTGCTGCTCCCAGATCAGCTGGCTGACACCGAGCTTCTTGTAGTTCGCCTTCAGCCAGTCGGCGATCTCCTGACCCTCCGACGAGCTGTTGATCATGATGTCCACCGCGCGGCCGCTCGAGTGCTCCGAACCGCTGTCACCGGACCGCAGACCGCCGTACGTCGAGATGTCCGGGAACATCGCGCAGATCGCCCGGTGCACCCGGATCGCGTCCTGGGTCAGACCTTCCTCCATGGCGGAGCCGGACTTGCAAGCCGCCTGGGAGATGGCGCCGACGACGCTCGCGACCGGCTTGGTCGCGGACAGGTACTGCGCCTTGACCCAGCGGGACTTGCCGTCGCTGACGACCTCGGCCCAGATGCCGTCGACCTTGCCCGTGACCGAGACCTTGGTGCCCTTCGGCAGCACGTCCAGCAGGAGGCCGGTGAGCGGGAGCGACCAGAGGTTCACATCGGTGGTGGTGTACTTCGTGCCACTGATCTTCGGGGCCGGCGCGTTCAGGTCCGCCGCGGCCCGGGTCTTCGCCGAGGTCGGCTTCGGGATCGGCGCCTGCTTCTTCAGGTGCTTCGCCGTCGGGGAGGCCGTCGGCTTGGGCGTCGCCGAGGTGGTGCTGATCGGCGGACGCAGAGCGTCCCGGCTGATCGTGGTGTCGCGCGACAGCTGCAGGGACGAGCTGGCGATCGACGGGTCGAGCTTGACGTGCTGAGCGGGGAGTGCGGCGGCCGATCCGGTGGCCACCAAGGCCACTGCCGCGCCGGGAATCACTACCTTCGCGAGACCTGGCTGGATCACTTTCTTGCGCGGTTGGCGGTGCCGCGCCTGTCTATGCCGTCCTTCAGCCACTTTGTCGAACCCAATCTGCCGAGACCAAAACGTTATCGACCGGAGGAGTCAAGCACACTTCGCCGCGCCGGTTCGAATCGGCCCTCGGTCTTAACGCATTACGAACATCCACAGGCTCGTTGGGACCGTGATTCGCCCGCTATCCGGATGTAACCGGTTCGAGATCAAACGCTTGGTGGGCAGATCGCCGTCGTGATCGCGGTCGCGACGTGGTCGCCGTACCGCTCCGGGCTCCAGCCGCGGAGCAGGACGAGCAGCTCGTAGAGCTCGACGGAGATGTACGTCCACAGCACGTCCGCGACTTCCTCGAGGGTGATCCCGGGGCGGAGATCGCCGGTCTCGAGCAGGTGGCGGCCGAACATGGTCATCCCGGCCAGGCGCTCGTCGAGCAGGGTCTGCCAGGTCTCTCGCAAGGTCTCGTCGCCGTGGCGGCCGTCCCGGATCAGGATCTGCACGCGCGCCGAGCGTTGCTGCCGATCGACCAGGCCGGCGACGTACATCCGGATCTTCCGGCGTACGTCGGGTTCGTCCTGGATGGCGAGCGATCCGGGCCGTTGTGCGATCGGCACGGGCTCGTCGTCGCCGGCGATCACGAAGTCGAACACCGCCTTGGCCAGTGCCGCCTTGGTGCCGAACCCCTTGTAGATACTCTCGGCCGAGACGCCGGCCCGCCGCGCGACCGCGCTGATCGTCGTCGCCTGGAACCCGTCCGCCTCGAACAGCTCCTGCGCTGCGATCACGACGTCCCGCCGGCGCTCCTGGGCGCGCTCCCGCCGGGAAGCGGCGTTGTAGTTCCTCTTGACGTCCGCCATTCCAGCTCCCATTCTTTTGAGTACAGTCCAACTGTATCGAATTATTGGGGGCAACGATGAGTACGACAGCAGGCGTGTCGGCCGGTGCGATCGCCATCCGCAGCATCCTGATCATGGCCGACGGGGAGCGGTCCGACTTCGACGAGCTGATCCGTCCGGGTGCGGTGAACCGCGAGGGCAGGGTCGAGCCGCCGGAGTGCCGGGTCGGTGGACCGGCCGGCTTCTACGCCACCGCGCTGTGGCTGCGGACCGCGTTCGACCGGCTGGCGTACGACATCCACCATGTCATTGCCGACGGCAACTTGGTGGCGGTGAACTCGACGATGAGCGGGCGGCATGTTGCGCCGTTCGTCGTCTACACCCCCGACGGCGACGTCGACACCGCGTTCCCGCCGACCGGCAAGATGTTCGCGATCACCCAGTCGCACTGGTTCCGGATCGAGGACGGGAAGGTCGCGGAGCACTGGGCCAACCGCGACGACCTCGGCCAGGCGCAGCAGCTCGGGTGGGTGCCACCGACGCCGGCGTACCTGTTCCGGATGGCCCGCGCGAAGTCCCACGCCAAACGAGCGGCATAGGGTGGATCTCCAGGCCATCACAATCGGCGCGTACGCCGTCTCCCGCACAGCCGTCGCGTTGGAGGGAGCGATTGTGATGGCCTGGAGATCCGGGTGTGACCCAGCGCGCGGCGCTCCGCCAGTCGTTACTGGTTGACTGCCCGAGTGAACTTCCGGATCGAGCGTGGGGCGGTTGCCCGGTTGGTGATCGATCGGGTCGCGAAGCGGAACGCGTTGACCCGGGCGATGTGGGAGGCGCTGCCCGGGTTGCTCGCGGACCTGGCCGGTGACGACGAGGTGAAGGTCCTCCTCGTCACCGGTGAAGGGCCGAGCTTCTCGGCCGGCGCGGACATCCGGGAGCTGATCTCCGGGGCCGACCCGGCCGATCCGATGGCCGAGCTGCGGGCGTTCAACCTGCGGGCGCAAGCGGCGTTGCGGGAGTTCCCGAAGCCGACGATCGCGGTTGTCCGCGGGCACTGCATCGGCGGCGGTCTGGAGATCGCGGTGAACTGCGACTTCCGGTTCGCCGCCCGGGACGCGAGTTTCGGGGTCACGCCGGCCCGGATCGGGGTCGTCTATCCACCGGCCGCGATCAAGGTCCTGCTCGACCTGGTCGGTCCGGCGACGACGAAGTACCTGCTCTTCAGTGGGGACCTGCTGACCGCGGACGAGGCCGAGCTGAAAGGCCTGGTCGACCGCGTGGCCGACGATCCGATGGCGGCGGCCGAGGCGTTCGCGGCCACGTTGGTGTCGCGGTCGCAGCTGACGATCCGCTCGGCCAAGGAGTCGGTGAACGCCCTGCTGGCCGGTGTGGACGCCGATGCGGCAGCGGTACGGCGGTATCGCGAGACGATCGCGTCCGGTGAACTCGCGGAAGGGATCGACGCCTTCACGCAGAAGCGCTCACCGAGGTTCGTCTGGCATCCCCGATGAGATGAGCGTGCCGCGGAGCTCGACCCGGTCGCCGACCACGGCCGAGACCTGCGCCGCGATCGCCTGCGCGCGGTCGTCGTCGGCGTCGACCAGGAAGTACCCGGCGAGCTGCTCCTTCGCTTCGCCGAACGGTCCGTCGGTGACGACCTGCTCGCCAGCGCGGATCTGCACGATCCGTCCTTCCTCGGGCGGCAGCAGGCCCTCCGAGCTGACCAGCTCACCGGACTCGGCAAGCTCCCGCTTGAGCCGCGTCAACAGGACGACGGCCTGCTGGTCAGCCTCGGTCCACGTGCGGTCGAGGCTGCGGAAGATCATCACGACGTACTTCATGGCTTCACCGTAGCGACGCCGACGGACAGAACCCCGCGAACCTGTGTGGTCCGCGGGGTCCTGCCGACTAGGTCGAGCGTGGATCAGTACCAGTGCTTGCGGCCGCCGATTGCACGGCCCGTCGATCCGAGCAGGAACAGCACTGCTCCGACCACCAGCAGCACAATGCCGATGGTCCACAGGATCGGGATGCTCAGCAAGAATCCCAGAATCAGCAGGATCAAACCGAGGATGAGCATGAAGCCTCCTTCTAGAAGGCCGCCGGGCGGTCGCTGGCAGCCACCCGAACCAGGTGCCCACGCTTCGTACTCCGAACCTCCAACAACTGTTTGATGTCATGACGCCACTGGCTCGAGCCGGAGCGCGCGCTTGCGCGTGAGCAGCAGACCGCAGCCGGCCAGACCGATCGCGATGAAGAACCACACAGCTGCGAACGCGACCCGGTACCCGTGCGTCAGATCCGTCGGCGTGGTTCCCGACATACTGCCTGTCGCTACCGCGGAGACCACTGCGACGCCGACCGCACCGCCGATCTGGAAGCTGGCGTTCTGCAGTCCGGACGCGACACCCGAGTCCTCGCCAGGTACGTCACTGAGTGAGGCGATGGAACCTGCGACCGTACCGGCGCCCAGTCCGGCGCCGAAGATCGTCAGGCCCCAGAAGGCCAGCTCGAAGTACCCGGAGCCCACCGTCAGCTGAGTCATGAGCGTCGTACCGACTCCGGCGATCAGTAGCGAGACAAACGCGACTGATCGCGTTCCGACCCGGGTGACGAGGTGCTGGCCGATGATGGAGGCGACGACCGCAGCAGCGGCGAGTACGGCGGACATAAGGCCGTAGCGGACCGCTGACGCACCCAACGCCAGTTGGGCGTACTGCGTGTAGACGAAGTTGAGTCCGAACGCCGCCAGGCCCCAGGCGATCGTGATGAGGTTGCCGCCGACCAGTGCGCGCGAGTGGAAGATCCGCAGCGGTACCAGCGGTGCGGCCGACCTCTTCTCCACCAGCACGAACACTGCGAACAGAAGTGCCGAGAGGGCGAAGAGCACTACGGTCCCTGTTGCCGAAGACTCGGGTGCCTCGATCACGGCGTACACGAGGACGATGAGTGCTGTCGTCACTGTGACTGCGCCGGTGACGTCGAAACCGCGGCGTCCCGGTCCACGGCTGTCGAGCAGCAGCATCGGCGCCAGTACGAAGACCAGCACGCAGACCGGCACGTTGATGAAGAAGATCCACTGCCAGCCGAGTCCGTCCGTCACAGGGCCGCCGATCAGCGATCCCGCCGTACCTCCGACCCCACTGGTCGCGCCCCAGATGCCGAGCGCCTTGTTGCGATCCGGACCGGACGGGAAGGTGGTCATCACGATCGACAACGCACTCGGCGCCAGTACGGCGGCCGCAGCGCCCTGCAGACCGCGTGCGAGGACCAGCGCGTCACCACTCCACGCGAACCCACACAGCAGGGAGGACCCTGCGAACAGCAGCAGTCCGGTCATGAACACGCGCCGGCGACCCAGCAGGTCGGAGATCCGGCCGCCGAGCAGCAGGAGGCCGCCGAACATCAGTGCGTACCCGCTGGGCACCCACTGCACCCCGCCGGTCGAGAACGTCAGCTCACGCTCGATCGACGGCACGGCGACCAGCACGATCGACGCGTCCAGGATGATCATGAAACCGGTCAGACAGAGCAGTGCGAGCGCCAGCCAGCGCTTCGAGTGCGAAACCATCAGACATCTCCTGTACGCCGGGACGCCCGGCTGAGCGTCACTCGGGGGAGACGTCGGTGCTGACCGGGACGAGTTCGACATTCCGGATCTGTCGAAGTTCGGCCGCCTTGTTTCGACGTACCGGGTGACAGGGGGTCACAGGGGCCTCCGCGAGGGCCAGGATGGTGCCTGTGAAGTACATGCTGCTGATCTACAGCAACCCCGAGAGCTGGGCGAGCCTGTCCGCCGAGCAACGCGAAGGGCTGACCACTGCGCACGAGACGCTGACGCGAGAGCTGACCGAGCAGGGGCTACTGGTCAGCGCGGCCGGTCTGGCCGACCCGATCACCACGCGGACCGTGCAGGTGCGTGACGAGACCACGACCACCACGGACGGGCCGTACGCCGAGGCGAAGGAGCACCTGGCCGGGTTCTACCTCGTGGAGTGCGACGACATCGACCAGGCGATCGGGTACGCGGCCCGGATGCCGGACGCGGAGTACGTCGCGGTGGAGGTGCGACCCGTGATGGATGCGTCTGGGTTAGAGATGTGAATGACTTCGAGCCGATGCTGCGAGAGCAGGCGCCGCAGGTGCTCAGCGCGCTGGTCCGGCACTACGGCCACTTCGATCTGGCCGAAGAGGCGGTCCAGGAGGCACTCCTCGCGGCCACGCAACAGTGGCCGACCGAGGGCGTGCCGGACAACCCGCGTGGCTGGCTGATCCGGGTCGGGTCGCGCCGACTGACCGATCTGCTCCGCAGCGAGTCGGCGCGACGACGGCGGGAGGAGAATGCGGCCCAGCTCTCCGCACCGGAGGAGTTCGTTGCCTCCGGCCCGGAGATCGACGATCCGGGTGGCCGGGACGACACGCTGACACTCTTGTTCCTCTGCTGCCACCCAGCGCTGTCACCTGCATCGCAGATCGCACTGACGTTGCGTGCCGTGGGTGGTCTCACCACTGCACAGATCGCGGCCGCCTTTCTGGTGCCGGAGGCAACGATGGCGCAGCGGATCAGCCGGGCGAAGCGGAGCATCAAGCAGGCAGGCAGTTCGTTCGAGATGCCGCCCGAAGCGGAGCGGGACGAGCGGATGGGCGCCGTACTGCACGTGCTCTACCTGATCTTCAACGAGGGCTACACGGCGTCATCCGGTACTTCGTTGCACAGTGCGGAGCTCACCACCGAGGCGATCCGGCTCGTGCGCGGTGTGCGGAAGCTCCTGCCGGACGACGGTGAGATGGCGGGGCTGCTGGCGCTGATGCTGCTCACCGACGCGCGCCGTCCCGCGCGGACCGGGCCGGAGGGCTCGCTGGTTCCGCTGGCCGAGCAGGACCGGTCGAAGTGGAACAAGGCGACCATCGTCGAGGGCGAAGCTCTGGTGACCGATGCGCTGTCCCGCTCGCAGCTGGGGCCGTACCAAGTCCAGGCCGCGATCGCTGCAGTGCATGACACGGCTGAGCACGCTGACGACACCGACTGGCGCCAGATCGTCGCGCTGTACGACGTACTCGAGCAGCTGGTCGACAACCCGATGGTGAAGCTCAACCACGCGGTTGCGGTCGCTATGGCGGTCGGTCCGGAGGAGGGCCTCGCCGTACTCGAACCACTCGAGGCTGACGACCGGATGAACCACCGGCTCGAGGCTGTCCGCGCCCATCTGCTCGAGATGTCCGGTGACGTTGCTGCTGCGCGGGAGAGTTATCTGCTGGCGGCCCGGCGTACGACGAGTGTGCCGGAGCGGAACTACTTGCAGTCGAAGGCGGACCGGCTGGCCTGAGTCGCGCCGCCCCGGTGGATGTGTCAGGTTGGAGGGGTGGATCTCACCAGGGCCTCACTCCTCCGGGAGATGCTGAGCGGTACTGAGCTGGGGAGCCGGACGACTGAGTTCGGCTATGCACTGCGGCGGTTCACGACCAGACGCAGCGGGCTCATGCTGTTCGGGCCGGTCGACGACGAGCCCTGGCACCTGACCGCGCACCTGGACGACGAGCTGCACCGGGCCGGCATCGAGGACGCCCGGCCGTCGCTGGTCCGCTGGGCGCCGCCGCCGGGCGCACCGCCGCACCTCGCCATCGGTCTGGACCGGCTGCGGGACTCAGGTCGTGGTGAGTCGCTGCTGGTGGTCGCCGAGGACAATCCGGCCGACACGTTGCTGGAGCGCATCAGCGACGTACGACGACGCGGTACGACGATCTTCAGCATCGGCAACGGTGACAAGGAGCTGACGTCGCTCAGCCACGAGTCGCTAGTACCGGAGTTGCTGGTGCCGGACGGGTTCGGGTGGGCGAACAAGTCGCTCGGGTACGACCATGACGAGCCGCAGCCGGCGTTGGCCGAGGTAGAGCCGCAGACCGCCGAGGGCTTCGAGATGGCGCAGCACCTGGTCAGCCTCGCCGCTGCTGACGAGGAGGCCGGGCAGGCCGGTTGGCGCCGCCGCCTGCGCACCGCCATCGAACGCTTGAGCGGAGAGCCGGCCTAGCCGCCGCAGCTCGTCCCAGCTCGTCTCGGCTCGTCTCAGCTGTCGAGGTACAGCGCTGCCAGTCGGGGCAGGTGCGTGACCAGATCGTCCTCGTCGTCGAAGTCGATCTCCTTGCCGACCGGTAGGTCGGGTGTGTCCGGGGCGTCCGCGTCGACGGCCTTCCAGTACGCCGCCTCGTCGCCGGTCACGTTCTTGTACGCGTGACTGCCGACGTGCAGCATCCCTTCGCCGTCGAACCCTTCGAACCCCTCCGGCCGGTCCTCGTCGACCACGTCCGCGAGCGAGTCCGGGCCCGCCAGCGCGGCGTCCCACACCTCGCGCCCCTGGGCGATCAACCACCCCCGGAACGAATCGAACCCGTCCTCCGAAGCACCGGAGTTGATCAGGTACGCCGCCGCCCACAGATCCCACCGGTACGACTCGACCTGCAACCGCGCGAGCTCGACCCCGAACCCGGCGATCTCCTCGGCCTCCGCCGCGCCCAGAACCTTGGTCAACGCGTCCGCAACCCCGTCCGGATCAGCCACGGTGTCATCCACCGAGGCCCGAGCATCCTCGACAAGACCCCAGAACCCATCCCTGTCCACCCCCAAACCATCTCACCGACCCCGGGTCCAACGGGAGCGCTGATCGAGGATGATCTTCAGATGGACGGCACTGAGTTTTCGGTTCGGTCGGTTGCGAGGCTCGGCTGATCGAGTGGTTCGGTCGCCTCCTCGAGGCCGTCGGAGGTCACGGAGAGTTCGCTCTCGTCGGTCGGGCCGCTCGCGGCCTCGCCGGATTCGGTTCCGTCCTGTGACGACAGCGCTGTCGAGGTCAACGACGGTCGCTCCTCCGGCTGCTCCGGCGCCTCGCGCAGCCGCGGCGGGACTGCCGTCCAGGCCCGCAGGTCCTGCACGATGTCGCCGTAGAACGTGTTGATCGCGTTCTCCACCGAGTCGATGAACGACCCACGGCCGCGTCCGCGCTTGCTACCGAGCGGCATTCCCAGCGCGATGCGGAACGAGCGCAGTTCCTTCTTCGGGTCCTCGATCAGCAAGGCCGGTTGATCACGGACAGCACGCAGCAACTCCGCAGTACCCGCTCCGCGACCGTGCATCACGAACGCCTCGAGCCTCGTCGAGTCCGGGGCGTGCCGGAGTTGGCGGAGCAGCCAGTTCACGCGCGTCGTGGCCCGGCCGTCCCGGGGCGCCGCGAGGTCGACGTGACAGGTGACAGCGCCTGCTCGCAGGTCGGCCGTGACGACCATCGGCCCGACCGCGTTCGGGATGTTGATCGCTCCGTGCAATGTGCCTTGCGTGCTCATCGACTGCACCAGCGACTGCGAGCGCAGCTCGGGCTCGGCCAGCTCCTTCCGCGACAGCGCGGGTGTGACATCGTCACCGAGCTTCCGGCCGAGCTGGAGGCTGACGTACCTGAGCAGCGCATCGAATCGCGCGGCCACCTCAGGAGCGCACTTGTCGCCGGGACGGAGAGTGCCTGAAGCAACGGCTTCCCGCGTCGTCACCCACGAAGGGCCCATGTCGTCGAACTGCAGTGCGCCGGACCGCGGGTGTTCGAGGTACCGGATCAGCTCACCAAGGATCCAGGCCTGATCGGGATCGGCGACGCCTCGGTGTTCCTTCTGCAGCACGGCCTCCGCCAGCACCATCGACCAGGACCAGTGGTGCAGCGCGACCCGCTTGAGCTTGCGTTTGTCGACCTTCGTCGGGTGCAGTCCGGCGACCGCTGGAATCTCGTTCGAGATCGTGACCAGGGCATCGAAACCCTGCTCGCGGGCGATGTCCAGGTAGGCCTCGAGTTGCTCCGCCTCCAGCGTGTTGACGCCGGTCTTCACCTCGACGAGCGCCGTCCATTCCTTCTGCCCGCGGCGGGCCCGCAGGAGTCCGTCCGGGTAGAGGCGCCGTTCACCCAGGTAGAACGGCACCTCGATGTACGTCTCCAGTTGGCCGGCCGGCGCGCCCATCGGTTGCGTCAGTACGCGGCCGAACTCGCGCACCGACGACATGACCGCGAGCAAGGCCGATGTGGCACGGCGTTCCTGCTCGTCGGCGCCGCTGATTCCCGACGTCGGTATCAGGCGTGCCTGATGCCAGGTTTCCTCTGCCATTGCTGTCCCCCCACGGGCTTTGCCCCGGCAGACCCCCCACAGGCCCGCATCACCGTGATCACCCGTCGAGTTCGGCACGTTACGCCTCTGATCACACAACGTGAAGGGTCAGGCTGGATTCTGATCTCTCCGTTACTTCACAGCCTCGTTGGCGAAGGTCCGGAGGACTGGGGCCAGGGTGTCGGGGGCGGTGCTGTGGTTTTCGCCGGGGATGGGTTGGAGGGTGGCGGTGGGGAGGTGGGTGGCTATGGCTTGGGCGCCGGATGAGAGGGCGGGCCAGGTTTTGTCGCCGTGGAGGACGAGGACGGGGAGCTTGACGGTGGACCAGCGGTCCGTGGGGAGTGGGTTGCCGGACATGGTGGTGCCCATGATGCGGCCGTCGTAGGCGATGGTGTGGGCGATCTCTTCGACGGGGGCCCAGTAGGGGGACTGCTTCATTCCGGGGATGGCCTCTGCCGGTAGGCCGGCGGCGGCGGTCATGAAGAGTTCGGCGGCCTGGTCGCGGCGGCCCTCGGCGACGAAGGCGTCGAGTTGCTCGACGTAGTCGGACGGCAACGGCGGGCGGACGTCGTCGACCACGACCGGCGGCTCGAAGAGGACCAGTCCGGCGATCGGCAGGCCGGCCGCGGCGGCGTCCAGGGCGAGCAGGCAGCCGGACGACCAGCCGAACAGGATGGCAGGCCGACCGGCGTCCTCGATCAGCGCGGCGATGTCCTCGATCTCCCGCTCGATGGCGTACGGCGCGGTGTCGGTGCTCTGGCCGCGCCCGCGCCGGTCGTACACGTACGTCCGGAACTCGTCGCTCAGCAGCTGTCCGACCTCCGCGTTCGCGGGGTTGACGGCCCGGTGCGCGGTGGCGCCGTCGATCAGGATCAGCGGCCGGCCTTCGCCGTACGCGTCGAACGCGATCGTGGTGCCGTCGGCCGATGTCACGGTGCTCATGGTCTTCTCCTCGCGTGGCAGGGAACTAGACCGTACAGTACTCAGAAGAGAACTGGACTGTCTAGTATGATTTCGGGAATCGCATCGAAGGAGGACCGAGAGTGGATGAGCAGCTCGAGGGCCGGACGCCGCGCAAACGCCGCGCGATCCTGGTCGCCGCGACCACGGCGTTCCTCCAGCACGGGTACCTCGGCGCGAGCATGGACGAGGTCGCCGCGAACGCCGGCGTCTCCAAACAGACCGTTTACAAGCAGTTCGAGAACAAGGAGCGCCTGTTCGCCGAGATCGTCCTCGGCACCAGCGACCAGCTGCTGGACGGCCTCCTGCAGGCGTACGTCGACACGCTCGAAGGGGCCGCCGACGCCCGGGAAGCCCTGCGCGCGCTGGCTCATCGGCTGCTCCAGAGCCTGACCGCCGACAACGTGCTGCAACTGCGCCGGCTGGTGATCGCGGAGGCGGACCGTTTCCCCGAGGTCTGCGGGGCCTGGTTCAACAGCGGTTTCGAGGGGTCGCTCGACGCGCTGGGTCAGGCGCTGACGAGATTGAGCGACCGCGGTCTGCTCAAGCCGCTCGACGACCCGACGCTCGCGGCGTACCAGTTCGCCGGACTGGTGATGTACAAGCCGATGAACCGCGCCATGTTCGCCGGCACCCGCCAGCGCCCGAAGCCAGGTGAGCTCGAGAACCTCGCCGACCAGGCAGTCGAGGTTTTCCTCGCTGCGTACGGCGTCTGAAGCTACTCGTCATCGCCCGCCGGACTGGTGATGTGCAGGTGGATCCGCCAGCCCGTCCAGGCCAGCAGGCCCACCGGGATCGGCAGCCAGAAGGAGGCGAGCCGATACAGGAGTGTCCCGATGAGGGCGGCGTCCGGACTGATGCCGATCAGCACGAGAAGCGCGGTGAGACCGGCGTCGACGAAGCCGAGACCACCCGGCGTGATCGGGATCATCGCGAGGGCCTGGGCGACGACATAGGCGAGAAGCACCATCGAAGGGCGCGCGCGGACATCCAGAGCTGCCAGTGCGGCTACCAGAGCGGCGTAGTCGAACATCCGGTTCGCTGCCGCCGCCAGGGCCGCCTGCCACCAGCGTCCCTCGAACGCGGCCGCAACCCGATCCCGCTGCGTGACCAGCAATGCGGCGCAGCTGTCGGCGGTGACACTGCGCCGGACGAGATGGATGACGTGCCCGGCGCCGCGACCGACCAGCACCACGAACCGCGGCCAGGTGAGCGCGGCCACTCCGAAGCCGACGATGACGGCCGCCATGATCAGCGAGACGAGAAGGCCGAGCTCGAGCTGCCGGGCCGGAGGTGGACCGATCAGGACGGCGGGGACTGTCAGCACGGGGAGCAGCAACAGTACGCCGGTCGTGATCAAGCCGATCGCGGTCAAGGCGGAGGCGACGACCGCGGCCGGCTGTCCGGTTCGGATCAAGAGCCTGGCTTGAAGGACGCTGCCGGTGGCCGCACCGCCGGGAAGAACCTTGCTGGCCGCGTTCCCGGCCAGCTGCGCTGTGGCGATAGTTCCCCACCCCGTAGTGACTTGGTCCCTGGTGTGAGGGGTCAGGGCCAGCCTGGCGAGCCACCACAGTGCGGCGAAACTGCAGGTCTGCAGGATCACAAGGACCGGGAACCACCACGGATTCACATCCGCGAGGCGTGGCCAGGCTCCGAAGAGCGACAGGATGCTCGGCGCCACGATGTACAGGCCGACGCCCGTGATCGCCAGGCCGACAGCGCGGCCGCCCCATCGCCGCACCAAACCCACGCCAGCGACGCGCATGACTCACCTCGCCCAAGAGAACCACTCGCCTCGTCACCATAGCGCGACCACCTCGCGCCGGGCTGTGGACAGCGGCTCAGAGAGTCCCGCGCGTTGACGTCCGGACGACCAGCTCAGGCGTGAATGTGACGCGCTGGTGTTCGTGGTCCGGGTTCGACGACTCGTCCAGCAACAGTTCCGCCGCGGTCCGGCCGAGCAGCTGCCGCGGCTGGCGCACGGACGTCAGCGGTACGGCGGCGGCCTCGGCGAACTCGATGTCGTCGTACCCGACGATCGCGAGATCCTCCGGGACGCGCAGCCCGAGGCTCACGCACTGCTGCAGCAATCCCAACGCCAGCAGGTCGTTCGCGCAGAACGCGGCGGTCGGCCGGCGGTCCGCCGGAAGGCCGGCAAGTCGTTGCCCTGCGCCCCTACCTTCGGCGACGGTGAGCGCGCCGGTGGTCAGCTCGATCAGGTCCGCCGCCGGCTTCCCGGCCGTCCGCAGCGCGCGGCGGGCGCCCTCGCGCCGGTCGACGACCTGGCCGATCGTGTTCGGGCCGCCGACGTACGCGATCCGCTCGTGACCGAGCTCGAGCAGGTGCGAGATCGCGAGCTCACCACCCAGTACGTCGTTCACCGCGACCGAGCAGTGCTCCGCGTCGTCGAGGGCGCGGTCGACCACGACGACCGGCGTACCGCGGGAGGGGAGTTTGCGCAGGCGGGACGAGTTCTGGTCGATGGGCGTGATCAGGATGCCCTGCACCCGTTGCTGCTCGAGCAGATCCAGGTACGCCGCCTCGCGGTCGGCGTCCTCGCTGCTGGTACAGAGAAAGACGGAGAGCCCGGCCGCCTGGGCCGCCTCCTCGACGCCCTTCGCGACGTCGGTGAAGAACGGGTTGCCGGCGTCGAGCATCACGTAGGCGAGGATCCGGCTGGATCCCGCGCGCAGCTGCCGCGCCGACTCGTTCCGGACGAAGCCGAGGGAGGCCATCGCCGCCTCGACCTTCGCGCGGGTCAGCGGGCTGACCACCTCGGGCCGGTTCAGCACGTTGGAGACGGTCCCCAGTGAGACCCCGGCCGCGGCGGCCACTGCCTTCACTCCGGCCGCGTGCGGCTTCGGGGTACGGCGCCGCCTGGTCCGCTCGGGCAGGGCCTCCGCATCATCCACCGACACGAGAACCTCCCTGCGCACTTGAAACGTCTTAGCTGCCGAAGAATACCCGCTCCGTGCAGATTCTCCGCGTCGCCAGTCCGGGATCGGCCGCGAAACGTGGGCAACCTCTTGACGGCCACCGGGCACCACGCTTAGCGTCATGGGACCCTGTTGAAACCTTTCATCAAACTCCTCGCCCGGGACGGAGGTGACCATGACCGACGGTGCGCCGATCCTGCGGGTTCGGGAGGTGTCGAAGTCGTTCGGAGCGGTCGCCGCGGTCCGGGACGTCTCCTTCGACCTGTACGGCGGTGAGGCGCACGCCCTGGTCGGTGAGAACGGCGCCGGCAAGTCGACGATCGTGAACATGCTGGCCGGAGTGCACCGCCCGGACGCCGGCAGCATCGAGTTGGACGGTCACGCCCAGGACCTGACCACCCCGGCCGCCGCCAAGGCTGCCGGGATCGCCGTCATCTACCAGGAGCCGACGCTCTTCCCCGACCTGTCAGTCGCGGAGAACATCGCGATGGGCCGTCAGCCACTGGGTCGTTTCAAAACCATCGACCGCGCCGCGATGGTCCGGCAGGCCGCCCAGCTGTTCGCCCGCCTCGGTGTGTCGATCGATCCGAACCGTCCGGCCCGGGGTCTGTCGATCGCCGACCAGCAGCTGGTCGAGATCGCCAAGGCGCTGTCGGCCGACGCCCGCGTGGTCGTGATGGACGAGCCGACCGCGGCGCTGACCGGGGTCGAGGTCGAGCGGCTGTTCGCGGTCGCGCGGTCGCTGCGCGACGACGGCGCCGCGCTGATGTTCATCTCGCACCGGTTCGAGGAGCTCACCGCGCTCTGCCAGCGGGTCACGATCATGCGCGACGGGCGGCACGTCTCGACCGACCTGCTGAGCGACATCACCGTCGACGGGATGGTCCGCAAGATGGTCGGCCGCGACCTCGGCGCCCTCTTCCCCAAACAGGACGTCGAGCCCGGCGCCGTCGCCGTCAGCGTCCGCAACCTGACCCGCGACCCGGTGTACGTCGACGTGTCGTTCGAGGTCCGCGCCGGCGAGATCGTCGCGCTGGCCGGCCTGGTCGGATCCGGCCGGTCCGAGGTCGTGCAGTCGATCTTCGGCGTCGACCCGCGCGACTCCGGCACGGTCGAGGTCGGCGGCAAGGTCCTGCCGCCGGGTTCACCGAAGCGGGCGATGGCCGCCGGTGTCGCGCTCGTACCGGAGGACCGTCGCCAGCAGGGCTTGCTGATGGAGCTGTCGATCGAGCGCAACGTCACGTTGCCCCGGTCGCGATCGCTGTCGCAGCTCGGGTTCCTCACCGGCAGCCGGGAACGGCGTTCGGCGAAGGAGTGGACCGACCGGCTGAAGACGAAGTACGGACGGCTCTCCGACGAGGTCGGGACGCTTTCGGGCGGCAACCAGCAGAAGGTCGTGCTGGCCAAGTGGCTCGCGACCAGGCCCAAGGTGCTGATCGTCGACGAGCCGACGCGGGGGATCGACGTCGGCACCAAGGCCGAGGTCCACCGGCTGATGTCATCGCTGGCGGCCGACGGCGTCGCGGTGCTGATGGTGTCGTCCGAGCTGCCCGAGGTGCTCGGGATGGCGGACCGCGTGCTGGTGATGCGTGAGGGTCGTCTGGTCGCGGAGTTCAGTCGCGCCGAGGCCACCGAGGAAGCAGTCATGTTCGCCGCGACCGGCCAAGAGGCGACGCTATGACCGCTGTCGGACTATCTGCCCCGCGGCGATCCTCGCTCGACGTCGTACTGCGGGCTCGCGAGCTCGGCATCGTGATCGCGCTGGCGGTCCTGGTTCTGGTGACGGCGATCTCCAACTCGCGGTTCCTGTCCGGGCAGAGCATCCGCGACATCCTGCTCAACACCGCGATCCTGGCCGTTCTGGCGGTCGGCCAGGCCGTGGTGGTGATCACCCGCAACATCGACCTCTCGGTCGGTTCGGTGCTCGGCCTCAGCGCCTTCACCGTCGGCACCTTGCTGCAGGGCAACAACCTGCCCGTGGTGCTCGCACTCCTGGTCGGCGCCGGAGTCGGTGTCGTCTGCGGCGCGCTCAACGGCGTCCTGGTCCGCTATGGCAACGTCCCCGCCCTCGTCGTCACGCTGGGCACGCTGTACGTCGTCCGCGGCGTCACGTACTTCTGGGCCGGCGGCAGCCAGATCAACGCCGACGAGCTGCCGTCCGGGTTTCTCGACTTCGGCAACGCGACCCTGATCGGGATTCCGTACCTCGTACTGCTGGCGGTTCTGGTGCTCGTGGTGACCGGAGTTGTCCTGCGCAGCTACCGGATGGGTCGCGAGCTGTACGCGATGGGCTCGAGCCCGCATGCCGCCCGGCTCGCCGGCATCCCGGTCGGGCGTCGTACCGTCGGTGCCTTCGTCGTCAGCGGTGGGCTGGCCGGCCTTGCGGGCGTGCTGTTCGCCGCCCGGTTCGGGACGATCGACGCGGCGGCCGGCACCGGCTACGAGCTGAACGTCGTCGCGGCGGTCGTGGTCGGCGGAGTCGCCGTGTTCGGCGGCAGCGGGACCGTCTGGGGCGCCGCGCTGGGTGCGCTCCTGCTGACCACGATCGGCAGCGCACTCGCCGTCCTCGAGATCAACCAGTTCTGGCAGCAGGCGATCGTCGGTGCGCTGATCCTGCTGGCGATCGGCGCCGACCGCCTGGTCGCCACCCGGGTCGCCGCGAGCCTGAAGAAGCGGGGCTCCCATGTCAGCTGAGCTCACCGCCACCCGCGCGGCCCGGTTCGCGAACTGGAACGTCGCGATCATCGCGATCACCGTCGTCGTGCTGATCGTCGCCGCCGCGACCGTGGACAACTTCGGCACCTCGCAGAACTTCGGCTTCCTGGTCCTCGACGTCCTGCCGATCGCGATCATCGCGCTCCCCATGACGCTGGTCATCGTCACCGGCGAGATCGACCTGTCGGTCGCCAGCACGCTCGGCCTGTCGAGCGCGGTGATGGGCTACCTGTGGAACGCGAACCAGCCGATCGAGACGATCATCCCGCTCTGCCTGCTGCTCGGCGCGGTCCTCGGTGCCGTGAACGGCTTCTTCGTCACGGTCCTCGGCCTGCCGTCGCTCGCGGTCACGATCGGCACGCTCGCGCTGTACCGCGGGCTGGCTTTCGTCGTGCTCGGCGACAGCGCGGTCGCCGACTTCCCGCCGGCGTACACCAACTGGGTGACCGGCACGATCGGGAGTTCGCCGATCCCGAACGTGCTGATCATCATCGTCGTCCTGGCCGTCGTGTTCGGGGTGGTCCTGCATGCGACGCCGATCGGCCGGGCCGTGTTCGCGGTCGGCGCGAGTGAGCAGGCCGCGCGATTCGCCGGCGTACGGCCGGGCCGGCTCAAGTTCTGGCTGTACGTCGCCAGCGGTCTCGTCTCGGGACTCGCCGGCGTGCTGTGGACGCTGCGCTACTCCAGTGCCCGCGCCGACAACGGCGCTGGGCTCGAGCTCGCCGTGGTCGCCGCGGTCCTGCTCGGCGGCGTCTCCATCTTCGGTGGCAAGGGCGCGCTCCCCGGTGTGATCGCCGGTGTCGTGCTCCTCGGCTCGCTGCAGAACGCACTGCGGCTGTCCGACGTGTCCAACGAGGCCCTCAATGTGGTGACCGGCGTACTGCTGATCGCCTCGGTCCTCGGCCCCAACCTCGCCAACCGACTGCGTCGTACCTGAAGGGGTGGAACCACATGACTCAACGGAAGAACCTGGCGGTGCTGGCCGTCCTCGCGCTCGCACTGAGCGCGTGCGGCGGTACGACGAAGTCGAGTACGGAGGGGCAGGACACGGCGGCGCCGGCGACCACCGCGGGCAAGGCCGATCCGAACGCCCCGCTCAAGGAGGGCCTGAAGATCGCCTACCTGCCCAAGCAGCTGAACAACCCGTACACCGATGTCGAGGTCGGCGGCGGCAAGGTCGCGGTCGGTGAGCTCAAGGGCGAGTACAAGCTGGTCGGCCCGAACGACGCCAGCGCGTCCTCACAGGTCAGCTACATCAACACGCTCATCCAGCAGCAGCAGAACGTGATCGTGGTCGCGGCCAACGACCCGAACGCGGTCTGCCCGTCGCTGAACCAGGCCCGCAAGGCCGGCATCAAGGTCGTCACGTTCGACTCCGACGCGGCCAAGACCTGCCGGGACGCGTTCATCAACCAGGCCACCACGCAGGGCATCGGCGAGAGCCTGGTGAAGATGGCGAGCGAACTGGCCGGCGGTTCTGGTGAGATCGCCATCCTGTCCGCGACCCCGAACGCCACCAACCAGAACTCCTGGATCCAGGTGATGAAGACCGAGCTGGCCAAGCCGGAGAATGCCAAGCTGAAGCTGGTCAAGATTGCCTACGGCAACGATGACGACCAGAAGTCGTTCACCGAGGCGCAGGGCCTGCTGCAGTCGTACCCGAATCTCAAGGTGATCGTCTCGCCGACCACGGTCGGCATCGCCGCCGCCTCCCGCTACGTGAGCGCGTCCAGCTACAAGGGCAAGGTCGCGATCACCGGTCTCGGCCTGCCCAACCAGATGCGCAAGTTCGTCAAGGACGGCACGGTGAAGAAGTTCGCGCTCTGGAACCCGGCGGACATCGGGTACCTGGCCGCGTACGCCGGCGCCGCGCTGAGCTCCGGGCAGATCACCGGGGCCCAGGGCGAGAAGTTCAAGGCCGGGAAGCTCGGTGAGTACACCATCGGCGCCGACGGCGAGATCGTCCTCGGCCCGCCGACAGAGTTCACCGCCGCCAACATCGAC
Source organism: Kribbella sp. NBC_00709 (assembly GCF_036226565.1). Taxonomy (GTDB): domain Bacteria; phylum Actinomycetota; class Actinomycetes; order Propionibacteriales; family Kribbellaceae; genus Kribbella. Next base: position 3,216,425 of record NZ_CP108996.1, read on the forward strand.
CAGTTCAACTTCTGAGGACCGCTTCGTGAACCGCTACTGCTTCTGTCTCCAGGTCCGCCCGGACCGCCTGGAGGAGTACGTCGACCGGCACCGCAACGTCTGGCCGGACATGCAGGCCGCGTTGCGGGACTCCGGCTGGCACAACTACTCGCTCTTCCTCCGCGACGACGGCCTGCTGATCGGGTACGTCGAGTCCGAGGACCTGGAGGCGGCACAGAAGGCGATGGTGGCGACCGAGGTCAACACCCGCTGGCAAGCCCAGATGACCGAATTCTTCACCGGCATAGACGGCCGGCCGCCGGACGAGTCGTTCCTGCTGCTGCCCGAGATCTTCCATCTGAAAGAGGACTGACCATGACGACCGAAGCCGTGAAGGCCGCGCTCAGCCGCCAGGAGATCGAGCTGCCCTCGTGGGCGTTCGGCAACTCCGGCACCCGGTTCAAGGTGTTCGCCCAGCCGGGCGTACCGCGCTCGCCGGAGGAGAAGATCGCCGACGCGGCCGTCGTCCACAAGTACACCGGGGTCGCGCCGAGCGTCGCGCTGCACATCCCCTGGGACAAGGTGGACGACTACGCCCGGCTGTCGGCGTACGCCAAGGAGCAGGGCGTCCGGCTCGGCGCGATCAACAGCAACGTCTTCCAGGACGACGACTACAAGCTGGGCAGCGTCACCAACCCGGATCCGGCGGTACGGCGCAAGGCCACCGACCACCTGCTCGAATGCGTCGACATCATGGACGCGACCGGGTCCCGCGACCTGAAGCTGTGGTTCTCCGACGGCACGAACTACCCGGGGCAGGACGACATCCAGGACCGGCAGGACCGGCTCGCGACCGCGCTGAAGGAGGTGTACGACCGGCTCGGTGACGACCAGCGGATGCTGCTCGAGTACAAGCTGTTCGAGCCCGCCTTCTACACCACGGACGTGCCGGACTGGGGTACGTCGTACGCGCACTGTCTCGAACTGGGGCCGAAGGCAACGGTCTGTATCGACACCGGGCACCATGCGCCGGGGACGAACATCGAGTTCATCGTCGCGTTCCTGCTCCGGACGAAGAAGCTCGGCGCGTTCGACTTCAACAGCCGGTTCTACGCCGACGACGACCTGATGGTCGGGGCGGCGGACCCGTTCCAGCTGTTCCGGATCATGAACGAGATCGTCCGCGGCGACGCGCTCGACCCGGAGCGCGGGATCGCGTTCATGCTCGACCAGTGCCACAACATCGAGGAGAAGATCCCCGCGATCATCCGCTCGGTGATGAACGTCCAGGAAGCGACCGCGAAGGCGCTGCTGGTCGACCGCGACGTACTCCGCAAGGCTCAGCAGGAAGGCGACGTGCTGGGCGCGAACGCGGCGCTGATGGATGCGTACAACACCGACGTCCGGCCGCTGCTCGCGGAGCTGCGCGAGTCGCAGGGCCTGGACGCGGACCCGGTCGCGGCGTACAAGCGCAGCGGCTACTTCGAGCAGATCACCAAGGACCGCGTCGGCGGCCAACAAGCTGGATGGGGAGCATAAGTGAGCGACACTGCAGCCGAGCTCGTTGCGCGTAGCAACCGACTGGGTGCCGATCCACGCAACACCAACTACGCCGGCGGGAACACGTCGGCGAAGGGCACGGCGACCGACCCGGTCACGCAGCAGCCCGTCGATCTGCTCTGGGTGAAGGGATCCGGTGGGGATCTGGGCACGCTCACCTCGGCAGGTCTGGCTGTGCTCAGGCTGGACCGGCTGAACTCGCTGGTCGACGTCTACCCAGGCGTCGACCGTGAGGACGAGATGGTTGCCGCGTTCGACTACTGCCTGCACGGCAAGGGCGGCGCGGCGCCGTCGATCGACACCGCGATGCACGGGCTGGTCGATGCCCCTCATGTCGACCACCTGCACCCGGACTCCGGGATCGCGCTGGCGACCGCGGCGGACGGCGAGAAGCTGACCGCGGAGTGCTTCGGCGACCGGGTCGTCTGGGTGCCGTGGCGGCGGCCCGGGTTCCAGCTCGGGCTCGACATCGCCGCTGTGAAGCGGGAGAACCCGCAGGCGATCGGCTGCGTGCTCGGCGGCCACGGGATCACTGCGTGGGGCAACACCTCGGAGGAGTGCGAGGCTAACTCCCTCGACATCATCAGGACCGCCGAGCAGTTCCTCGCCGAGCGCGGAAAGCCCGAACCCTTCGGTGCTGTCGTCGACGGCTTCGAGGCGCTCCCGGTCGAGGAACGCCGGGCCCGGGCCGCCGCGCTCGCTCCGGTGATCCGCGGTCTCGCGTCGACGGACAAGCCGCAGGTCGGTCATTTCAACGACTCCGACGTGGTGCTGGAGTTCACCGCCCGGGAGCGGCTGGCCGAGCTGGCCGCGCTGGGCACGTCATGCCCCGACCACTTCCTCCGGACGAAGGTCCGGCCGCTGGTGCTCGACCTCCCGCCGGCCGCCCCGCTCGACGAGGCCGTCAGCCGGCTCCGCGAACTGCACGAGCAGTACCGCGAGGACTACGCGGCCTACTACAACCGGCATGCCGAGGCCGACAGCCCGGCGATGCGTGGGGCCGATCCGGCGATCGTGCTGGTGCCGGGTGTCGGGATGTTCAGTTTCGGGAAGGACAAGCAGACCGCGCGGGTGGCCGGCGAGTTCTACGTGAACGCGATCAACGTGATGCGCGGCGCCGAGGCGGTGTCGACGTACGCGCCGATCGACGAGCGGGAGAAGTTCCGGATCGAGTACTGGGCGCTGGAGGAGGCCAAGCTGCAGCGGATGCCCAAGCCGAAGCCGCTGGCGACCCGGGTCGCGCTGGTGACCGGTGGCGGGTCGGGGATCGGCAAGGCGATCGCGCAACGACTGGCGGCGGAAGGCGCCTGCGTCGTGGTGGCGGATCTGGATCTGGACGCCGCCGAAGCGGTCGCGAAGGAGCTCGGCTCGTCCGACGTGGCCGTTGCCGTGGGCGCCGATGTGTCCTCGGCGGACGCGGTCGAGGCCGCCATGCGGGACGCCGTACTGGCGTTCGGCGGCGTGGATCTGATCGTCAACAACGCCGGCCTGTCGATCTCGAAGTCGCTGCTCGAGACAACGGAACGGGACTGGGACCTGCAGCACGACGTGATGGCGAAGGGCTCGTTCCTGGTCTCCCGGGCGGCCGCGAAGGTCCTGATCGACCAGGGGATGGGTGGCGACATCATCTACATCTCCAGCAAGAACTCGGTCTTCGCCGGCCCGAACAACGTCGCGTACGGCGCAGCGAAGGCGGACCAGGCGCATCAGGTCCGGCTGCTCGCGGCCGAGCTCGGCGAGTACGGGATCCGGGTCAACGGCGTGAACCCCGACGGTGTCGTCCGCGGTTCCGGGATCTTCGCCGGCGGCTGGGGCGCACAGCGGGCCGCGGTGTACGGCGTGCCCGAGTCGGAACTCGGTGCGTTCTACGCGCAGCGGACCCTGCTGAAGCGCGAGGTCCTGCCGGAGAACGTCGCGGCCGCGGTGTTCGCGTTGGCCGGCGGCGACCTCACCCACACGACCGGTCTGCACGTGCCCGTCGACGCCGGCGTAGCAGCCGCCTTCCTGCGATAGGAGTTCGGGATGCTCGAGCGGATCACGCCGCGCAAGACCAGGATCGGGCTCGTGGCCGGTGGGCTGGGTGCCTACTGGCCGCAGTTCCCGGACCTGCTGCCGCAGTTGCAGGCCTCCGCCCGGCGGGTGTCCGAGCGGTTCTCGGCGCTCGACTGCGAGGTCGTGGATGTCGGGTTCATCTCCGACGCGCAGGAGGGTGCGGCTGCGGCCGAGAAGCTGCGGGCGGCGGACTGCGACCTGATCGTCGGATTCCTGACCACGTACATGACGGCCTCGATGCTGGTTCCGGTCGCGCAGCGGAGCGGGTCGCCGGTGTTGCTGCTCAACCTGCAACCGACCGAGGCGATGGATCACGCGAGTTTCGACACCGGCGCCTGGCTCGCGTACTGCGGTGCTTGTCCGCTGCCCGAGATGGCGAACGCCTTCGAACGGTGCGGGATCGACTTCCGGTCGGTGTCGGGGTACCTCGAGGACGAGCGGGCGTGGGCGCGGATCGACCGGTGGATCCGCGCCGCCGGAGTGCGGGCGGCGTTGCGGCACGGACGGCACGGCCTGCTCGGGCACCTGTATCCCGGCATGATGGACGTGATCACCGACCCGACGCTGGTCTCGGCGCAGCTCGGCGGGCATGTGGAGATCCTGGAGATCGACGACCTCCGGGTGCGGGTCGAGAAGGTCTCGGATGCCGAGACCGACGAGCGGATGAAGCTGGCCCGGGAGATCTTCGCACTCGACGACTCGGTGAAGGAGGAGGACTTCCGTTGGGGTGCCACGGTCTCGGTCGCGCTGGACCGGCTGGTCGAGGACTTCGCCCTTGATTCGCTGGCCTACTACCACCGCGGGCTCGACGGAGAGACGCACGAGCGGGTCGCGGCCGGGATGATCCTCGGCGCATCGTTGCTGACGGCAAGGGGTGTGCCGGCCGCCGGTGAGTACGAGCTGCGGACGTCGCTGGCGATGCTGGTGATGGATCGGTTGGGCGCGGGCGGATCGTTCACCGAGCTGCAGGCGCTGAACTTCCACGACAACGTCGTCGAGATGGGCCACGACGGGCCTGCCCATCTGGCCATCTCGGCACGGAAGCCGTTGCTGCGTGGGCTGGGGGTCTACCACGGCAAGCGCGGGTGGGGCGTGTCGGTGGAGTTCGACGTACAGCAGGGGCCGGTGACCCTTTGCGGGTTGGGTCAGCGCCGGGACGGGTCGTTCAACCTGATCGCCTCCGAGGGGAACGTCGTCCCCGGGCCGTTGCTGCAGATCGGGAACACGACGTCACGGGTGGACTTCGGCTGTGACCCTGGCGAGTGGACGGACGCGTGGTCGGCGTCCGGCGTCGCGCATCACTGGGCGCTCGGCACCGGGCATCGCGCTGCCGACCTGGCTGCGGTAGCGGATCTCCTGCATCTCGACCTCACTGTGGTCGCGCCATGAAACGTGTCGCCGCGGTAGACCTGGGCGCTTCGAGCGGGCGGGTGATGCTCGGCGAGGTCGGGCCGAACGTTCTGGAGCTCCGTGAGCTCCACCGGTTCTGGAACGGCCCGGTTCGTGCCAACGGCCGGCTCTACTGGGACATCCTGCACCTGTACAACTCGACCCTCGACGGGTTGCAGGCCGCCGGCGCGCTGGACGGAATCGGTATCGACTCCTGGGCCGTCGACTACGGCCTCCTCGACGGCGCCGGCCATCTCCTCGCCAACCCGGTCCACTACCGCGACTCGCGCACCGACGGTGTGATGGAACGCGTGCTGGAGAAGGTGCCTGCGGCAGACCTGTACGCCATTACGGGCCTTCAGCAACTACCGTTCAACACGATCTACCAGCTGGCCGCCGACGTACCCGAGGGGGCGGCGAGTCTGCTGATGATCCCGGATCTGCTCGGCTACTGGCTGACGGGGGAGATCGGGGCAGAGCGGACGAACGCCTCCACGACTCAGCTGTACGACGTGCAGGCCCGCGACTGGAGCGACGACCTGATCTCCCGGATGGGGCTTCCGCGGCGGATCTTTCCGCAGCTGCGGGAGCCGGGCGACGTGATCGGGACTGCGCTGCCGGATGAGACCGGGCTGGCGCCGGGTACGCCGGTGATCGCGGTCGGATCGCATGACACGGCGTCGTCCGTGGTCGCCGTACCTGCTGTGGATGAGCGGTTCGCCTACATCTCGTCGGGGACCTGGTCGCTTGTCGGGCTCGAGCTGGACGCACCGGTTCTGAGCGACGACGCCAGGGAGGCCAACTTCACCAACGAAGGCGGCGTGGACGGGCAGACCCGGTTCCTGCGGAACGTGATGGGCCTGTGGATCCTCCAGGAGTGCCAGCGGGTCTGGGGCGACGACGACCTGGACGGGATCCTCCGCGATGCCGCCGGTGCTCCGCCGTTCGCCGTACTCATCGATCCCGACGCTCCCGAATTTCTTGCCCCCGGCAACATGCCGGCGCGGATCGAGGAGCACTGCCACGCGACCGGGCAGGAGCCGCCACGGTCCCGGGGTGCGGTGGTTCGCTGCATCCTGGAGAGCCTCGCGCTGGCGTACCGGCGGACGTTGCGGTCCGCGCAGTCGATCGCCGGCCGCGATGTCGACGTACTGCATGTCATCGGCGGCGGCTCCCAGAACGAGCTGCTCTGCCAGCTGACCGCCGACGCCTGCGGGCTGCCCGTCCTGGCCGGCCCGGTCGAGGCGTCGGCCCTGGGCAATGTACTGGTTCAAGCTCGCGCCCTCGGCGAGCCCCTGCCGGACCTGGCCGCGATGCGCGCCCTGGTCCGCTCCACCCATCGCCTGCGGCACTACACCCCGCAGGGCAAACCGGCCGACTGGGACGCCGCCGAGTCCCGGATGTTCGGAACAAGGTGATTCGAATGACCGTCCTCCCCCAGGAACTCCGACCGCTCGCGCGACGGGTCCCGCCGCGCGAGATCAGCCACGACGATCTGCAACTACTCCGGCTGCTCGCCACCGGGCTGCCGGTCGACGCGGTCGCGCGCCGGCTCGAGCTGTCCGAGCGGACCGTTCGCCGGCGTACCCGCCTGATCTGCGACCGCCTCGGGTTCAGCACCGCGATCGAAGCCATCGTCTGGGCCGCCCGCCGCGGCCTGGTCTGAGGTACGACGGGTCAGATCAGATACCTGAATTCTGGTGAGTTCGGGTTGATCCGTTCGATGTCGAGCGGGGCGGCCTCCATCCGGGCCAGGAGGCCCGGGAGGTCGTCCCGGTTGCTGATCTCGACGCCGACCAGGGCCACGCCGGTCTCGCGGTTGTTGCGCTTCACGTACTCGAACAGGGTGATGTCGTCGTCCGGGCCGAGTACGCCGTCGAGGAACGTCCGCAGCGCGCCGGGCTCCTGCGGGAACGTCACCAGGAAGTAGTGCTTCAGGCCCTCGTGCACCAACGAGCGCTCGAGGATCTCGCCGTACCGGCTGACGTCGTTGTTGCCGCCGGACAGCAGGCAGACGACGGTCTCGCCCGGCCGTACGTCGAGGCCGTTGCCGAGGGCACTTGTCGACAAAGCGCCCGCGGGCTCCGCGATCAATCCGTCGGTCTGGTAGAGCTCGAGCATCTCCGAGCAGACCAGTCCCTCGGGCACCGACATCAGCTCGACGCCGGTCCGCTGCACCAAAGGCAGGGTGACGTCACCAACCCGTCGTACTGCGGCGCCGTCCACGAAGCTGTCGAGGTGCGGCAACGTCACCGGCTCACCGGCTTCCAACGCCGCCGCCATACTCGCCGCGCCGCCTGGCTCGACCCCGACGATCCGTACGCCGGGATGCCGCTCGGTGATCCACGTTGCAACCCCTGCAACGAGACCGCCGCCGCCGACCGGAACCACGAGTACGTCGGGAGCCTGACCGAGCTGGTCCACCAACTCGACGGCCACGGTCCCCTGCCCTGCAACGGTTCTCGGATCGTCGAAGGCCGGCACCATCGTCGCCCCGGACGCCTGCCCCTCCGCGAGGGCGGCGGCGGCCGCGTCGTCGTACGTGTCGCCGGTGACGATCACCTTGATCTGCTTGCCGCCGAGGGCCGCGATCCGGTCCCGCTTCTGCCGCGGCGTCGTCCGCGGTACGAAGACCTTGCCCTGGACACCGAGGATGTGGCACGAATACGCCAGTCCCTGGCCATGGTTGCCGGCACTCGCGCAGATCACGCCGGCCGACTTGGCCGCGTCGTCGAGCTGAGCGATCAGGTTGTACGCGCCGCGCAGCTTGTAGGAACGGCCGATCTGCAGGTCTTCCCGCTTCAGCCAGACCTGCGCGCCGGTGCGCTCCGACAGGCGGAGGTTGCGTTGCAACGGTGTGCGCACGGCGACACCGTCCAAACGGTCGACCGCGGCCTCGATCGAGCCCGCGTCGACGATGGTCGATCGAGCGACTGAACTACTGCCCTGCATGACGTTCCTTCCCGTGCATTTGCACGATCTTCGCCTATTCGCTCGCTGCACAAGACGATCCGCGTCCACAGTCCGGACCGGCGGATACCTTTTGCGTTCCAGACTCTTGCACCAGGCGTGAAACGGCTCTTCACTGGGCAGTCTAGTTTTCATACGCTCACTCGGTGTAACGATCAGGGGCCTGATCGGGATGAGCCGGGTAAATGCCGGTCAGTGAGGACTGGAGGGCACAGATGGAACTGATTCCGTTCAGTCTGTGGGGCGACGCTTTGTGGTGTGGTCAGGAAGTCGTGCGGGAGGCTCCGCACGAGCAGGCGATCCGTAGCCTGTCCCCCGACCCCATCCCGGCGCGCGGCGCAGATCTGGACACCGAGGCGGACCTCGTCCCGGAACCGCACAACCGTTTCGACCCGCGGTCGATCGCCGTCCGGGTGCAGGGCAAGGTTGTCGGCTATCTGCCGAGGGACGACGCGCACCGGTACCACCCGGTGCTGTCAGAGTTGGTGGCGCAAGGCCTGCAACCGCAGGTGCCGTGCCACCTGTGGGTGAGTGAGTGGGAGCCGGCGGACTGGGACGGTAAGGGCGCCCAGGGCACCGAGTTCCACGCCAGTGTCGCGGTCGCCCTCGGGCAGCCGCACATGCTCGTGCCGGTGAACCTGCCCCCGCCAGGCAGCTTTCACCTGCTACCGCCCGGCAGCGGCATCGTCGTACCGGGCAGCGAGGTGCATCCCGACGTACTGGCGCCGTTCTTCCGGGCGGAAGGCGAATGCTGGGTGTACGCCACCATGCACGCGATCGAGGAGGAGGACGGTATCCAGGACCGGCACCGGATCGTGGTCGAGATCCGGCTCGACGACGAACCTGTCGGCCGGCTCAGTCCACGGCTGAGCGCCGAGTTCCTGCCCGCGATCCACTACCTCGCCGACATGCGGGCCGAGACGGCCGCCCGGGTCGCCGTCCGCGGCGATCGCACCGCATCGGAGGTGATTCTCTACGCGGCGCGGAGTCACGACCTGCCGGCCACCTGGCCGGACGGGCTGGCCCGCTCCCCAGTCGCTTCCCCGCAATGGCACTACTGGGCGACCAAGGAAGCCAACTAGGCGGCTGCGCAGTACTGACCATGCCTCACCAGGCCGGTACTGCGGAGCTACTTGAACAACTGCAGGTTGTCGCCGCACCAGGTCGCGAACGTCCGTGGTTCGCGCCTGGTGAGGCGGCGCACGGTGTCCGTGCGGAGGCCGATGGTGTCGGCGCGCATGAGCTTGAGCCCTTCGACGATCGCGGCCGCGAGGTCCGGCGGGGCGCCGTCGGGGTAGCGGAAGCGGACGGCGTCCTCGGGGGTCTCGATCGGGCGTACTTCGAGGGTGCGGCCGATCGCGCCGGCGAGGATCGAGACCTGCTCGGCGAGGGTGAACGCCTCGGGGCCGGTCAGCGTGTACTCCTGCTTCTCGTGGCCCTCCTCGGTGAGGACGGTTGCCGCGACGGCCGCGATGTCCGCCGGGTCGATGGGCGCGGAGCGGCCCGGGCCGATCGGGTCGAGCACGTACCCGCCGGCGCGGATCGTCGGCAGCCAGTCCACCGCGTTCGTCATGAAGCCGGTCGGCCGGAGGAACGTCGCCGGGATCCCGGAGTCGTGGATCAGCTGCTCGCGTTCGTGATGCCAGTGGCCCATCGCAGGGATCGGGTCGCCGAGCACGGCGTACGACGAGATGTAGACGAGGTGCCGTACTCCGGCTTCACGCGCGGCCGCGATCACGTTGACGGTGTGGTCGAGGCCGGTCCCGGGGACGAGCAGGAACACCTTGTCGATGCCGTGCAGGTCGAGCGGCCCGTCGAGGTCGCCGACCTGTTGCTCCGCGGGCAGATCCGGGCGCGGGCTGCGGACCAGGGCACGGAAGTCGGCGCCGCGGCGGTTGAGCTCGTCAATGAGCGTTCGGCCGATGTGCCCGGTGGCGCCGGTGATGAGTAGCATGAGAGACTCCTTTACCGGTTAACGATTCGGCGAAAACGTTAACCGGTAAATGATCGGATCGTCAAGGAGTCCCCCCGTGCCCGAGTTCCTGGAGTTGCACAGCACGACGTCCAAGTTGCTGCGAGCCGCGGCGGACGCCGCCGTACAACGGCATGGGCTGCGACTGGGGCAGGACCATCTCATGGCCGCGCTGTGGGCGGAGGACGGCCGTACGCCGGGCGAGATCGCCGCCGCGGTCAACGTGACCACCCCTGCCGTCACCAAACTCGCGACCCGGATGGCCGAGGCCGGCTGGCTCGAACGGCGACCCGATCCGCACGACAACCGGCTCGTCCGCCTCTGGCTGACACCGGCCGGCCGAGCCCTGCAGAAGCCGATCGAGGCCGAGCGCCAGGCCCTCGAGGACCGCATCACCGCAACCCTCACGAAGACCGAACGCGCCCACCTGCTGAAGGCCCTGGCGAAGATCCAGCAGGTGCTGGTGTCAGACCTCGCGTGATCCGGAGCGGTGCGTCTCCTGGGAATCCAGGCGATGGGCCGGCCGCGGGTCCGCAGGCGTACTCTCCGGCCGCGCAGCGCCGCCGGTCGGCGCGTCGGATGCCGAGGCGACACCCGATGACGCGGCTTCCTGTGCGGCGCGGATATCGACCGTCGCAGCCTGGATCGGCGCACCGGTCGGCGCAGGCGGGTGCGCGAGCCGCTCCACCGCCTCGATGCCGAAGCCGGCGATCTCGGTGCCGGCCATTCGGGCCTCGAGCAGCGTCTGCTCGAACTCCCGGGGTGGCAGGCCCGAGTGTCCGGTCAGACCCTGGGCAGCGCCGTCGATCAGGCCGGCGTGCTGCTCCATCGCCTGCTGGATGCCGGTGATCGCGTGCGCGTGCTGTTCGGGCGGGATCATCGCCTGTGCTTCTGCCGATGCCCGGAAGAGGGCGGTCGCGGCCGCTCGCAGCGGCGATGGCTGTTGCCCCGGCCCATGGGACGCCGCCAGCATTGTCCGGGCGATCTCCGGGGCGCTGCGGCGGTCGCCGATGTGCTCGCCGAGGGTCTCGACGAAGGCGGCCGCCGCAGCCTGGCGCACGCGGTCGCGGACGTCGGCGGGCTCGGGTTCGCCGGCTGCCCGCTGATCGAGGATCGCCCGGTAACCGTCGGGGACATTGCTTGCGGCAACCATGTTGTCCACGTCCCGGACGGCCACCTGCCTGGCCATTCCGCGGACGAGGCCCTGGTGCCGGGAGTCGCCGGCGTAGGCGTCGGCCATCGCATCACAGATGGCGGATCGATCCCCGGCCGGGCTGGAGCCGGCGAACCGGCCCGCGTCGTCCTTCATCGGCCGCCCGGTGTGTTTCTGCACCATCGTGGACATTCGGTCCCACCATTGACGCCGGTCGGACGTTGCCCGCCCGCGGCCTGACCTGAACCCGAAGGCCCTCGCCACTTCTTCCTCCTGACTGCCGCCTGCTGTGGCTCGATCGTACGACGGCGGCCGTGACGTACCTTGGCGGTATGGCGAAGGTGGAGGCGCCGGCTTGCCCGGTCTGTGGACAGCGAGGAGTGCCGATCCTGTACGGCCTCCCGACCCGGGTCGCCCGAGAGGCAGCAGCTGCCGGCAAGGTCCGCCTCTTCGGCTGCGTCGTACCGCGCGAGCCTGATCAATGGACGTGCCGGCAGGCGCACACCTGGCAGGCCGACGACGACGAAGTCCTGATCGCGGTGCTGGACGCCGCCTTGAAGAGGTCTGAGAGGTAGATCACCAGCCGGGACGTCACAGGGGTGACGGCCGGCGGTGTCCTGGGGTGCGGTGGCCAACCCGGTGGGGGCGGGCCCGAGCATTCTGGAGATCGACGTGCGACACCTCATCACCCTGATCGCCGCGGCTACGGCGGTGACCGGCCTGACTGGCTTGGCCGCGCCGGCGCAGGCGGCCGATTGCGACGTGCAGTGCCAGCTGGATCTGCAACATCAGAACGCCGTACCGCGGACGTCGTTCTACGACCCGCCCGCTTCGTTGCCTTGGGCCCTCCCGGGGTCCGTGATCCGGAAGCAGACGACGAACGACTACGCCGTCGGACCGGCGACCCGGATCATGTACCACTCGCGCACCTCGGCCGGCCGCGATGTGGCCACGACAGCCGTCGTCCTGGTGCCCGCGGGCAAGGCGCCGGCGGGCGGGTGGCCGGTCGTGGTGGACGCGCACGGCTCGAGCGGAATCGGCGTACCGTGTGCGCCGTCGCTGATGAAGGACCTCTACCACGGCAACCAGATGATGGACTTCGTCAACGCCGGCTTCGCGGTCGTCGCGCCTGACTACGCGGGCCTCGGCACCGACGGCAGACCCGAGCTCGTCAACAAGACCGCGGAAGCCAACGACGTGATCTACGCCCAGCAGGCGGCCCGCCGGGTGCGGTCGGACCTGTCGTCGCGGTGGGTGTTGTGGGGTCACTCGCAGGGCGGCGGTGCAGCGATGGGCGTCGCCGAGCGGCAGCGCGTCCGTCCGCAGCCCGGTTACCTCGGCACCGTTCTCACGTCGCCGGTGGCCAACCTGTCCGAGGTCGTCGACCATGTTGCCGCGACTCCCGGGTACGGCGCCTTCGCCGCGATGATTGCCCAGGGCGCCCATTTCAGCGACCCGAAGATCCAGCCCCAGCGGCTGCTCAGCCCCGAGGCCTACTCCCGGATCGGCATCACCGCGATCGGCTGCCTGAACGCGGCGTTCACGGCGTACGCCGATCTGACCGGACCGCAGCTGGTCGCCCCGGCGTACTCGACCGATCCCGCCTTCCGGAAGTATCTGCGGGTCAACTCGGCCGGGTCCCTGCCGCTCGGTGGACCGGTCCTGCTGCTCCAGGGCGAGGCCGACACCGTCGTACCTGTCGGTGTCACCGACCAGATCGCGAAGGCGCAGTGCCGGCTCGGGACACGCCTTACGTACAAGACGTATCCCGGACTCGAGCACGACACCTACCCGTGGGTGCAGGGCATCGACGACGGCGCCATGCCAGACATCCTCGCCTGGACCGCCGACCGCTTTGCGGGACGCGCCGCCCCGATGTCCTGCACCCGGTGAGCTCCACTAGCTCGAGGGCCGGATGTTCTGGTTGAGGTGGAACAGGTTCGTCGGGTCGTAGGTGTTCTTGACGCTCACGAGCCGTTCGTACGTCGCCGCCGGGTACGACGCCCGGACGATCTCCTCGTTCGTCTCGCCGGTGAAGTTCACGTACGACGCCGCGCTCGGCCCGAGTGAACTGCCGGCCGAACGAGCCCAGTCGACCACCGCGTCGTACCCGGCCGCGTCCTCGCTCCGGGCGACCACGTTGAGGATGAACTCGCGGTCGCGCGTCCCGAACGCGGTGGCATCGGCCGGCACCCGGCCCATCGCGCCACCGAGATGGTGGACGTGGAGCTCGGACAGGCCGTTCGGTACGGCGGCGTGCGCGCCGACGAGGGCGTCGACGGTTTCCGGACCGAGCTCGTTGAAGAACGCCGAGCGGAAGTAGTTCCGCAGGCCACGCGGGAACAGCGGATCGAGCAGTGTCTGCATCGCGTTGTACGGCATCGGTCCGAACAGGTCGGCGACCACCGGCGCGAGTTCGCGGAACGGCCGGGTGGCGGCGTCGCCGGCCTCCGGCTGTCCGGACCACATGCCGAGGACGGCGACGATCGGCTTGCCGTGCACCTCTTCGGGCAGGAACGGCAGCGGCGGTGCGGTGGTGAGGTTGATTGCCAACGACAACTCGTCCGGCGCCGCGGCTGCCGCCGTACCGAAGCCACGCAGTACGTCGGCCGCCCGGTCGCCCGGGTAGAAGACGAGGCCCGCGAAGACCGTCGGACCGACCTCGTGCGCCTGGAACTCGAACGAGGTGACGACACCGAAGTTGCCGCCGCCGCCCCGCAACGCCCACAGCAGCTCAGGGTTCTCGGTCTCGCTCGTGTGCAGGTACCGGCCGTCCGCGGTGACGACATCCGCCCCGACGAGGTTGTCGCAGGCCAGGCCGGCCTTGCGGACGAGCCAGCCGATCCCGCCGCCGAGCGTGAAGCCCGCGACGCCGGTCGAGGACACCAGTCCACCGGTGACGGCCAGCCCGAAGGCCTGCGCCTCGGCGTCGACATCGGCCCAGGTGCATCCGCCCTGCGCCACGATCCGGCGCCGGTCGGGGTCGATCCGGACCGAGTTCATCGGCGACAGATCGATCACCAGGCCCCCGTCGGTGGTCGAGAAACCGGGGATGCTGTGACCGCCGCCCCGGACCGCCAACGTCAACCCCTCGCTCCGGGCGAACTCCACGGCCCGGATGACGTCGGCAACTCCCTTGCACCGGACGATCAGCGCCGGCAACTTGTCGTGCGCGGCGTTCCAGATCGACCGCGCATCGTCGTACGACGGGTCGGCCGGGCGGATCAGCTCGCCACGAAGTCCCTCGGCGAGTTCACCGAGTGTGGCCTCCCCGAGCGTGTCCTGCCGTGCTTGCGTCGTTGTCATTTCCACTCCTGATTCGTTCCGGCCAGGACGTTTCCTGGACTGCGAACGACATTAGGAAGGACGTCTTCGCAATGGCTTAGCGTGACTTAGCGTTCCGTGAGCAGGGCGGCCGCACGCGCCGTACCGATCCGGCAGCCCAGCTGGGTGAAGATCTCCGCCGCCACCGGACCGTGTCTGTTCACAACCTCGGTGTCACCGTCGTCGGCGGCGAGCTCGGCGGCGAGCAGCCGGGTCCACGCCTCGAGTCGCAGATATCCCTGCGGGTGAAAGGCTTCGACCGCCTGCTCGGCCAGGATCCGCGCGGTTCGCCGTTCGTCGGCGAACAACTCGACGACGGCCAGATTCAGCAAAGCACCGCCCGCGGCAGGCGCATCGTCGACCGCTTCACCGCGGTCGAGTGCCGCGCGGGTGAGCCGCCTTCCCGCCCCAGGATCGCCGGCCGCCGCGGCGAGCAGACCGAGATTGGCGAGCGTCAAACTCTCACCTCGACGGTCGCCCAGCTGCTGACGGATCCGGAGCGCTTCCCGTAGATGCTCCTCGGCCGGACCGAACAGTCCCTGGTCACGCTCGATGCAGCCGAGGTGGTTGAGGGCATGGCCGAGTCCGGATGCGTCCTCGATTCCGGTGAAGGTGTCGACGGACCGCCGTACCGCGTCCTGTGCGGCGTCCAGGTCTCGCGTCAACCGGTGTGCGTCGGCCAAGCCTGACAATGCGTAGCCGGTGCCCTGCACGGCGCCGACCCGACGACCGAGCAGGAACGTCTCCTCGAACACCGGGATCCACCGGCCGCCGACCGGCACGAGCGGTAGACACATCGTGACGGCGGGGAAGAACCGGACCGCGGTCGCGTCGAGCTGCCCCAACCGCCGTAGGCACTCTTCGAAGCGCTGCTGTGCAAGCTCGGCGTTCTCGCGGAACAGTGCGGTCATCGCGGCCAGCCCTTGCGCGGCCGCGGCGAGCGGCGCCGCGCCCAAGGAGTCGGCCTGGGTGAGCGCGTTGACGGCGGTCTGCTCGACGTCGTCGAGATCACCGCTCCCGAGCAGCAGCGTGCCGCGCAGTACCCGGTTGGTGACGAGGTCGAGCGGGTCTGCGGACTGCTCGGCGATCGCGACCGCCTCGTCGCCGAGACCGGGCAGCCGGTCGGACAAGCCGCTCCGGGCGAGCAGGATCGCCAGCGCGAAGATGGCCCGGGCTCGCTCGCGCGATGGTTCGACGGCGACCTCGAGGACACGTTCCAGCCAGCCCGCGCCTTCGGAGAAGTGGCCTCGCGCCAGCCAGTACGGCGACAGGCTGAGCCCGAGCAGCAACGCTTGCTGGTGATCATGGCGGAGCGCCCAGCCCAGCGCGCCGCGGAGATTGTCGTGGTCGGCGTCGAGGAGCTGGGGGCGTTCGACCACGACGCCGCCCTGCTCCGGATCCTCGTCGGCCGCAAGCTCCAGGAAGTGCCGGCAGTGTGCGGCCTCCATGGGTGCGGCTTCTTGCGCGGCGACCAGACGCTCGTACGCGAACTGCCGAATGGTCTCCAGGAGCCGGTACCGGGAGCGCGGCCCGTCGTGGTCGACCAGCAGCAGCGACTTGTCGACCAGGCGGCCGAGGACGTCGAGCACCTCCGGACCGGGGATCCGGTCGTCTGCACACACCTGCTCGGCGGACCGGAGCGAGAAGCTGCCGGAGAAGACCGCAAGCCGGCGCAGCAGGACCTGCTCGTCGTCCGACAGCAAGGCATGGCTCCACTCGAGCGTCGCCCGCAGGGTCGCGTGCCGGGTGACCTCGCCGGGTCGGCCCAGCAACGAAAGCGCCTCGCCGAGACGCGCGGCGATCTCCGCGGCTTCGAGGTGCGACGCGCGTGCGGCGGCCAACTCGAGGGCGAGCGGAATGCCGTCCAGACACCGGCAGATCTCCACAACGGCGGCGGCGTTGCCCGCATCGAGGACGAAGCCGGGCCGGACGTCCTGGGCTCGATCGACGAACAGCCGCACGGACGACAGCGTGCCGAGCCGGTCCAGGGCATCCGCATCCGCCGGCTCCGGAAGCTCGAGCGACGGCACCCGGAAGGTCACCTCGCCCGGAGCGTGCAACGGTTCGCGGCTGGTCGCAAGGAGGCTGACGCCCGGGCAACTTCGCCGTACTGCGCTCGCGAGGCCGGCGCAGGCCGCGAGCAGGTGCTCGCAGTTGTCGAGGACGAGAAGAAGGTTCCGCGGCGCCAGGCGGGCGATGAGGGTACGCGTCGAGTCCGGGCCGGCCGCGGGGTCGAGGCCGAGAGCGGCCGCGACGGTGTCGGCGACGAGTTGCGGATCGGCCACCGGTACGAGGTCGGCGATCCAGACGCCGTCGGGGTACGAGTCGACCAGACGGCGCGCAGCCTCCTCGGCCAACCGTGTCTTGCCCGCGCCGCCCACTCCGGTGAGGGTGACCAGCCGGCCTTGCTCCATCAGGCGATGGACGTCCGCGATCTCGCGCTCACGGCCGACGAAGCTCGTCAACGCCGGCGCGAGGTTGTGCCGTTGCTGCGCGTCGACGGTGACAGTGCCGGTCAGCAGTTCTTGGTACAGGCGCTGCGTTTCCGGGTCCGGATCGGTGCCGTACGCAGTACGCAGATCGCTTCTGAGACGTTCGTACTGCGCCAACGCCTCCGAGGAACGGCCTGTCGCCGCATGCCGCCGCATGAGGCTCCGGACGCCGTGTTCGTGCAGCGGATCGATGGCGAGGGCGCGCGTCAGGGCATCGAACGCATCCGCTTCCTGGCCCGCTGCGGCGGCCGCGTCGGCGAAGTCGACGAGAAGGTTGCCGAAGGTCGCCCGCAGTTCCTCCCGCGGCCGGACGGCCCAGTCCTCGAACCTGTCCTCCGGCAGGAGATCGCCTGCGTACGCAGCGACCGCGGCGCGCAGGTCGGCCAGGTCACCGCTGGTCCGGCCCAGTACCGCCAGCCGTTCGAACGTCCGTACGTCGACGTCGACCAGCCCGTCCGCGAGCAGTACGACGAAGTCGTCGCGCAACTCCAGCAATCCGTTGCTCGGCTCGTCGCCCGCGAGCGCCCTCCGTCCGACGTGCAGGACCTGGTGGAGATTGTTCATCGCCGACGTCGAGGCCCGGTCCGGCCACAACGCCTCGAGCAGTACGTCGCGATGCAGCCGCTGCTCGCGCGTCAACGCGAGCAGCTTGACCAGCGTCCGCGCCTTGCGCAGCCGCCACACCTTCGGATCGACGGATCGCCCCCCGCGATCGACAGCGAAACCACCGAGCAGCCGGATTCGCACCCTTCACCCTCCCCCCACGATCGTAGGCCCCACCTTCGGCGAGGATGAGCGAATGAGCCAGCGGTGGAACCACAACATCCACTACCACCCCCGCATCCTGCAGGCGGTTCCGCGGGGCGCCTCGTCTGCGTTGGACATCGGCTGCGGTGAGGGCATGCTCTCCCGGGAGCTGCGAGGCGTCGTACCGGCGGTCACCGGGATCGACCTCGATACGCCGAGCCTCGAGCTGGCACAGGGGTACGGCGACGACATCTCATACGTGCACGGCGACTTCTTGGAGTACCCGTTCGAGCCGGCGTCGTACGACGTAGTCGCCTCCGTCGCCACCCTGCACCACGTCGACGCCCGCGCGGGGTTGTTGCGGATGCGCTCGCTGCTCCGCCCGGGTGGGGTGCTGGCGGTCGTCGGTCTCGCCCGTGCGACCCTGCCACGCGACCTGCCGCGTGAGCTCGTCGGCGTAGCTGCGAACTGGGGCTACCGCGCTGCCAGGGGCTACTGGGAACACCCGTCACCAGTCGTGTGGCCGCCGCCCGTCACATTCCCGGACATGCAGTCCCTCGTCACGGAACTCCTCCCCGGCGCGACCTTCCGCCGCCACCTCCTCTTCCGCTACTCAATCACCTGGACCAGCCCACGATGACCGACGTAGTCGCCCCCGACGCCGACCTACTCGCACGCGCCATCCACACCTTCCTGAACACCGCCGCAGACGCGAGCTACCTCAAATCCCCCAACACCCTCACCTTCACAGCCCTCACCGACAACACCCTCACCGGCTGGTGCTGGGGCTACCACCTACCCCGCCCCGACGGCTCCTCAATGCTCTACCTCCACCAACTGGAGGTCCTCGAATCCCACCGATCCCAGGGCATCGGCCGCCAACTCCTCACCACCTTCATAACCACGGGCCAGTCCCTCGGCGCCACCAAAATGTTCCTAACCACCGGCGCCAACAACACCCCCGCCCGCAACCTGTACGACTCGATGGGCGGCGGCCTATCCACCCAGGGCGCAACCGTCAACTACTGGTTCCTGCTGTAGCGGCCGCCAAGTACCGCGCCAAGAACCATCTGGGTCGAGCTGAGCTGAACCGTTTGAGGGGTTGACCCCTGAGATTGTCGGTTGTCCCCTCTGCATGCGGGGTGCCAACCGACCATCTCAGGGGTCAACCCCTCAAACGCCTCTGCAGACGCCGGATGCTCTGGGGCTTCTCACCACAGGCATCGGAGGTTCTACACCTCGACACGACGGCAGGTCCCTCGGCCACGCTGATGCCCGGGGTATGAGGTAGGCGCAACCACGAGTCCGTCGACCGCAGTACCTAGAGCTTGGTGCCCATTAGTTGGTAGATGTCGTCGTGGGCGCCGGGGAGGTCGTCGTGGCCGAAGTCGGGGTAGAGGCGGGTTTCCTTGGCCGACTTGAGTTTGTTGTAGACGGCGAACTGGGTCGACGGCGGGCAGACCTGGTCTTCGAGGCCGACGAAGAGGGTTACCTCGGCCTGGATGCGCGGGGCCAGGTTCTGTACGTCGATGTAGCCGAGCGTCGTGAACACCTCGTCCTGCCGCAGATGCCGCGGGTCGCGCTTGCGGAACCACGTGACGATCTCGTCGTACGGCCCGGTCTCCAGGTTCAGGTCCCAGGTCCGCTGGTAGTCGCACAGGAACGGGAACACGCTCGCCGTGTACTTGATCGACGGTGTCAGCGCGGCGGCCACCAACGACAACCCGCCGCCCTGGCTCCAGCCCGTTGTCGCGATCCGCGCAGCGTCGACCTCAGGCAGACCGCCGATCAGCTCGGCCAGCCGCCGTGTGTCCAGGAAGATGTGCTTGTACAGCAACCCGTCGGGCCCGTCGTCGAGCCCGTGCACCAGGTGATGCTGCAACGAGAAGCTGTTGCCCGCCTGCGACGGCGTACGGAAACCGACCTGCTCCCGCACATCCAGCGCCGCGACCGTGAACCCGCGAGCCGCATACGGGAGCAGCTCGACCCACTTCGGCTGCTCACCGCCGTACCCGTGGAACAGCAGCACCGCCGGCCCGGTCGGCTCGGCGGGCCGCAGTACCTTCGCGTGCACCCGATAGCCGCCGGTGCCGTTGAAGTACAGGTGTTGCGCGGTCGCCGTGGTCAGCGGGAAGTCCGTCGCGTCGACGAATTCCGCGTCGGCCGCCACCTCATCGAGTGAGAGCAGCGCCTTGTCCCAGAACTCGTCGAAGTCCGCGGGCCGCGGATTCGTGCCCTGGTAGGTCAGTAACTCGTCGTATGACAGCTCGAAGGAAAGCACCGCATCATTCTGCGCTGTTGTTGTCCTCCGGCGTAGTCCCGTCCCAGATCGTGTATCCGTGCGCGGCGTTCAGCTTCTCGCGCAGCGTGGTCTCCAGCGCCGGGACGTGCTTGGGCGAGAGCCAGGACAGCGGCAGCAGGATCGGGTGGTCGGGCTGCTTGGTGCGCAGCACGATCGCCTCACCGTGGGTGGTCTCCACCCGCCCGACCTCGGTGACGTCGGTCCACGGCGTTCGTACGCCGCGCACCTCGATGTCCCGGTCCCGCAGCCGCGCGACCTTCGGCGGCCGGGCCAGGATCCAGAGGCCGGCGAGCACGATCACCCCGCCGAGGCTGACGAACACCGACACCGCGACAGACGGCAGCCCGAGTGCCCACAGCACCACGGCCACCCCGAGAATGATCAGCCCGGCGGCCAGGATCCCCAGGAACCGCCCTGCCCGCATCCGGTACGTCGTACGCATCGACACAGGATCTCATCTGCCGGGGGTGATCACGTCAGAAGGATTCCGTCTCCGACGAGGACGCGTTGCCGAGCGGGGTCTTGGCCAGGCTGATCGTCCAGTTGTACGAGCCGTCGAAGACGTCGTCGAACTTCTGGTACGAGCAGTTCTCGGTGAAGCGGTGGTTCTTCGCGTCCCAGTCCGTGCCGGACTTGAAGTAGACCCAGTAGTCCTGGCTGCGGATCCCGTTCAGCCGCGTGGTCTTGTTCGCCCGGACGTAGATCGAGGCCTGCGGCTGCCGCGGGTTGCTGCCGGCGATGACGATCACCACGTCGTCGCCGGCGTTGGTGATCTCGAGCGAGCCGGATCCGCGCGAACCGGACCGCTGGAACACGTCACCGTTCTGGCCGCGGCCTCCGAGCACGGCCGGCGCGACCGGCTTCGCCGGGATCGAGAGCGCACCGAACTTCACACCCTTGCCGATCGACTTCTGCACGCTCTGCGCGAGCCCGGCGAACGCGGTCCGCACACCGTCCTTGGCCTCGTACAGCCGGAGATCCGGTGCCTTCGGCAACCCGCAGCTGGTCTTCGTCTCGCCGGCCTTGGACAGCTCCGTGCTCACGTCCCCGGCGTACGCGTCGAAGGCATCGAGTACGGCGGGATGCGCCGTCACCAGGCCGCGCGGCGGAGTGATCTTCGCGAGCGCGCTCCGCTCGAGTACGGCGGCAGCGGCGAGCTGACTGCGGGCGGCGTCGAACGCCGGGACCGTCTTCGCGTTCATCACCCGGGCGACGGACGGCTTGAGCACCTTCTCGACGTTCGTCAGCGCTCGCTGGTACATCGGCACCGACAGCGCCACCACACTCGGGGTGGGCTTCGGCGTGGGCGCCGCCGACGTGGGCGGGGCGCTCGTCTTCGTCGGCGTACCGCCGGCCACGGGCGCGTCGCCCTTCTCCGGCTCACTGCTGCAGCCCGCACAGGCCAGCACTGCAGCTCCGACCACAACCGCCAGCGAACGCCTCACAGTCACCCCCAGGTGTGACTCTTTTTCACTTTGGACCAATACTTCCGCGCCGGGGGTTCAATCAACCGAATTTGTCTCAGTTACCGGTCTGGCTCGGGTTGTAGGCGCACGCGTCGTTCAGGTTCTCCGCCGTCCCCGGGGTGGTGGGGGTGGTCTTCGTCGGCGTCGGCTTCTTCGTCGTCGTCCCGGTGGTCGGCTTCTTGGTCGGCTTCGGCGTCGACGCGACCGGGTTGGTCTGCGCGCTGAGCGACTTCTGGATGATCTCCTGCATCGCCGTGTAGTCCGGGTTCTTACCGGTCGGGAAGTTCTTGTTCTTGTCCAGGTCGATGTTGGTGACCTTGGCGTTCTTCACCTTCAGCCCGAGCTGGGTGAACGCCCCCAGGATCTCCTGCGGGATGTCGGTGCGCAGCAGCTGCTTGCCGGCCGAGGCGATCTCCTGGTACTTCGTCACCAGCGTCGTCGGGTTCACGCTGTTCACCAGGGCGTGGATCGTGCAGCGCTGCCGCTCCTGCCGCGACGGGTCGCTCAGGCCGTACCGACCGCGCGCGAACCACAGCGCGTGGTACCCGTCGAGCTTCTGGTTCGGACCCGGCTCGATGTACCCGCTCGGCTTCTTCTCGGTGTTCGACCCCGGACCTTCGCCGTAGTCACCGCCGATCGGCACCCGGTAGTTCACGTTCACCGTGATCCCGCCGACCGCGTCGATGATCTGCCGGAAGCCGGCCAGGTTCACCTGCATGTAGTAGTCGATGTCCAGGCCGAGCGCCGCGCTGGCGGCCAGCTTGACCACGTCCGCGCCCTCGTTGTCGGTCTGGCCGAGGATCCCCGGATGCTGCCTGGGGATGTTGTCGTACATCGCGTCCAGGTAGTACTCCGGCTGCTCCACGTTGCCCTTGCTCGGATCCCAGAAGCCGTCCGGGTACACCTTGTGCAGCGGCGAGTCCTCCGGGAACGGCATCCGCATCCAGTTCCGGCTGAGCGAGATCAGCGCGGTGTTGCCGGTCTTGGTGTCGATACTCGCCACGATCACCGTGTCGGTACGGACACCCGTCCGGCCCACGCCGTCATCGGCGCCGAGCAGCAGCAGATTCAGCCGCGGGGTCTTCGCCCACGGGTCGCTCGCGTTGGTCACCTTCGGCCGGGTCGCGCTCTTGGAGTTGCCCTCGGACTGGAACACGCTGCCGACCAGGTCCCGCTGCGCCATCACGGTCTGCGCAGCGACGGTCGTCGGTACGACGATCCCGAAACACAGCAACCCGACGAACATCGACCCCACCAGCCGGCTCGTGTAGGTCATGCTGACCGGGCGGAGCAGCTTGTGGGACGCGACCACGACCCAGATCCACAGCCCGCCCAGCAATACGACGGCGCCGGTCGCGACCAGCAACTGCCGCGGCGACACCGCCAGCGCCAGCACCGAGTCGCGCTGCGTCAGACCGACGTACGCCGCGATCAGCAGCAGGCCGACGCTGATCGTCAGCACGAACGCGCCGAGCTTCTTCCGGCCGCCCATCAACAGGCCGGAGCCCGGAACGAGGGCGCTCAACAGGGTCAGGCCGATCGCCTTCGAGGCCGTCCTGGTCCGATGCGAACGTTGCCGGGACCGGCTGGCACGAGGCGCTGCCCTCCGACCGGCTGCGCGAGTACTCCGCGACATGGCTCCGTTCCTTGATCGACGACAAGGCGACCCTCCGTCGGCCGCTCGCAGCGGCCCACGGTACTTCAGACGCCCACGGCACCCAGTTGGTTGACGTGATGCTGGCGACCCCCGTCGATGCCGCCACAGTACAGGGGCCCTGGGCTACTGCCCCAACGTACCGCCCCCGCCACCGAGAGTGTCCGGCACGCGGTGGCGCACCCGCTTTGCCGCCGAGCCGGTCGAGCGGATAGTCTTGGCCGTCGTCGTGTCCCCCGCGTGGGGATCGTCGGAGGAGGCGTCGCCTAGTCCGG
Organism: Kribbella sp. NBC_00709; assembly: GCF_036226565.1. GTDB lineage: Bacteria > Actinomycetota > Actinomycetes > Propionibacteriales > Kribbellaceae > Kribbella. The sequence continues at coordinate 3,239,760 of NZ_CP108996.1, forward strand.
TCGATGGCGCCCGCCTGCTAAGCGGGTTGAGGGTAATCCCCTCTCGCGGGTTCAAATCCCGCCGCCTCCGCTCCTTGGAGCTCCCTGTCTGCGGAAAGCGCAGACCAGGGAGCTCCGGCATTTTCCGGGGGTGCAACCCCCGGGGCCCGCCCGGAGGGGCTCCGCCCCCGGACCGCCGGTGGGTGCGTGGCTGGGTTTGCGGGTTAGTGGGGCTTTGCTTGTGCGATTTGTTCTACCGTGCGTGGGGTCATTGGTTCTGGGGAGATGATCAGATGGGCTACGCCTAGCTTCTCGTAGGCCGCCAGGGCCTCGGGGAGATCTTGGATCTCGATGGCGCGGGGGTCCGGGTCGGCGACTGGTGGCTGGTTCGGGTCTCGGACTACTACGCCGACTGTTGGGGTTACCGCGTCGGTGGGTTTGCCGGCGGTCTCGATTGCCTTGCGGAGGATGTCGAGGCGCTCTTCGACCTTGGCGTCGGCGGGGCCGTACCAGGCTGTGTTCCATAGGTCTGCCCACTCGGCGGTCAGGCGCATCATGCGGGGGCGGTGGCCGGCGATCAGGATGGGGATGCGGTGGGGCGGGGCTGGGTCCAGGTTGGCGTCCTGGACCTTGTAGTAGGTGCCGTTGTAGGTGACCGTTTCGCCGCGGATCAGGCGTGCAACGATTTCCAGCCATTCTTCGAAGCGGCCTACTCGGTGGTCTGTGGGGAGGCCGAAGGCTTCGTATTCGGGGTCGTGCCAGCCGGCGCCGACGCCGAGGATGAGGCGGCCGGCGGAGACCTCGTCGAGGGTGGCGGCCATCTTGGCGGTCAGGCCCGGGTCCCGGAACGAGGCGCAGAGGACCATGTTGCCCAGCTCCACGCGGGACGTGACTGCCGCGACCGCGGTCAGGAGGGTCCACGACTCGTGCATGCCGAAGATCTGTCCCTGCGGGTCGCGATAGAGGAAGTGGTCCGCGATCCAGACCGAGTCCAGCCCACTCTGGTCAGCTGCCTCGGCAACCGCTCGCACGTCCTTCCAGCCCGGCATCCCGCCGCCAGGCCCATCGCCCGCTCCCAGCGGCAACATCACACCGATCTTCATGCCCATGGTCCTACCCCTCCGATCTTGCCGTCGGGGTTGATCGTCACCAGGTGACCGAGGGCGTTCGATTCGAGCACGGCTCGCGCGCTCTCAGGGATTCGCATGTGGTCAACGTAGTTGGATCATGGCGGCATGAGGAGGCCGTATCCGGATCGGGCGGCGGCCGGCGAAGTGCTGGCCGGCGAGCTTGGGCAGGTCAGCGGTTCTGTGCTGGTCCTGGGGCTCGCGCGCGGCGGCGTACCCGTCGCGGCGCCGGTTGCGGACGCCCTGGACGCGGAGCTCGACGTACTGATCGTGCGCAAGCTGGGCCTGCCGGGGCAGCCGGAGTTGGCGATGGGCGCGATCGCCGGCGTCGGCGACGACCTGCACGTGGTCCGCAACGAGCCGATCGCGCGGGGCGTCGAGCCGGAAGCGCTGGAGGCGGTACGACGGCGGGAGCTGCGGGAGCTGCACCGGCGCGAACAGGCGTACCGCGACGACCGGCCGCCGATCGACGTACAGGATCGGGTGGTGGTCCTCGTCGACGACGGGCTGGCGACCGGCTCGACGATGCGAGCAGCGGTGGAGGCGGTACGGCGGCAGCGGCCGGCGCGCGTGATCGTCGCCGTACCCGTGGGTGGTGTGGACAGTTGTCGGCAGCTGGCCCAGATCGCCGACCAGGTGGTGTGCGCGTGGATCCCGCGGTACTTCAACGCTGTCGGCCAGGCGTACCGGGACTTCTCGTCGGTGAGCGACGGCGAGGTGCGGCGGGTGCTGGCCGACAGCACAGCGCGGCGCCCCCGCTCGTGAGCAGAGGCGCCGCGCTGTGGGTCCGGCCGCCGGCTTCCGACTCGGCGGCCGAAGTCAGGTCAGGACCGAGTCAGCCCAGCCGGGCCTTGAGGTTGTCGAGCTCGACCTTGAGCTCGGTCGGCACGGTGTCGCCGAGCTTGGCGAACCACTCCTCGATCAGCGGGATCTCGGCCTTCCACTCCTCGGCGTTCACGTCGAGCGCGATCTCGAGGTCCTGCGCGGTCATGTCCAGCCCCGCGACGTCGAGCGCGTCCGCGGCCGGCACCCGGCCGATCGGGGTCTCGACCGCGGCCGCCTGGCCCTCGAGCCGCTCGATGACCCACTTCAGCACCCGGCTGTTCTCACCGAAGCCAGGCCAGACGAACTTGCCCGCGTCGTCCTTGCGGAACCAGTTCACGTAGAAGATCTTCGGCAGCTGCGCCGCGTCGTGCTGCTTGCCGACGGTCAGCCAGTGGTCGAAGTACTGTCCGGCGTCGTACCCGAGGAACGGCAGCATCGCCATCGGGTCCCGCCGCACGACGCCGACCTGGCCGACCGCCGCGGCCGTGGTCTCCGACGACAGCGTCGCGCCCATGAACACCCCGTGCGCCCAGTCCCGCGACTCGGTCACCAGCGGGACCGTGGTGGCGCGGCGGCCGCCGAAGATGATCGCGGAGATCGGTACGCCGTTCGGGTCGTCGTACTCGTCGGCGAGGATCGGGCACTGCTCGATCGGCGTGCAGAACCGGCTGTTCGGGTGGCTCGACAGCTCACCGTTGTCCGGCGTCCACTCGCGGCCCTTCCAGTCGGTCAGGTGGTCCGGCGGGGTCGGCGAGTAGCCCTCCCACCAGACGTCGCCGTCGTCGGTCAGGGCGACGTTGGTGAAGACCGAGTTGCCCTTCTCGATCGTGCGCATCGCGTTCGGGTTCGTCTTCCAACCGGTGCCGGGGGCAACACCGAACAGGCCGAACTCCGGGTTCACCGCGTACAGCCGGCCGTCCTTGCCGAACCGCATCCAGGCGATGTCGTCGCCGAGCGTCTCGACCTCCCAGCCCTCGAGCGTCGGGTCGAGCATCGCCAGGTTGGTCTTGCCGCAGGCGCTCGGGAACGCGGCCGCGACGTAGTGGACCTTCTTCTCCGGCGAGATCAGCTTGAGGATCAGCATGTGCTCGGCCAGCCAGCCCTCGTCGCGGGCCATCGCGCTCGCGATCCGCAGCGAGTAGCACTTCTTCCCGAGCAGCGAGTTGCCGCCGTAGCCCGATCCGTAGGACCAGATCGCGCGCTCTTCCGGGAACTGCACGATGTACTTCTCGTCGTTGCACGGCCACGGCACGTCCTGCTGACCCGGCGCGAGCGGTGCGCCGACCGAGTGCAGACACGGCACGTACGGCGCGTCCTCGCCCAGCTTGGCCAGTACGTCGGCGCCGGTGCGGCACATGATCCGCATCGACGCGACGACGTACGCGGAGTCGGTGATCTCGACGCCGAACATCGGCTTCTCCGCCGTCAGCGGACCCATGCAGAACGGGACGACGTACATCGTCCGGCCGCGCATCGAACCGCGGTACAGCTCCGTCAGCGTCGCCTTCATCTCGGCCGGAGCGACCCAGTTGTTGGTCGGGCCCGCGTCCTTCTCGTCGACCGAGCAGATGAACGTCCGCTGCTCGACCCGGGCCACGTCACTCGGGTCGGTGCGGACCCAGAACGAGTTCGGCTTCTTCTCGTCGTTCAGCCGGACCATGGTGCCGCCGGCGATCAGCTCGTTCGTCAGCTTGGTGTACTCCGCGTCCGACCCGTCGACCCAGTGGATCCGGTCGGGCTGCGTGAGCTCGGCGACCTCGGCCACCCAGTTCAGCAGACCAGCGTGCTGGGTCGGGGCCTTGGTCAGGTCGTACGGCGTGGGGGCTTCGCCGGGGAGGGGGTCCTTGGTGGCTGCGGTGGTGGCGGTCTCGGTATGGGTCGGGCTGGCGGTAGTCGTCATTCGCGGCTCATTCCCTCTCGGCTGTCCGGCCCGGCGACGTTCGGCCCCTCGACGCTGAAAGGCGGGTACGGCGTCCGGCCGCCGGGGTCTCCGGCGGTTCGATGCAGCTGGCTGGCGGTGTGATCTCTCGCATACCAGTGCGGCCAGTGGGCGTATACCAGTGTGCAAGTGGTACTACGGTACGCGACCGACCCAAGGGCTGTGAACCACCAGAAAGTGAACCCGGTCACAAAGTTTTCGCGACAATCGCTTTCCGGCGCCGCTTGTGAAAAAGAGAACGGCCCGCGCTGTTCGCGCGGGCCGTGTCAGCAGATTTTGCGGTCGATCAACTGGTCTGCCGCCAGATGTCGTTGACGACCCGCTGGATGTCCGGCGTCTCGGCGACCTGGCCGTAGACCATCGCGCCGACCAGCCACCACTGCCCGCCGCTCTGGAACGCGCGCGTCATCGTGATCGTGTACGGCGCCTTCGTCGACACCGTCAGCCAGGTCTTCGCGTCCTTCGCGGTGGCCGGCGTGGTCGTCTTGTAGATCTTCGTCCACAGCTGATCGAACGACGGCCGGTCGGCCAGGCACTGCGCCAGGCTCACACACGGATGCAGCGCGAGCTGCGCCTGGAACGAGTTCTTCAGGCCGTTCGGGTCGTACTCGGTGGCGGTCACGATCTTCCGCAGCACCACCTGCGAGGACTCACCCAGCCGGACCACCTGCGGCGGCCGCGGCCAGCCGAGCGCGAACGGCAGTTCGGCGTTCGCGACGACCTGGAGGTCGGCGCCGGCCGGGTACGCCGCGCCGAAGACGCCGGCCGATCCGTCCGGACGCTTGTACGGCGCGGTCGTCACCAGGGTGATCGGCGGGATCAGGACCTTGGCCGGGAACGCCTCCGGGCTGACTGCCGGCGCCGGAGCGGCGTCGAGCGGATCGTCCTTCTTCACCGCGCTGCCGATCGCGGACCCGATGGAGTACGTGATGCTGAAGACGATCAGGACGACGACCGCGACGACGGCGTAGATCCAGGAGCCGATCTTGCGGCTGTACTGCCGGGCGACGTCGATCTTCGACTGCTCGGTCTGCGCCGGCTGGGTCTGCGGTTGCTGCGGACGGTCGACGTACGACGGGATGGTTGCGGCGTTGGCGGTCGCGGTTGCCGGGGTGGTGTGGTCGGTGTCGGGGAGCGGGAGAGGCGGCGGCGTTGCGCCGTACCCGCTGAGCTGCTCGCGGATCGCTTGCAGCGACTGTTCGTCGTTCCCGATGATCCCGTCGAGCGGGTCGATCAGCCGCTCGGCGCCGGTCTGCCCGGGGATGAGTTGGGTGATCGCGTACGGGCGGCTGGAGTTGAAGTTGGCCGCCCAGAGCGGGGTCTCCTGCCGGCCGGGCACGAGCGCGGCGTCGCGGCTCGCCCGGGTCAGCCGGTCCACGACGGTCTCGTCGCGGGCGCCGTCCTCGCTCAGCACCAGCGCGATGATCTCCATCCCCGTGAACGTGCGGCCGTGCCACAGCTCCGCGAGCGGGTGCTCGAGCAGCCGCTGGTCGAGCTGGTAGCCCGGGATCTCCGGCGTACTCATTTGCTCTCCCAGATGGCCCGGTCCGCCAGCGCCAGCGCCGCCTTCTGCGCCACATCCGGGTCCACCGGATAGGCGGTGTAGTCCACTTGTACGACGGTGTCCGCGCGCTGCACCAACGCGTGCACCGTCCACGTCTCACCGGCCAGGCCGGTCGCGGTCCGCTCGATCTTGGTCGGATACGGGCGGTTCTCGGCGAGCGTCTTCATCGGCGACCGGGTGAAGTTCTTCTTCGCGGTCTGCGTCGGCGTGAACGGCACGTTCCCGGCGCCCGCGTCCTGCCCGCCGTACGGCGTGATGGTGATCTTCACGCTCGCCGCCGTGTACGCCCGCGCCTGCGCCCGGGAGCCGGCCGCGTCGCAGATGATCGTCGTACTCCCGACCTGCGTCAGCGCCACCGGCGCGTTTGATGCCTTCGGCAACAGGCTGGACACGTCCCCGATCCGCGCACACAGATCCGCCGGCATCGCCCGCGCCGGCACGATGTCCGCGGGTGTCACCGGTTCCCCCACCGCCCACCCGATCCCACCGCCCGCGATCGCAGCCACCCCACACCCGATCGCCGTACCCCGCACCAGTCGACTACCCATGCCCGCGACCTTAACCACGCGGAGGTCCTCCCTAACCCATCAGGCAACCCTCCTGAGACGCAGCGTCCTCCGAGCCAGTTCCAACCAACCGCGATCCGCCCCACGCTTGCCAGCGGCATCCGAAGTCGCATCCGCCTGACGGGCTGATCCGCCGCAGGTGAGCCAGCCGGCTAGGCGAGCAGTGTCTTGACGGAACCGCCGGACTCGGTGAGCTTCGTGCCGAGGCCTTTCAGGGCGTCGCCGACGTTGGCGAGGATGTCGGACAGCTCCTGCAGATTCCCGGCCAGGCTCTCGACCTCGGTCGCGACGCCGCCGATCTGCCCGCTCCCGTCGTTCAGTCTTTTCGCCGCCGCGTCGCCGATCCCGGGGATCTTGTCCAGCTCGCCCGCCAGCCCGGACAGCATCCCGGCAGCGTCCTTGAGCCTGTCCTTGGCCGCGTTCATCGTGCCGGCGCTCCCGGTCAGCGCCTTCCGAGCGCCACCCTCGCCGTCATCCCCGACCAACGCCCCAGCAGCCTTCGCCGCCTGCTCCCCGGCTTCCGCGAGCCCGGTCCCGATCGTCTTCAGCAGCTCCGGCAGCTTCCCGATGAACCCGACCGCGCCATCGGGCAGCCCTCGCACGAGCTCCAGGACCTTCTGGAAGTCGTCCGAGTTCTCCATCACGAACCCGACCGCCTTCTTCACGTCCCCCAGATCACGCCCGCCCAGCAAGTCCTCGATACCCATGCGCGGATCGTAGAGCTCAAAGCACCCCCAGTGCCCCCACCGCGCCGCCCTCCAGAGCCGATTGGCCTACACCCACCCCCTCCATGTATCGTTACTCGACGTTGTCCAGCGCTCGTAGCTCAACGGATAGAGCATCTGACTACGGATCAGAAGGTTGGGGGTTCGAATCCCTCCGAGCGCGCAAACCGAAGCCCAGGCAGATCCCACCTGACCTGGGCTTTTGCATGTCCGGAGTGAACGGCAGGCTGCGGCTGTCCCGCTCGCCGCGGCGTCCGGCGTGCGACAGTTTGGGCTGGGTGAGTCAGTGACTTTGCAACTCGGCTACGAGTTCTTCGATCCGGCCGCGGATGTCGTCGCGAACTTCGCGGACGATCTCGATGGGTTGGCCGGCAGGGTCGGTGAGTTCCCAGTCTTCGTAGCGTTTGCCGGGGAAGATGGGGCAGGCGTCGCCGCAGCCCATGGTGATGACGACGTCGCTGTCACGGACGTCTTCGGTTTCGAGGACATGCGGTACGGCGCCGGTGATGTCGATCCCAACTTCGCGCATCGCCTCGACCGCAATGGGGTTGATCTGGTCGGCGGGCTCGGATCCGGCGGACCGTACTTCGATGGTGTCACCGGCGAGGTGGCGCAGCCATCCGGCGGCCATCTGGGAGCGGCCGGCGTTGTGGATGCAGACGAAGAGAACAGCGGGCTTGCTCACGCGGATGCTCCTGTGTGGGTGGTGTCTGATTGAGGTGTGACGACGTCGTCTGCGGCCTTGCCGGCGTGCGGGTAGAGGACCACGACGAGCGCGGCGCCGAGGATGGCGCCGAAGGCTTGGAAGAAGATGAAGCCGGGCACCGAGCGGGGCGCGATGCCGGCGAAGGTGTTGCTGAACGCGCGCCCGATCGTGACGGCTGGGTTGGCGAATGACGTCGACGAGGTGAACCAGTACGCGGCCCCGATATAGGCGCCGATGGCAACAGGTGCCAGCGCGGCTCGGCCGGACCAGACGAGCGCGAAGATCAACATGATGAGGCCGGCGGTTGCGACGGTCTCGCCGATGTAGAGGTGTCCGGCCGACCGGTGCGTGGTCGACCAGGACACCGCGGTTTCGCCGTACATGAGGTTCGCGAGAATCGCCCCGACGATGCCGCCGCCGACCTGGGCGGGGATGTAGGCAGCCAAGTCGCGGCCCTTCAGTCCGTTGCCGGTGCGTTGGCCGAGCCACCAGTCGACCACGGACACGACCGGGTTGAAGTGGGCACCGGAAACCGGGCCGAGCATGAGGATCAGAACCGCCAGGCCGAGCGCGGTGGCGAAGGAGTTCTCCAGCAACTGCAGGCCGATGTCGCTGGGCGACAGGTTGGCCGCGGCGATGCCGGAGCCGACAACGACGGTGACGAGCAGCCCGGTCCCCAGAGCCTCGGCGACCGTGCGGCGCCACAAGGGTTGTGCGTGGCTCATCCGCGGCTCACCGGTACGGCGAGTTCGTCGAGCAGGACGCGGACGCGGCGTTCGATCTCGTCGCGGATCGGGCGTACGTCGGCGATCTCCAGGCCGGCGGGGTCGTCGAGGTCCCAGTTCTCGTAGCGGGTGCCGGGGAAGATCGGGCACGCGTCGCCGCAGCCCATCGTGATCACGACATCGGCGGCGCGGACCACTTCATCGGTCCAGGGCTTCGGGTACTCGCCGGCGATGTCGATGCCACGTTCGGCCATCGCGCCGACGGCGGCGGGGTTGATGTCGATTCCGGGTTCGGAACCGCCCGACCAGGCGATCGCGGCATCGCCGGCCAGGTGCTGGAAGAAGCCGAGCGCGATTTGGGAACGGCCGGCGTTGTGGACGCAGAGGAACAGCACGACGGGCTTGCCGTCGTCGTGGTGGCCTTCGACCCGAGCGAGTGCGGTGAGGCGTTGACGGGCGAATCGTTCGGTCAGCAGGGGAAGGAAGTTGGGGATGGTGCTGTCGGTGGCGAACTGGTCGTAGCTGGAGTGCAGGAACCGTTCGATGGTCTCCGACCCGTAGAGGTCGGAGAACTCTTCGGTCAGCCGGACGGAGGCGGTACGCAAGGCGAGGCTCTGGTCGATGGACAGATCGGCGTGGCGGTGCCAGGTGAGTTCGGTCATGGGGTGCTCCGGGTGGAGTCGGTCGCCTCAGGCGACAGGGTGGGTGCGAGCCGTTCGATCCGGTCGGCGATCTCGGTGTAGGCGGCTTCAAAGGCCGCGTCGGTATCGGCGGGCGCCGGGTCGGGGATCGACCAGTGGAGCCGCGGTCGCTGCTCGGACGGCAGGTGCTCGTAGGCGTTGTCACAGACCGCGATCAGCAGGTCGTCGCGTCGTACGACGTCGCTCACGTTGGCGGTGCGCCAGTCGACGGGGTCGAGGCCGTGCCTGCGCGCGATCTTCAGGGCGCGTGGGTGGACCCGTTCGGCCGGTTCGGTGCCTGCGGAGACGGCCGGCACATGGCTGCGCCGGGACCAGATCGCCGCGGCGAGTTGGGAACGTGCGGAGTTCTGAGTGCAGACGAACACCACCCGCTTCGCCGCGAGCATTGCCGGACTGACGATGGCTGCCAGCGCGTCGGGCCGCAGTCGGACATAGGTACGGCGACGGTCGCCCTCGGAGCGGGTTCGGGCGACGATGCCGGCATCCTCCAGGACCTTCAGGTGATGGGCGACCAGGTTGGTCGGCAGGTCCAGCGCGGCACCAAGTTCGCCCGGTGCGACGTCACCGGCGGTCAGGGTGTCCACGATCGCGAGTCGTGCCGGGTCGCCGAGTGCCGCATGGATGCGGGCTCGTGCCGCCAAGGTCAATCGCTCAGCGTTCATTGACTCAATGATCACTGAGGTAATTCAGGGAGTCAAGCCAGGGGCCGGCGTCTCCTTCGAGTCCGGCTGGATCAGCGCGGCGCCACGGGCTCCGGGACGGCGAGAAGAGTCGAGATCCATTGCAGCCGCTCGGGCATGGGCCAGTAGTAGACCCACGTCCCGCGGCGCTCGCAGTCGACCAGGCCGGCCTCGCGCAGCACCTTCAGATGATGGGAGATCGTCGGGCCGCTCACCTCGAACTGCGGCGTCAGGTCACACACGCAGATCTCATCGCCCGCCGACGTGATCATCGACAGGAGCCGCAGCCGGATCGGGTCGGCCAGCGCCTTGAACACCACCGCACCCTCGGCCGCCCCGGCCGCATCGAGGGCAGCATCGGAGATCGGCGCACAACAGCCAACGGTTCCGACGGGCGTCAGAGTCAGATCCTGTTTCGACATAGGTCTATCTTGACTCTTGTCGAATCACGAGGCAAGGTGGAGTTACTTGATTCGATGATCTTCTAGATAGGGAGTGGGATCGTGAGCGAGCAGACAGCGGCGCCGGTGGTCGTCATCGGTGCGGGTCCGGTCGGTCTGGCCGCGGCGGCGCATCTCGCGGAGCGCAGGCTGGACTTCGTCGTACTGGAGGCCGGGCCGAGTGTCGCGGCGGCGATCGATGAGTGGCGGCACGTGAAGTTGTTCAGCCCGTGGCGCTACGACATCGACTCGGCCGCGCGGCGCCTGCTGGAACAGGCCGGCGGCTGGAATGAACCCGAACTGGGCACGCTGCCCACCGGCGGCGACCTCATCGACGGCTACCTCGAACCGCTCACCAAGACGCCCGAGCTGTCCGGCCGGATCCGGTACGACGCCGAGGTCATCGCGGTGACCCGAGTCGGGTTCGACCGGATCCGCACCGCGGGGCGCGAAGCCGCGCCGTTCCTGGTTCGGCTGGCCGACGGGTCCGAGTTGCTGGCCTCAGCGGTGATCGACGCGGCCGGGACCTGGCGGCGCCCGAACGTTCTCGGCGGCTCGGGCATCCCCGCCCGCGGCGAGGCGAGCACGGCTGACCACATCGCGTCCGCGCTGCCCGACGTACTCGGTCGAGACCGTGAGCGTTTCGCAGGCCGCCGTACGGCTGTTGTTGGCGCCGGCCACTCCGCATCGACAACGTTGCTGGAGCTGGGCGAACTCGCCGACGAGGTTCCCGGTACGGAGGTGCTGTGGGTCGTCCGTGGCACCGACCAGGCCCGGACGTACGGCGGCGGCGAGGCCGACGAACTGCCCGCACGCGGGGCGCTCGGCACGCGGCTCAAGAAGCTGGTTCAGTCTGGACGAGTTCAACTGGTCAGCGGGTTCCGGACCGAGGAGCTGGCGCCGACCACCGACGGCCGGGTGGAACTGGTCGCCGGTGAACAGCGCGTAGTCGTCGACACCGTGGTCAACTCGACCGGGTTCCGGCCCGACCACGACATGGTCGGTGAGCTCCGCCTCGACCTGGACCCGATTCTCGGATCCACGCGGACACTCGCGCCGCTGATCGACCCGAACAAGCATTCCTGTGGCACGGTGCCGCCGCACGGCGTCGACGAACTGGCTCACCCCGAGCCCGGCTACTACGCGGTCGGCGCGAAGTCCTACGGCCGGGCACCGACGTTCCTTCTCGCGACCGGATACGAGCAGGCCCGCTCGGTCGTGGCCGCGGTGGCTGGCGACTGGGAGGCGGCCCGTGACGTCCAGCTCGACCTCCCCGAGACGGGTGTTTGTTCGTCCAACCTCGCGTTTGGCGGCAGTGAGGACGAGGCCGGCGGTTGCTGCGGCCCGGCGCCCCAGGCGGTAGAGATCTCCGTACCGGCCGGGCGCGGTCTGGCCACCGGGATCAGCGGCGGTCTGCTGACCGTCATCGAGGACACCTCCACCAAGCAGTCCGGCTGCTGCAACTGATGACAGCCACCACCTCCGCGACCGGTTCACAGTTGACCGGTCGCGGAGGCATCCGGCGCGAGGTCGTCGCCGCGCTCGCCGTCACCACGACCGTCGGATACGGGGTGCTGTACTACGCGTTCAGCGCCCTGCTCGAACCGATGCGGACCGACCTGCACATCTCCACCACCGCCGCGACGGGTGCCCTGACGGTCGCCTCCCTGACCAGTGCCGTACTGGCGATCCCGGTCGGGCGTTGGCTGGACCGGCGGGGCGGCCACGGCCTCATGACAGTCGGGTCAATCCTCGCCGCGGCGTCGGTGCTCGCCTGGTCGCACGTCCACACCACGGCGCACCTGTATGTGGTCTTCGTTGCCATCGGCATCGCCTCGGCCATGGTCCTCTACCCGCCGGCCTTCGCAGTCATCGTCGCGACCAGCGCACCACACCGGCGTACCACCGCATTGCTGGGCATCACGCTGGTTGCCGGCTTCGCGAGCTCGATCTTCATCCCGCTGACCGGCCAACTGATCCACGCCTACGGATGGCGCCAAACCCTCACCATCCTCGCGTGTGTTGTCGCGGTGGCCACGATTCCTCTGCATGCGCTCGCGCTCCGCCATACCGCGCCCACGACCGCACCGCAGCGAGCGCATCATTTCCGCCCGGCACCTGGCCGTGTCCTGCACGACCCCGGCTTCTGGCTACTCGCGGGCGCGTTTGTGTTGCACAGCGCCGCCTTGGCCGTCATCGGTGTCCACCTGGTCACCTACCTGATCCGGCTCGGCCACCAGCCGACGACCGCCGCGACCCTGACCGGGTTACTCGGCCTGCTGTCGGTCACGGGTCGAGTCACGGTCACCGTCCTGCGCCGCTGGCTCCCCATGACCGCGATCAGCGCCGTCATCATCGCCCTGCAAGGAATCGCGCTCGGACTCCTCCCCGCCGCTGGACGTAGCGTCGCAGGCGCAGCCGGATGCCTGATCGCGTTCGGGCTCGGATTCGGTGTCGCCTCCCTCGCGAAACCGGCCATCCTGCTCGACCGGTACGGCGACCACGGCTACGCCACCATCGCCGGCATCCTCGGTACGCCGACCAGCATCGCCGCCGCGACCGCACCACTTGCAGCCGCAGGCCTGGCCACAGCTCTCGGCTACACCCCACTCATCCTCACCGCCGCCGCAGCGTGTGTCCTCGCGGCCATCGCGCTCGCCGCGACCCGGCGCATCCCCACTCCCGCCAGCACCTAGCCGCGGCGCAACTGCCGGACCAACGCGGCCGCCACGAACCGGGCATCGCGGTGTACACCGCGCAGCGTGTTCGAGGAGAACGACCGCTGGAACTCCAGCCCGAGATAGGCCAACCGCGGGTGCGTGGTCGACAGCCCCTGACGGTGCAACGGCATCCCGTTCTCGGCCAGCGCGCCGAGCCCGTCCAGGTAGGGCAGTTGCGGGCGGTAGCCCGTGGCGAACAACACCACATCCACCACCTCGCGCGCACCCTCGGGCCACACGACACCATCCGGCTCGAACGCAGTGAACATCTCGCGGCGCGGCATGGCACCTGACTCGATCGCCGCCCGGTAGATGCCCGTGTCCAGCACCGGCGTGCCATTGAACAGTCGTGCCAGCACCGCGGGCGGCAATAGATCCAGCTTCAACCTGTCCAGCCAGAAGTGAATGTCGCGCCCTCCGCGCAGCTGCGGCAAGAGCACGATTGGCGCCCTGGTCGCCAGTGTCACCGTCGCCACCTCGGCCAGCTCGTACGCCACCTGGACCGCCGAGTTCCCCGCACCCACAACCACGACCCGCTTACCGGCGTACGACTGCGGCGCGCGGTAATCGGCCACGTGCAGCACCTCACCGCGGAACGACTCCCGCCCAGCGATCGCCGGTACGTACGGGTTGCCGAACGAACCCGACGCGGCGATCACCGCCGACGCATGCAACGTCTCGCCGCCGGAAACCTGCACCTCGAAGCCAGATCGCGCCTGCTCCACCGCGGTCACCGCCGCACCGGTACGGATCTCCCCGTTCAAACCCGCGGCGTACTTCTCGAGATGGGCCACGACCTCATCACGAGACGGGTACCGGCCCGGTTGGCCAGGGAACGGCATTCCCGGAATGCCGCTATACCGGGCCGGAGAGAACAGGGTCAACGAGTCGTAGTACGACGGCCAGGCCCCTACCGGCCGCTCACCCGCCTCCAGGACCACCGCCCGCAAGCCCACATCCGTCACGGCCCGCGCGCCGGCCAATCCGGACTGGCCGCCACCAACGATCACCACAGGTTCAGCAGAGAGGTTCATGGGCCCAATCTATCGTCATATCGCAATATGACGACATGACGATACGGGCTAGTCTGGGACGCGAAGGAGGAACCCATCGATGCCGCGAACCAAGGCAGCAGATCAAGCCGAGCCGGTCGAGCTCGCGGAGACAACCCACGCGTTCCTCAAGGCGCTGGCCGGCCCGACCCGCCAGCGGATCATGCTGCTGTTCGCCCGCGGCGCCGAACTCTCCGTCAACGAGGTCGCCGAACTCGCCGGCATCGGCCAATCAACAGCGTCCCAGCAGCTCGACCTTCTCCGCCGCGGTGGCGTCGTCACCTCCCGCCGCGACGGTAAGACCGTCTACTACCGAGCCGACAAGCAAGGCAGCGCCACCGCTCTCGCCGACCTCCAGGCCTACCTTCAAACCTGCTGCTGACGACCGGCAACCGCGCCGCCCACCCGGCCGAACCACAACCCGGTCCGGTCCCGTGGCGCCGATCCGACCGCGGCGCCCTTGTGATCGGCCAGCAGATGTGCGACACATCTCCGCCAACTGATGCGCGACAGGCTAGGCGTCTGGTGACCGACTGAGAGCCAGCCGGGCAGTGCCGCCTTGGTCGCAGGCAGCGCCGCAACCTGTTCAGCGCGCTTCCAACTCGAAGAACAGGAAACAGATGAATGAGCGACCGTCCGCGTTGGGGAGCAGTTCCGCTGGAGTGTTGGCCGCGGGTGGCGGCTCAGTGACCGTCTTGATGCCGAACCCCGCGTCGATGAACGTGTTGATGACGTCCTGCAGGGGGCGGTGCCAGTAGGTCATCCACACGGTTCCTTCGCCGAAGTCGTAGTCCTCGGAGTACTGGGTGAGGGCGAAGTAGTCGGCCTCGGGGTACACGATCGCGTAGACCGTGGGATGGATGATCGAGACGATGAGCCGGCCGCCTGGTTTGAGCACACGCCGCAGCTCGGCCAGTGCCGAGGCCCAGTCCTTGACGTAGTGCAAGGACAGTGATGCGACGACACGGTCGAACGCGTCGTCGGGATAGGGAAGGGGCGCACCAAGGTCGGCGACTTTCACATCCGCGTCCTCGCCCAGCCTTTCGCGGGCGAGTTCGACCATGGCGGGGCTCAGGTCGAAGCCGGACACGAACGCATCCTTGCTGCGCAGAGCTTCCATCAAGGGGCCTGAACCGCAGCCGGCGTCGAGAATCTCCAGGCCCGCGACGTCGCCGGCGAGACGAATCATCTCCGGACGCGCGTAGTAAGCGTTGAAGAGGTTGTCCTCGTTGCTGGCCGAGTACGCGGCCGCGAAGCTGTCGTAGTCAGCGACAGGGGCAGCGGACTTGCTCACCGAATCGGGCATGACAGGTTTCTACCCCGGTGGCGCATGTGTGCGCCAGCAAGGCATTCGGTCCAGTCGGCGACGCACTCGTCTGCCGCGATACTCCGGGATGAGGGGTCGGAATTGGGCTGCAAGGCCTGGCAAGGGGACGGCGACTCCGGGTTCCCAAATCGTGTGCGAGCGGCGCGGAGGGGCCCTACCCTCCAGGCATGGATCTTCGGGAGGAACTGCCGGGCGACAGACTCGCCGTGCGAGAGGTTCACCTGCGGGCGTTCGGCGACCACGGCCTTGTCGTAGCCGACCTGGTCGATACCCTGCGGAACACCATCGCACCTGACAACGGTCTCTCGCTGGTTGCCGAGCACGACAGACAGGTGGTCGGCCACGTCATGTTCACTCGCAGTCTTCTGGATTCCCCTCGGCGACTCGTCGAAGTGCAAGTCCTCAGTCCGTTGGCCGTCATGCCTGAGCTCCACAAACGCAGCATCGGCTCGGCCCTGGTCCGACACGGACTAGGGATCCTCGCCGAACGGACTACTCCCCTCGTCTTCTTGGAGGGCGATCCCGGCTACTACTCCCGCTTCGGCTTCGGTCCAGCTGGTGACCTGGGGTTCCGCAAGCCATCCTTACGGATCCCGGACCATGCTTTTCAGGCCATCAAGCTCCCAGCGTACGAGCCATGGATGACGGGGACACTGGTCTACGCGGAGCCGTTCTGGCGGCATGACGCAGTTGGCTTGCGTGACCCCGACGCTTAGCAAAGCGAGCGGCGGCGCTTGTCGCGTATCAGTCGATGGAAGTCAGGCCAGCCACGAGGCATAGAAGATCCCGAGCCCGGTCGCAACGAAGATCCCGGCGATGATCCAGAAGCGGATTACAACGGTGACCTCGTCCCATCCCACATGTTCGAAGTGATGGTGGATGGGAGCGATTCGGAAGATGCGACGCCCTGTGCCCGTGAGCCGCCTGGTCAGCTTGAAGCAGATCATCTGCAGTAGCACGGACAGGGTCTCGAGTACGAACAATCCGCCGACGACGGCCATCAGGAGCTCAGTTCGAGACATGATCGCCAGCCCGGCCAAGGCGCCACCGATCGCGAGGGAGCCGACATCGCCCATGATGATCTGTGCGGGCTTGGCGTTCCACCACAGGAAGCCGATACAAGCTGCAGCGATGGCGGCCGCGAAGACCGCGAGGTCGAGAGGGTCGCGAACCTGGTAGCACTGCGACGCCACCACAGTGGGCCGCGAGGAGTCGCACAGTTGATTGTTCTGCCAGATATTCACGATGGTGTATGCGCCGAAGATCAACGCCGAGGCGCCGGCGAGCAGCCCGTCGGCGCCATCAGTGAGGTTGGCGCCGTTCGAGGTCGCGGTGACTATGAACCAGATCAAGAGCAGGACCACGATCAGGGGCAGCTTGATCCCCCAGTCATGAGTGGTCGAGAGGTACTGCGACGCCGGCCTGACACCGCGCTCGTCGGCGAAGAATTGCGTGGCCAGGACCCCGAAGACGAGCGCGACCAGCGTCTGACCCGCCATCTTGGCCCGACTGCTCAGACCCTGGTTGTTCTGGGTGTAGACCTTGATGAAGTCGTCGAGGAACCCCACTGCCCCGCAGCCTACGAGCAGCAACATCAGCAGCCAAGCGCTGGCAGTCGGCCACCCGCCGGTCACGATTGTTGCCGTCAAATAGGCAGCAGTGGCACTCAGCAGGATCACGAGACCGCCCATGGTCGGCGTACCTCGCTTGACATGATGTGTTGTCGGTCCGTCGTGCCTGATCGGCTGGCCGAAGCCGCGGCGGACGAACCATCCGATAGCGATTCGGGTCCCCAGCAGCGAACAGACCGTCGCCAGCGTGCCGCTCAGGAGTATCGCGCGCATAACTCAGCCCTCTCGGCCATTCGGATGGTCGGGTCCCTTCGAGGCAAGAGGGAGTCGGTCAAACATATCGAGGATGCAGGTCCCAGCCGGCCGCGACGTGGATCGAACTCAGCCGAAGGCCGGTCTTCGGGTAGCGGACGAGCATGGAATGCTGCAGGGATCTTTGGCTCTTGGAGGGTGTCCGTGTCGGACGTGTCGGTTGTTCGCCCGAAGGTCGTTTGTCTGTGTGGTTCTCTGCGCTTCAGCAGGGAGTTCGCGGCCGAGCGCACGCGGTTGACGCTTGAGCTGGCGATCGTCCTGGCTCCGGAGGCCACCGAGGCGGCTGGGCTGGACCCTGTGCTCGTGCGGGCATTGGGCGAGCTGCACCTCCGCAGGATCGACCTCGCAGATGAGGTACGAATCGTGAACCCTGGTGGCTACATCGGGGAGGCCACCCGCCGCGAGATCGCGTACGCCACCGCATTGGGCAAGCCCGTCACGTACTTCCACGAACCGGCGATGGAGGACAGCTAGCCGGTTTCTCCGGAAGTGAGGAGATCGAGCACTTCGGTGGTGGGGCGGACGTCGCCGAAGGTGCGGTAGACGGTATGAAGGGTGGCGTTGAGATCCTGGTCGCGGCGGGCGGCGTTCGCGTCGGCGACCATCAGGACGCGGTAGCCGAGGGTGCTGGCGTCGCGGGCGGTTGACTCGCAGCAGACGTTGGCCACTGTGCCGGCAATCAGGACGGTGTCGATGCCACCGCAAGCAGGTCAGGCAGGTCGCAGCGGCCTGGGAAGAAGGCGCTCGCTGCCGTCTTTTCTACGATCAGGTCTTCGTCTTGTACGTCGAACTCGCGCCAGATTCGGTCCCGCAGCGGACCGGTGCCGCCCGACTCGCTGAACATCTTCGCGATGTCGGCCCCGAGGAACTCCTCGGTCACCGCGGTGATCTCCGTGCGTCCCGGCAGTACCCACGCGACTGTCCCGCCCAGGCCACGCAGGGTGCCGGCAAGCTCCTGGATGTTCGGCACGATGCCGCGTTCGTGGTCCCTTCCGCGACGAAGAACGAGACCATGTCGACCACCACCAGCGCAGTACGCTCCGGTGCCAGCTCCTGATAGGCATGCCGCCTCCCGCGCCGCGCCTCCTGCCGCAGGTACTCCCGCGTCTCGATCGTCCACTGGTGCAGTTTGGGAACCACCGTCTCCGTCACGCGGACCACCCTGCCAGTCCCCACCGACACGTTGACTGCGGCGGACGCACGGCCCCGCGAAGATGCAGGGCGGGCATAGCGCTTAGGCGGTTGCGCCCTGGACTGCGCTCAGGATGCCCGACAGGCTCTCCGGGTGGGCCATCGTCAGGTCTGCGAGATCGCTGGGCCGGAACCAGCGAAGATCGTCGTGCTCCTCGGGTGCGGCGTTGACAGGCTCGCCTTCCCAGCGAGTGACGAGGAACGCATGTACGTCAAGGGTGGGGTCTATAACCGTCATCGGGATGGGTACGGGGTCGTGGACATGGACGCCGAGTTCTTCGAGGCATTCCCGACCGACGGCCTGGTGAGGCAACTCGCCCGACTCGACATGTCCGCCGGCGGAGAAGCTCCAGGAGTCCGGATACCAACGACGCCACGGATGGCGATGCACCATGAGCACGAGCCCGTCGCGCACAAGCACAGCAACTGCGATCGGAATCTTGTCGCCCATGACGCCAGGCTATCGATCGAAGATGCCTAGCGGACGTTTTCGGGTGGGTGGAGTCCGAAGTGTTCGCACAGTACGGCGATGTCGTGTCGGTCGCTCCCGCGCAACTCGTATCCGGTGTGGTTCTGCAGGGCGAACTCGGGGCGTTCGCAGTGAACTGAGAGGCCCGCAATCTCCCCCTCACCGGAGAGATCCTCGCGGGTGAACATGAACGGCGCTTTGACGCTGCCGTAGTGGAGTCGGCCGTCGTTCAGAGTCTCGTACAGGTGAAGGTCTACGCGACGACTGTGGCCGTCGTGCAAGACGAAATTCCAGGGACGGTCGCCTGGCCAGGGGTAGATCTGGTCGACTCCTTCGTTGGCGAAGGCTGCGAGGAGACCTTCGAAATCATCTGCGTCTGCCCAGATGTCGAGATCCTGATGTTCGCGGGTCTGTTTCCCGACCAGGGCGTCGACAGCCCAACCTCCGCTGACGCATGCTGCGACCCCGCGCCCTTGCAAGGCAGTAATCAACGTGCGCGCAGCTTCCGGCGGCATAGCGTATTCGGTCACGCCCCAGAATCTCAGGCGAGGCAACTGCATTACTGCCGTCGAGCCCATTCGGACCTGCCACGATCCGTGCTCTCGGCGACAAAGCCGTTGCCCCCTTCGGCGTCGTACACAAGGCTGCACGAGGAGGTGGTGAGGATGACTGCAGTAGTACTCGATCTGACAGTGAGAGATCTGGCCGACGCCGATCTGGCCGCGTGTGGCTTTGCCGGCAGCGAACTGCACCTGACGCAGGTTGCCAAGGAGCTCGACCGAGCGCGTGGTGGAGAGGTCGACTACCTTGCCGTCTGCACCAAGACCGACCTGCCCGTAGCTATCGGCGGGGTCGACTACCTGCCGCATCCCGGTGCAGGTTCGCTGTGGCAGTTGTCCGTGCACCCGGCTTTGCAGTCCTGTGGGATCGGGACGGTGCTCATTCGGGCTGCGGAGCAGCGGATCTTGGCCCGGGGTCTTGATCGGGCCGAGGTCGGTGTCGAGCTGAGTAACCCTCGAGCCCGTGCCCTCTACGAGCGGCTGGGGTACGTCGCGTACGACGAAGTAGTCGAATCTTGGGATCAGCAAAACCCTGACGGTTCGATCACGCGGTACGAGACGACCTGCGCTCAGATGCGCAAGGAGCTGAGCGAGGGCAACTAGTGTCCTGAGTCGGAAGTTCGACGGCGCTTTCGGCGCCCAGGCACGCACCTCACGGCACGTGCCCAGCGCCCACGATGCTCCGCATCGAGGCCACTGACCACGCACCGCGATGCACGCACCTGAACACCGAAATCTCTCGCCGAACTTCCGACTCAGGACACTAGCGGGGATTAGGTGTGCAGGGTCGGGCGGTAGATGAGTTCTTGGGTGCGGCCGTCGAGTGTGCGGCTCTCGAGTAGTTCGAGGTCGAAGTCCGCGGCGCCCTGGAAGATCGGCTCCACGCCGGTCTGGCCGGCGATCACCGGGAAGACGGTCACCTGGACATGGTCGACCAGACCGGCGGCCATCAGGGCGCGGTTGAGCGAAAGGCTCCCGTGAGAGCGGAGCGGTACGTCGGACTCCTCCTTGAGCCGGGCGATCGTGTCGACGGCGTTGCCGCTCACCGCGGTTGCGTCCGGCCAGTCGAACGGGCCCTCGAGAGTCGACGACACGACCGTGGTCGGCATGCTTCGCATGCGCGCGTTCACCGGGTCGAGCGCCTCGGTCGGCACCTTGCTCACGCCCACCATTTCCATCATCAGCCGGAAGGTGCTGCCTCCGAACACCATCCGCTGCTTCTCGTCGTACGACGCGAGTCGCCGGTCCAGGAACTCGGGGCCTTGCTTACCCCAGTACGGTCCCCAGTCGGCGTTGTCGTACGACGCGAATCCGTCGAGGCTGGAGAAGACGTCGAAGGTGTAAATGGCGGTCATCATGCGCTCCCTGAATCTCCGGCCGACCCCGTGGACAGCCACCCACCACTGCGTCGAACACATCACCTCTGAGTCGACATCGTCCCCCAGAATTCTTCCGAGGAGGTCAGTTCGCGTGGTCCGCAGGTGGTTGCTGGGCAGCGTCCAGGCAGTAGATCTCGATGGCTTGATCGCCGAGGCTTGAACCGAAGCGACCAGCATCCGCATCCTTGCTGAGCGCACCGCATTCGCATCGGCCGTACCCGGATGGATCCAGCGAGACGAAACCGCCGCAGCGAATGCATCTGGCGAAGAGATCCGCGCGCATAACCCAGCCTGGACCTCCGCCAGTAGCCGCCGGGCCGTTCCCAAGGTACGTGTATCCGCTGACCATTCACCGAGCCTAAACGCACTGAGTGTCAGGGAATCATGCGGTTGCCAAGTCACGATCGGGAACGAAGATGTTGAGTTGCGCCAGGTGGTCGGGTGTTTGTTCGATGATTTGGGCGTGGTCCAGGAACGGATGGTCGGGGATCCAGGGCTCCGGGAGAGGGGCGACCTTGGTCCAGTCGGGTGGAGGTTCGCCTGCACCCTTGAATTCGTGGGCGGTCAGGGCGGCGAGGAGTGTGTCGAATCCGGTGTGAAGGGTTGTGCCCGGTGCTGCCTCCCAGGCGGCTTCGGAGCCATCGCGGCGTTTTAGCAGTAGGCGCAGGTGGTCGCGGCCCTGGAGCAGCATTCGCCAGGCCCAGTCGTCGTCACTCGCCTCGCGGATGGCTGTGGCTGTGGCGGGAGCTGTCATGATCCGGTGCTCGCGCGCGTCGTGGAGGGCGTGAGCAATCCGCCCGGCCCGGAGGACGAACTGCGCCGTCGGCTTGGTCCTGCCGGAACGGT
Organism: Kribbella sp. NBC_00709; assembly: GCF_036226565.1. Lineage (GTDB taxonomy): Bacteria > Actinomycetota > Actinomycetes > Propionibacteriales > Kribbellaceae > Kribbella. Next base: position 3,261,164 of record NZ_CP108996.1, read on the forward strand.
AGGTGGACAGGCGGGACGCGGACGTGCGGAGGGCAGTGGCGAACGCAGCCTGGGACAGTCCGCTCTCGTCGAGGGCGTGGTTGAGCAGCGCGGTGACCGCCTGACTGTCCTTGTCCATCTCGCTCCCTTATCCAATCAGATAATACAAGCCAAACCGGGTCATGGGGCAAGGCTGGGGAAGAGGCGGAGGGCTTCGGTGACGAGGGGGGAGAACAGGTGGGTGTCGGCTGCCGTTGCGAGAACGACCCCTCGAACATCTTCCGAAGCGATGTCCTGGACGACGGGCCCGGCGACCTCTACGCGCGAAACGACGCCCGAATGGGTGAAATTGATGGGGTGACCGGAGGAATCTCGGTCGACGTGGAAGGTGAATGCGGTGCTGTCGAGTGCTTGGGTGAGTTCTACGCCGCACTCTTCCAGGAGTTCGCGGCGAAGGGTGGTCAGTTCGGATTCGGCGGGCTCGGGAGAGCCTCCTGGCAGGTCGAGGAGTCCCTCGTATGGTCCTCGCGTCTTGCGTACGAGGACGAGTTGGCCTTTCTGCTGCCAGATCGCGTAGACGCCGAAATGTTTCATCGTCCGGCTAGTCGGCCAGCTTGGTGATTGTTGTCAAGTATTTGTGGGGGATTTCGGCGCGTGTTCGGAGTTCGAGGGGATCGGCGTGTGGGATGAGGCGTAGCCAGGAGATGAGGCGGTGGACGTTGGTTAGGGCCTCGGCTGCGGCCAGGTCGGTGCGTAGTACCTGTGGGTCGGCGTCCAGGTGGTTGCGCCAGACGGTCAGATAAGTGTCGTGCAATTCGTCGCGGTGCGTGCGGGACAAGGGCGCGCGGGTCCATTCCACGACCGCGTCGAGGAGGCCGTGCAGCGACACGAACGGGTGGCCCCAGATCGTATTGCCGAAGTCGAAGAAGCGCGGTCGCAGTACGCCGGTCGAGCGGTCGGCGAAGATGTTCGCGGGGTACACGTCGTTGAACTCCAGATCGAGCGGGACGACATCGCTGAGAGACGCGGTTCGTCGGTCCAGTACGTCGGCGGCGAGCTCAGCTCGCTTCAGTACGTCGGGATCCGGCCGCAACGGATGCCCCGGCCGCAACAACGCCCACTCCCGGGCAACGCGGCGTACCCGCTCACCGGCAGCGCTGGGTGCGAGCTCGACCATCCCTGGGTACGCCGTCATGTCGACGCGGCCGTGGACGGCGCATTGCAGGCGGGCGAGCGCGCGGACGAGGATGCATCGAGTCCGTTGATCGCCAACGTCAGCGTGTGTGACCGTCGTACCTTGATCGTCCGTGAGGAGCCACCGGCGTTCGCGGTCTACGGCGAGCGGCACGATCACGTCGTCCGGTGCGAGCTGCGCCAGGGTCGCGACCAGGCCGGCCTCGAAGGGATGTCCGGGATTGTTCTCCTTGAACCACACCAGGCCCTCGACGGAGACATAGCAGCGCACGACGGACCAGAAACGAGCCCGGTAAGTGACAGGCACGCCGCTGATCCGGCGACCGTGTTCGGCGAGGCGACAACCGACCCACGCATCCGCAGCCTGCGTCCATTCTGGTGATAACCAGCGGTTGACCCATTGGCCCTCGGCGTCCGGACCCAGTGGTCTCGCCGGCGGCGGATAGTGCGGCACCCACGCGACGTTATCGCCCGGCACCGACAGCGAATAACCGTTTGCCTGGTCGCCGGTCCGCTCCCAGACTCCCATCACATGGATGACGCTGAACTCGATGTACTGCTGAGGAACGACCGTTATCCGCGGTCGGCCGCGTACTCGGCCCGGTGGATGGTCGACGGCGGGATGGGGCCGAACCCGGTGTGGCAGGCCGAGGCATTGACCGGCCTCATGTCGCTGGAGCCCGGGATGCGGGTGCTCGACATGGGATGCGGCGCCGCGCTGAGCTCGATCTTCCTGGCCAAGGAGTTCGGTGTCGAGGTGTGGGCGACCGATCTGTGGGTCAAGCCCGACGAGAACCTCCGCCGCGTGACCGAGGCGCAGGTCACGGACCAGGTTCACCCGATCCACGCGGAGGCCCACGCCCTGCCCTTCGCTGAGGACTTCTTCGACGCGCTGGTCAGCATTGGCGCCTATCACTACTTCGGCACCGACGACCTCTACCTCGGCTACTACTCACGTTTCGTGAAGCGCGGCGGTCAGATCGGCATCGTGCAGCCCGGTCTCGCCGAGGAGTACGAGACGCTTCCCCCGCCGCACCTCGAGCCGTACTGGATGTGGGACTTCTGCGCCTGGCACAGTCCCGCGTGGTGGCGCCGGCATTGGGAGAAGACCGGCCTGGTCACCGTCGAGGTCGCCGACCGACTGCCCGACGGCTGGCGCGACTGGCTGCAATGGAACGAAGCCTGCGACCACGACAGCGGTACGCCGGGCCGAACGGAAGCCCAAATGCTCCACACCGACGCCGGCCAAACCCTCGACCTCACCCGAGTAGTAGCCCACCGCAACTAACCGTCTCAAAGTCGGACCAGACGACACAGGGGTCCTGCATGATGGCGGCGTGGAAGGTGAAGAGGTGCTGACGGGTGGGAACGTCGCCGACCTGGTCGTGCGTGTGGGATCGACGGTGCGGAAGCCCGCGCTTGCGCAGGCGGCCGGGGTCCAGGCTGTGCTCGAGCATCTGGCCGAGCGCCCGTTCGCGCCCCGCTCGTACGGGCGTGATGAGCAGGGGCGGCAGGTTCTCGAGTACGTATCGGGCGATCTCGCCCACGCGATGCCCCCGTCGACCCTGGACGAGTTGCGCCGGGTCGGGCGGCTGATTCGCGAGCTGCACGACGCGATGGAGACCTTCGAGCCGCCATCGGATGTCACCTGGCACGTGATCGTCCCCGACCCCGCGGGCGGCGACCTGATCTGTCACAACGACCTCGCGCCGTGGAACCTGGTCCGCAACGACGAACGCTGGGTGTTCATCGACTGGGACAACGCAGGCCCTTCGTCACGACTGTGGGATCTCGGGTACGCCGCAACCGCGTTCGTCCCGTTCGTGGCGGGAGGCGACGTCGGAGTCGACGCCCCGAGATTGCGCGCTCTCGTGGACGGGTACGGGCTCGACCTCGAACAGCGCCTGGCCCTGCCGGCGCAGATTGCGGCCCGCACGCGGGGACAGTACGACCTGCTGGTCCGCGGCCGCGAGACAGGCGAGCAGCCCTGGGCGCGCATGTACACCGAAGGCCACGCCGACTACTGGGGCCCGGCCGCCGAATACATCGCGAACCATCACGACGCGTGGCTCACCGCACTGACCTCGGACTACCCAAGCTAAAGGCTCATGATGGTGGGTTGACCCAGCGCTGGTAAGTGGGGAGGTCGACGTTGCTGCCGCAGATGATGGTGAGGATGTGGTGGTTGGCGAAACGGGTGGGGTCTTCGAGGACGGCGGCCAGGCCGAGGGCGGCGGAGGGTTCGACGATGAGGCCGGCGTGGTCGAGGAGCAGGCGCATGGCGGTGACGATCGATTCCTCGTGGACGAGTACGGCGTCGTCGGCGATCAGGAGGAGGTCGTCGAGGACCTCCGGGATCGGGAAGCGGCCGGCCACCCCGTCGGCGATCGTGTTGGTGGACTCGGTTGTGATCACGCGACGCCGGCGCCACGAATGGGTCATCGCCGGCGCGCCCAGCGGTTGAACGCAGACCACGTCGACCTCAGGCGCCAGCTCCTTCACCACATGACCCACGCCGGTCGCCATCGCCCCGCCGCCGAGTGCAATCAGCACGGTGTCGAACTCCGGCGTACCCTCCACCAACTCGAGGCCGATCGTTGCCGCGCCCTCGCACGTCTCGAGGTCCAGGCTGTCTTCGAGCAGCCGGATCCCGTCGTACTGCGCGATCGCCGCCGCCCGTTCGCGTGCGAGTTCGTGGTCGCCGTCGACGAGCTCGAGCTTGGCGCCCAGTGCGCGGATGCGTTCGAGCTTGGCCTTGGTCGCGAACCGCGAAGCGACCACGGTGACGTCGAGACCGCGACGCCGACCCGACCAGGCGAGCGCCTGGCCGAGGTTCCCCGCACTCGCGCAGACGACGGCCCGCGAGCCGGCCTCAGCCAGCTGGCTCGCGACCAACTCGGTACCGCGGCCTTTGAAGCTGCGCACGGGATTCGCCGTCTCGAGCTTGATGCTCACCTCGCACCCGAGCGCAGGCTCGAGCGCCTCGCACCGGTACTGCGGGGAGTCCAGAAACACGGGATCGATCACGCGCCGAGCCGCCCGAATCCGACCGGTATCAAGCCGACTCTCGCCCACAACGAACAGCCTAGCGGCTCAGACGTGGTGGCAAGGTCTCCAGGAGATCGACGTACGCATGCCCGGCCGCAAAACTGTCCGATCGACCGAGATGCTCGAACTGGTTGAGCAACTCACGCAGCGACGCGAGGTGATCGCCATCCGCGCGCCCGCCGAGGAATTCGATCGTGCGCGCTGCCTCGGGTGAACGGCGGGCGAGCTGCTTCCCGGCGATCGGTACGAGCGCCAGCCGCATCGCCTCGTGATCATCGAGCGTGTTCGGCGAGGCCGGCTCGTGCTCGCCGCGGTTGAGGTACTCCGAGAGCGTGGCCGGCGTCCGGGTGATGCCGTGCCGATCGAACACGACCGTGCTGTCGGACGGCCAATGCGCCAGCGAGACCGGATGAATGTGCCAGTCGACCCACAACGGCAGACCGTCCACGACGTACTGCGCACTGGCCGCCCGAGTCCCAAGCGGTCCGTTGTGCCGAGCATCGATCTCGAACGCGATCCGCCCCGGCCCGCCGGGAAGTCGACCAGGTACTGCGTCCTCGTCGAGCCGCTCGTCCGCCACGACATGAGCGGTCATTCCTCGCCGGAGAAGCGTTCCCAGGCTGACTGGCGGCTGATGCCCAGAGCTTCGCCGATCCGCGCCCACGTGACGGCTCGGGAGCGGAGCCGCAGTACGCGATCCTGTACGGCGACCTCGACCTGACCGCGAGACGACTCGATCCGGGCCATGTCGGCCAGTAGCTCGTCATCGGTTTTGCCGTCCAACGGCGGGAAGAATGGCATCGGCTTCCCACTCAGCAGCTGCTCACACAGGCCGACGCACTCGTTGCAGATGAACACACCCGGCCCCGCGATGAGCCGGTCCACCTCGTCCCGCAACTTCCCACAGAACGAGCACCGCACCAGACTCTCCGACATGACGCCTCCCAATCTGTCAGGCTCGCCCTGACAACTGTTTGTCAGGCTAGGCCTGACAAACCTCGCGGGTCAAGACCGGGTTCGTGCTAGTAGTACGTCCTATGGCTGATTGGGAGATGTCGGAGTTGCCCCGGGGGATCGTGGGGTTGTTGGGGGAGCCGCGGGCGTTGGGGGAGATCGCCGGGCGGCTGGAGGTGACGGATGCTCGGGTGCTTTGGTACCTCGGGAAGCTCCGTGACGCCGGGCGGGTGGTGGAGGATGCCGGGGTTTGGCGGCGTACTCCGGCGGGGGCAGAACTTGCGGAGACGCCGGCGCCGGACTGCAACGGGCGTACCGAGTTGCCGGGGTCGAGTGCGCAGGATTACGTGCAGGCGTACGCCGATGCGGCGGCTGGGATGTTCGGTGCGGGGTTCGTGCAGGACAGTGGGGAGCACGCGGGGCGGGTGCCCGGGGAGCGGGTCGCGGAGTTCCACGAGCGGCTGTTGAGTCTGGTCGGGGAGTACTTCGCGCCGGACAAGGTCGATCGCGCCGCCAGCCCGAAGTATGGGTTCCGTTGGGTGCTCACACCGGTAGACCTGCATCCTCTGGACGTCTAGGCGGGTACCCAGCACAGGCAGAACGGGTGGCCTGCGGGGTCGGCGTACACCTGGACGCCGCGGGCGGCGACGGGGTCGTCGGCGGGTTTGAGGAGGCGGGCTCCGAGGGCGAGTGCTCGCTCGTGGGCAGTGGTGTGCGCGTCGATACCCTCGAAGTACAGGTCGAGGTGGATCTGCTGCGGCGTACCGTCGGGCCACTCTGGCTGGACATGGTCAGGTGCCAGTTGGACACCGAGCGCCCAACCCCCGTCCACCCAGATCGCGTGCCAGCGGTCGCTCCACTTGTCGACGGTGCCGTCGAGGAACGCCGCCCAGAACGCGCTCTCCGTCTCGATATCGGCCGCGTCGAAGACGATCATCCGGTGCTTGATGTCCATACACGGCAGTCTGACTGCTGAAGTGGCCAGGCGGATCACTTACGGTGATGTGTATGGCGTTTGCTGCGAAGGGGAGCAAGGGAGAGTCGTTCCTTGCGGTGGTCGTTGGTGGTGGGGCGGCGTTCGGGCTGGTGGTGATCACGTCGCGGGCGTGGAAGGCCTGTCACGTGGACGTCACCGGCAGCGTGCCGAACGGATTGACGCTGCTGTTCCTCGGCGTGCCGCTCGCGTTGATCGTCAACCTGGTGCTGTTCACCGTCGTCTTCCGGTACGCCGGGAAGGCGTTCCTGTTCTCCCTGATCGCCGCCGCCATCGCGATCGCGATCGCCGACCTCGCGCTGTTCTCCTGGCAGGGCACCCCGGCCGGCTCGCCCGGCACCTGCCCGGGCAACGTCCCGCCGTGGTGGCCCACCTGGATCCCGACCTGATCTGCGGATCTCCACGCCATCACAATCGCCCGCATCGGCGGGCTCAGGCGTGAGTGCGCGCGATCGTCGCGATTGTGATGGCCTGGGGATCCGTCACAACATTCGCAGTAGGGCGGCAGCGCGTTCCGGGTCGCCGATGTGGGCGGTCGCGGGGAAGAGGCGGCCCCAGGAGCCGGCTCGGGTCAGGTGGCTGAGTCGGCGGGCGAGGGTGGCTGCCCGGTGGAGCGCGGACCGCGGATGCTCTGCGGTCCACGGCTCCAGGTACGCGTCTTCGAGCCGCGCGACCACCTCCGGTCCGAGTTGCTCGGCCGCGCGGTCGAGCGCGACGAGCAGGCTGCAGAACGGGTGGGCGACGTTCGCGTCACCCCAGTCGAAGAACGTGTACCGCCCGGGACCAGCGACCAGGATCTGACCGTCGTGCAGATCAGCGTGGTCGAGCGTCGCAGGGATCCCGAACCCGGCAAGCTCCGCGCACCAGTCCACCAACCGAGGCCGGAACGCCAGCAACCACTCCCGCTCATCCACCCCAAGCGTCCGGTTGCCGGCCACCGTCTCATCGAAGAGTCGCGGGAGTTTCCGGGCGTCGGGTACGCCGAGCCGCACGAGCTCATCGACCCGCGGAACGAGCGCCCGCTGGAGATCGGCGTACTGCACGAGCACCTGCTCCCAGTGCCGCACGTCGAGAGACTGAGCGCGCAGCAGCGGACCGCCGTCAGGCAGGAGCGACCAGCCGCGGGCGGCGTCGACGGCGTACGGCGTGAGCACGTGCTCGGGCGCCCATCGCGACAACGCCTCGGAGAGCGCCGGCTCGAACGCGCTGCCCGGCGAGGTCGCCTTGAACCAGACCGGACGCTCGGCCAAGACCCGGATGATCACGGACCACGGACGGAGCCGCACCCGCCGCGGCCCTGTCTCGCAGACATCGAGTACGGCGAGTTGCCGATCGAGCCAGTCGAGGGCCGTTGCGCGCCAGGACGGATCCTCCCAAGGCGTCCGCGCGTCCGGGTACGCCCCGCGATCGATCTGCATGGGTCGATAATCAGGGAATGACGCGCTGGCCGGACACCCATTTTCGGGTCGGCATCTCCGGGTGGCGCTACCCGCCGTGGCGCAAGGTCTACTACCCCGAAGGGCTCCCGCAGCGCGCCGAGCTCGAGTACGCGTCGAACCGGTTGAACTCGATCGAGCTCAACGGCTCGTTCTACGCGCTCCAGCGACCCTCGTCGTACCAACGCTGGTACGACGAGACTCCCGACGGCTTCGTGTTCTCGGTCAAGGGCCCGCGGTTCGTCACGCACCTGAAGCGGTTGGCCGACGTCGACGCGCCGATGGCCAACTTCTTCGCCTCCGGAGTGCTTGCGCTCGGCAACAAACTCGGCCCGGTGCTGTGGCAGCTACCGCCGAACTTCCAGTACGACGCGGAGCGGTGCGCGGCGTTCCTCGCACAGTTGCCGCGGACAACGTCCGCTGCGGCGGAGGTTGCCAAGGGCCACGACGAGCGGATGGAGGGCCGCGCGTTGCTCGAATGCGCCGTCGACATCCCACTCCGGTACGCGATCGAAGTACGGCATGCCAGCTTCAAGACCAAGGGATTCGTCGAGCTGGCGCGGGAGCACGACGTCGCGGTGGTCTGTGCGGACACGGCCGGGAAGTGGCCGATGTTCGAGGATGTGACCGCGGACTTCGCGTACGTCCGGTTGCACGGTGCGGACGAGCTCTACGTGAGCGGGTACGACGACAAGTCGCTCGACCGCTGGGCTCGGAAGATCCGCTCGTGGAAGTGCGACACCTACGTGTACTTCGACAACGACGCGAAGGTGCATGCGCCGTACGACGCCGAGCGGATGGCGAGCCGGCTCGGGATCAGTTCGGCCGCCGCCGAAGTATGACGGGCTTACCGTCGGCGGCATGACTGAGAACCCTGGAGAACTCGTCGAGCAATCGGTGCAGCGGTCGCTGAAGCTGGTCGTCACCTGGCCGGCGTGGGACGGAGAACCGCGGACGTCCGACGACGGGCGGACGTTCACCCCGCACAAGGCGGTCCGCCGGATCGCCGACCACCTGGTCGACCACCTCGCGGAGGTCGAGGCGCTGCTCGCCGGCGTACCGACGCAGCCCGACGAGTGGCACGCGAGCGCGCTCACGACCGCTGCCGACCTCGCGCCGTTCACCGAAGAGGACGTACGCGAGGCCGAGCAACGGCTCGGGCGGCTCGGGCGGACCTTCGTACTGCGGTACGCCGCGCTCGACCCAGCCGAGTGGGACAAGGACCGCAGCCCGAACTGGACCCTCCGCCAGATCGCCGAGCATCTGACCGAACTCGACTGGTACGCCGAACAAGTCGGCGACCTGTCGCAGAAGGACTAGTTGCAAACGGACTAGTTACAGCAGGGCTAGAACAACCGGGCGCCGACCGGCTCCTCCAGGTCGAGCAGGAACTGTTTCCGCTTGAGACCGCCGGCGTACCCGGTGAGCGAGCCGTTCTTCCCGATCACCCGATGGCACGGGATCACGATCGACAACGGGTTCTGCCCGACCGCCTTGCCGACGGCCTGCGCCGTGTGGGCCGGTTCACCGAGCCGCGCGGCGATCTCGCCGTACGTCGTGGTCTCGCCGTACGGGATCTCCTCCAGCACCGTCCACACCCGGCGCTGGAACTCGTCGCCGGCCAACCGGGTCGGGAGTTCGAAGGTCACCCGCTCGCCGGCGAAGTACTCCTCGAACTGCTCGACGACCGCGGCGATGAGCGGGTCGGTGGCTTCGACCCGCTCACCCAGCATCTCCGCCGTCGGCTTCACCCAATGGTGCGGGAAGTAGACGCCGACCAGCTCGTCGCCCGCGGCGACCAACGTGAGCTCGCCGATCCGGGTGCTGACAGTCGCGTGCCTGTTCATACAGGTAGAACGCGCCGGCACCCGGATCTGTGAGGGCCTACGACCCGATCCGCTCCCGCGTCCGCTGCCGGAAGCTCCGGCCGGTCTCGCTCAAGTCAGCCCGCAGTACGTCGGCCACCGCGACCGCCGGCGTACTGTCCGACGGCCCCTGCGCCACCCACTCACCGTGCGGGTTGATCACACCCGCGTCGAGACCGGCGCCCGGGTTGGCCGGGACGGCCAGGCTGATCCACGACGTGTTGATGGCCGCGATCCCCCGAGTCTGGATCCCGATGTGGCCGTTGCTACCGACGCCGTTGCTGCAGTACGACACCAGCACGCCGTCGACCCCGAGGCGGTCGTACTCCGTGAACACCTCCGGGAAGAGCACGTCCAGCCCTAGCACCAGCCCGAAGCGGTACCCGTCGACCTCGACCGTCACCGGCCGGCTGCCGGGCGTGTACATCCAGGCGACCTTGGTCGCCGACAGCATGCGTTCGTCGTACCGTGCGACCAGCTTCCCCTGATCCGACACGACGTACATGCTGTTGTGCGGCCGGGCGTCGGGCAGTGGGTGGACCGCTGGGATCACGGTCCAGATCCTGAGTTCCCGGGAGAGCGCGATGATCTGGTCGAGCTCGTCCTCCAGGACCTTCCAGTCCGCCTTGGTCCAGTCGGACGGACCGACCTCGTCCGGGCCGAGTGAGGACAGGATCCGCTTGCTGGGGAAGCAGATCGCACCTTCGGTGAAGTGCACCAGTCGCGCCCCGGCGGCCGCGGCCTCCCGCATCAGGCGGCGGATCTCCGTGCCGCTCTCGCGGAGCAGTGCGGGGTCGGTCGGGTCCTCGTAGACGGTGGACTGGGCGGCGGCGATTCGTAAGGTTTCCGGCATGTCTTCTCCTGATGGAGTCGGACGGAAGTGCCGGAGGGCAGACGTGTAGGACTCACCGGTTTTCGCGGCGCGGGCTCGGACCCGTTGCTTGAAGTTCCTGTGCGCTGTCATCTGGCCTTCCACGCACTCGCACGCGATCCCCCCAGCGATCCCGTCGAGGCGGCTGACCAGGACGAGCGGCCCGAGACAGGAAGTCCCTTTGCCTTCTCATGGTGACCGCGCTGGGGGCAGTCGACGAAGGTGAGGCGCAGGCCGCGCCGGACCCACATCCTCAGCGAGCCCCAGGGCGAGAGTCAATCAGGCTCGCCGACGGCGGGCCTCAGCGGTGCAGGTGGTCGTCGGCCGCGGCCATCGCCACCCCGACCAGCTCCGGGCTGAGATCGACGACCGAGTTGCCGTCGGCGTCCAACTTGCCGGACTCGGTGATGGACAGGCCGATCAGTGCGAGCGCTCCGGCGCGGTGCCGTAGCAGGCGAACGGCCGGGTCCTCGGGGTGCGGCACGGGGCCGGCGTCGTCCCGCTCCCAGGCGGCGACGGCGCGCTCGGCCAGGGCGGCCGGCACCGTGACCCGGATCGCGGGCAGTCCGGCCGCGCGGAACGTCGTACCGATCAGACCCAGCACTCGTGCGTCGTTGGCGTACACAGCCCTGGATCGTAGCGACCACGGGCGGCATAAAGTCGGACCTGGACGCGGTTGTCATCGAAAGTACGACCAAGACGATGGTTGGGAGCAAGGGTGAGCATTCGAGTCGGGTACAAGGCGTCGGCGGAGCAGTTCGGTCCGCGGGAGCTGGTGGAGTACTCCGTCCGGGCCGAGGAGCTCGGGCTCGACAGTGTGACCGTGTCGGACCACTTCCTGCCGTGGCGGCACGAGGGCGGCCACGCGCCGTTCGCGCTCGCCTGGATGGCGGCGGTCGGCGAGCGGACCAACCGGGTACTGCTCGGTACGTCGGTGCTCACGCCGACGTTCCGGTACAACCCGGCCGTGATCGCGCAGGCGTTCGCGACCCTCGGCGAGCTGTACCCCGGGCGGGTCATGCTCGGCGTCGGCACCGGCGAGGCGCTGAACGAGATCGCCGTGTCGGGGATGGAGTGGCCCGAGTTCAAGGAGCGGTTCGCCCGGCTGCGCGAGTCGGTGCAGCTGATCCGCGACCTGTGGACGAAGGACGGCGTCAGCTCCGAAGGGCCGTACTACAAGACCGTCGACGCCTTCATCTACGACCGTCCGGAGACGCCGATCAAGGTGTACGTCGCCGCGGGCGGACCGCTGGTCGCGAAGTACGCCGGCCGCGCGGGTGACGGGTTCATCGCGACGTCCGGCAAGGGGATGGAGCTCTACACCGAGAAGCTGATCCCGGCCGTTCGCGAAGGCGCCGAGAAGGCCGGAAAGAAGTTCGAGGACATCGACCGGATGCTCGAGGTCAAGGTGTCGTACGACCGTGACCCCGCGGCCGCGCTGGAGAACACCCGGTTCTGGGCGCCGCTCTCGCTGACGCCGGAGCAGAAGCACAGCGTCACCAGCGCGACCGAGATGGAGCGGCTGGCCGACGAGTTGCCGATCGAGCAGGTCGCGAAGCGGTGGATCGTGGCGTCCGACCCGGAAGAGGTCGTGAAGCAGTTCCAGCCGTACCTGGACGCCGGGTTCAACCACTTCGTCGTGCATGGGCCGGGACACGACCAGGAGCGGTTCCTGACACAGTTCACCGAAGACGTTCTGCCGTTACTGCGCAAACTGTCTTGAGTAAAGGAGTCAGGCTGTCTTGAGCAAAGCAGTCAGGCGGCCCACAATCAGCGGGTGCCCGACTATCAGATCGTTCGCGACGACGACCCGCGGTGTGCCGAGCTGGAAGCAGCCGGCTACCGCGTGGTCGCCGAGTCCTGGGCGGTGCGACTGTTCGACCCGGACCGCGAACTGCTGGAGTCCGCCGTACGCCGGGCCACCGCCGGCGGACTGACGATCCGCGAACTCGGACCGGAGTCGGCCGAGATCCTGCACAAACTCGAGAAGGCCAACGAGCCGGACTATCCCTACACGCCCGCCACGCATCGGGTGGTCGGCGACCTCGCCAAAACGCGCTCGCTGTGGCCGGGGTATCGCGTCTTCGGTGCGTTCGACGGCAACCGGCTCGTCGGTGCCACGGTGATCCGCCAGAAGGACGGCTTCGGCGACACGTTCTTCACCTCGGTCCTAGCCACCCACCGCCGCCGCGGCGTCGGCCAGGCCGTCAAGGCCGCCTCCATCCTCGCCTTCCTCGACATCGGCATCACCCGCTTCGCCACGGGCGGCGCGGCCGCAAACCAGGCCAGCCTGCAGGCGAATCAGTCGCTGGGGTATCAGCTCATGGAGCAGTGGCGGACGTACGCACCTGAGTAGATCGACCCCGCGTGCTACGCAGGGCTGGCCGCAGTACCTAGTGCAGGTCTTCGGACAACGACTTCGCGGCTTGGGTGAGCAAGGGGACGGCGCGTTCGACAAGGTCTTCGGTCATGCGGCCGGCGGGGCCGGAGATGGAGATGGCCAGGGGGGTGGGGGCGTCGGGGACGGCTACTGCGACGCAGCGGACGCCGACTTCCTGTTCGCCTTCGTCCATTGCGTAGCCGATGTCGGCGGCGTGGTGGAGTTGGGTGGTGAAGGCGTCGGGGGTGGTGATCGTGTTGTCGGTGTGCTTCGGCATGCCGGTGCGGTGCAGGAGATCGCGGACGGCCGGCTCCGGGAACTGCGCCAGGATCGCCTTGCCGACGGCTGTGCAGTGCGGGAGGACGCGGCGGCCGACCTCGGTGAACATGCGCATCGAGTGCCGCGACGGGACCTGCGCGAGGTACACGATCTGGTCGCCGTCGAGCATCGCCATGTTGGCGGACTCGCCGAGCTCGTCGACGAGCCGTGCCAGGTGCGGGCGCGCGAACACGCTCAGCATGTGCGACGAACTCTCTCCCAGACGGATCAACTTCGGGCCGAGGATGTACTGCCGGGACGGCTCTTGACGCAGGTAGCCGAGGTCGACGAGGGTTCGAACCAGCCGGTGGATCGTCGGCAGCGGCAGGCCGGAGGCCGTGGCCAGCTGGGACAGGCCCATCATCCCGCCCGCGTCGGCCATGGTCTCGAGCAGCCCGAAGGCGCGCTCGATGGACTGCACACTGCCGGTGCGGCCTTTGCCGCCGCCGTTCGTCTCCACCATGGACCTCCACCTTTCCGGATGTCGGAAGTTTAGCCCCAGATCCCGGAAGGTCCAGACGGTTGTGTCTTCCGCACAGTAGACATTAGTCTCCACAATACGGAAAAGGAGGCTGCATGAGCCTGGAGAATCTGCTGGCCGAGCTGGACCGGCGCCTGGCCGCCGCCGACGCGGCGCTGGCCGACGACTACCGGGGCGATCGCGGCGTCCGCCAGCCGATCCACACGGTGTACGTGCCGGCCGACCGGTACGACGTACGCACGGTAGGCGACTGGGGTGCGCAGGCGCGCGCGGCGCTCGAGGAGTACGCCGGATCCGCCGGCGAGTTCGCGAAGGTGCTGGATCTCCCGGCCGAATTCGCCGACGACGTCTACGACCGGGTCCGCGCGAAGCTGGAGCGCGAACCGATCGAGGACCTGCGGATCGACTTCGAGGACGGCTACGGCGACCGGCCGGACGACGAAGAGGATGCCGCCGCAATCGCCGCCGCCCAGGCCCTCGCCGCTAACCCGGCGACGCCTTTCCACGGACTGCGGATCAAGTCGCTCGAGGCCCCGACCCGCCGCCGCGCGCTCCGGACGCTCGACCTGTTCATCAAGGAAGCCACGATCACCGACGGCTTCGTCATCACGCTCCCGAAGGTGACCTCGGTCGAGCAGGTCGAGGCGATGGTGTTCGTACTCGAGACCCTCGAGCAGCAGTACGACGTACCGCGGCTGAAGTTCGAGATCCAGGTCGAAACCCCGCAGGCGATCCTCGGCGTCGACGGTACCGCGCTGATCGCCCGGATGATCAAGGCCGGCGGCGACCGCGTCACCGGGCTGCATTACGGCACCTACGACTATTCCGCCTCGCTCGGTGTCGCGGCGGCGTACCAGAGCATGGAGCATCCGGTCGCGGACCACGCCAAGGACGTCATGCAACTGGCCGCGGCCGGCACCGGCGTCTTCGTATCCGATGGTTCGACCAACGTTCTCCCGGTCGGCGACGCCGTCCACGATGCGTGGCGGCTGCATTTCCGGCTGGTACGGCGTTCGCTCGCCCGCGGTATCTACCAGGGCTGGGACATGCATCCCGCGCAACTCCCGACCCGGTTCGCGGCGACGTACCTGTTTTACCGGGAGGGCTTCGACCAGGCGGCTCGCCGGCTGCGCGCGTACCTGGGTGACGGCGAGTCGGGCTACCTCGACGAACCGGCTACTGCGGCGGCGCTCGCCGGGTTCGTACTGCGTGGCATCGAGTGCGGCGCGATCGACGAGACGGAGTTCGACACCACTGGTCTTGCCAAGCTGGCGCGCAGGGCGGTCCACGAGAGCTAGCCTCGCGACATGAGACTCGTTGCGGAGTTCACCACGGAACCCTTCGATGTCGAGGGGTCGCCGCCCGCGCATGCCACCGAAGCGCTGCGGGCGGCCGAGGAGGCCGGACTCGACTGCGACTTCGGCCCGCTCGGTACTCAGGTGAGCGGCGAGCAGCACCTGCTGCTGCCGGCGCTCCCGAAGGTGCTCGAAGCGGCGTTCGCCGGCGGCGCGAGCCAGGTGACCTTGCAGGTACGCCGCGATGCCTGAGCAGCACCCGCTCGTCGAGGCGGTCACGCCGCTGGTCGAGCGGCTGAACGCGGAGCTCGTCGCGCCGGGTGACGCGCGTGCAGACGACGTCCCGCTGCTGTGGGAAGGGGAGCCGGTCGCTGCCGTACGCCTGCCCAACCCCATCGCCAGCAGCCCGGCCGCCGCGGCCGCCGCGACCGGCACGACCGGCACGACCGGCGTGGGTTCAGCGGGTGGCTCGGGTGGTGTCCAAGGGCTGTTGGCGGAGGTCGCCGACGAGTTGGGTGGTCCGCTCGACCAGCTCTCCCGGCATGACAAGCAGCAGGCGGTGCTGATGCTCGAGGCGCGGGGTGCGTTCGAGTTCCGGAAGTCGGCGGAGATCGTGGCCGAGGCGCTCGGCGTCACCCGCTTCACCGTCTACAACTACCTGAACCGCGCCCGGTAGGTGGACCTGTGTGCATGCAAAACCCGCCTCAGGAGGCACATCGCGCCCCGTTCAGCCGGGTTTTGCGTGCGTGCAGAGCCAATCCACTTCAACAAACTGTTGACGCCGGGCGTAGTGGGTGTCACCCTCTCGTCATACGGAAAGTCGATTTCGGGATTCGAGAAGGTGTGTGATCCGTGGACCTGGAGGAGTTCAACTCCACTCCGGCCGACCGGCTGCGGCCGGCCCTGGCGGCCTGCTGCGACGTGCCCCGGTGGGTCGACGGAATCCTGGCCAAGCGGCCGTACGGCGACCTCGCCGCGCTGACTGCGGTTGCCGATCAGTCGCTGCGGGAGCTCGACGACGACGAGGTCGATCGTGCTCTTCAGGCGCACCCGCGGATCGGTGACCGGCCGCAGGCTGCGACCACCGAGGCGGCATGGTCGCGGTCCGAGCAGTCGGGTGTCGGCGACGAGCCGGGCGCCAGGCGGGAACTTGCCGAAGGCAACCGTCAGTACGAGGAGCGGTTCGGCCGGGTGTTCCTGATCTGCGCCACCGGGCTGTCCGCGCACGAGATGCTCACCAGGCTCCGCGAGCGGCTCACGCACGACGACGCGACCGAGGCGAAGGTAGTGCACGAGGAGCTGCGCAAGATCGCGCTGCTCCGGCTGGCCAAGGTGGTGGACGCATGAGCTCTCTCAGCACCCACGTTCTCGACACCGCTCTGGGTCGGCCGGCGCATGGCGTCCCGGTGCGGCTCTACCAGGGTGACGTCGTGCTGGCGACCGGTGCGACGAACGACGACGGGCGGATCGCGGAGCTCGCGCCGAAGCTGGAGCACGGTACCTACCGGCTCTGGTTCGACGTCGCGGCGTACGCGGCCGCGACGAGTCAGGACATCTTCTTTCCCGAGGTCTCCGTGACCTTCACGGTCGCCGACGAGCGGCATTACCACGTCCCGTTGCTGCTCAGCCCGTTCGCGTTTTCCACCTACCGAGGGAGCTGACTCCGATGGCCATCCACCTGGGAGCCAACCAGTACGGCAAAGCCGAGAGCCGCGTGGTCCGGATCTACCGTGACACGCCCCGCCACCAGATCCGCGACCTGAACGTCTCGTCCGCGCTGCGCGGCCACTTCGAGGCCGCGCACACGACCGGCGACCAGAGCGACGTACTGCCGACCGACACGCAGAAGAACACCGCCTTCGCGTTCGCGAAGGAGAAGGGTGTCGGGGCGATCGAGGACTACGCGCTGACGCTCGGCGCGCACTTCCTCGAGGCGTCGCCGGCAGCGGAGGGCGCGCGGGTCGCGGTCGAGGAGTACGCCTGGGAGCGGATCCAGGTCGACGGCCAGGACCACGACCACTCGTTCGTCCGGACCGGCGGCGGCGTGCGCAACACGGTCGTCAACGTCGAGGGGCGCGGCGCGGAGCGGAAGTCGTACGTCGTGTCAGGGATCAGCGATCTCGTCGTACTGAAGTCGACCGGGTCGGAGTTCCACGGGTTCCTCAAGGACAAGTACACGACGCTGCCGGAGACGAACGACCGGATCCTGGCGACGTCGCTGGTCGCCCGCTGGCGGTACGACCACACCGACGTCGACTGGGACAAGTCGTACGACGGGATCAAAGGGCTGCTGCTGTCGCGGTTCGCGACGATCCACAGTCTCGCGTTGCAGCAGACGCTGTACGGCATGGGTGAGGCGGTGCTCGAGCAGCACCCCGAGGTGGCCGAGATCAAGTTCTCCGCGCCGAACAAGCACCACTTCCTCGTCGACCTGTCGCCGTTCGAGGTCGAGAACCCGGGCGAGGTCTTCATCGCCGCGGACCGCCCGTACGGCCTGATCGAGGCGACCGTCACCCGCGACGACGCCAGCGATGCCGGCAGTGCGTGGCACGCCGTACCCGGGTTCTGCTGAGCATGTCCACCATCGTGATCGAGGGCGCCCAGGTGGCGACCCTCGATCCGTCCCGGCGCGAGTTCGTCGGGCACGTCGTTGTCGAAGGCAAGCAAATTGTTGCCGTTGGCCCCGGTTCCGCACCGTCGTACGACGGTGCTCGGGTGATCGACGGGTCAGGATGCCTTGTCACACCGGGCTTCGTGAACACGCACCAGCACCTGTACCAGTGGGTGACGCGCGGACTGGCGGCGGACGCGACGCTGTTCGAGTGGCTGACCACGTTGTACCCGGTCTGGGCACGGATCTCCGAGGAGACCGTGTACGTCGCAGCGCGGGCGGCGCTCGCCCAACTTGCCCGGACCGGATGTACTACGGCGGCCGATCACCACTACGTCTTCCCGCGCGAGGGCGGTGACCTGCTCGCGGCGGAGATCGCTGCGGCATCCGAGGTCGGGCTACGGTTCCATCCCGCCCGCGGGTCGATGGATCGCGGTCAGAAGGACGGCGGGTTGCCGCCCGACTCCGTGGTCGAGGACCGTGACGAGATCCTCGCTGCGACCGAGGCCGCGATCGACCGCTGGCACGATCCGTCGCCGGACTCGATGCTGCAGATCGTGGTCGCGCCGTGCTCGCCCTTCAGCGTGAGCGGCGAACTGATGCGCGACGCGGCCGAGTTGGCCCGGCGCCGCGGCGTACGCATGCACACGCATCTCGCCGAGACCACGGACGAGACGGAGTGGTGCCGGGAGACGTTCAACTGCACGCCTCTCGAGTACGCGGACCAACTGGGGTGGACCGGCAACGATGTGTGGTTCGCGCACGGCATCCACTTCGACGACACCGAGATCAAGCACCTCGGCAGTACCGGCACCGGCGTGGCGCACTGCCCCAGCTCCAACGCCCGCCTGGGCGCAGGTATCGCCCGCACCGCCGACCTGCGCGCGGCCGGCGCTCCAGTAGGCCTGGGCGTAGACGGTGCCGCCAGCAATGAATCCGGCAGCCTGGTCGAAGAACTCCGCCACGCCCTCCTCTTCGCCAGAGCCCGCGGCGGCCCTCAAGCCCTGACCGTGCGAGCGGCCCTGGAAATGGCCACCCTCGACGGCGCCCGCATCCTCGGTCGGTCGGACGACATCGGCTCCCTCGAGCCCGGCAAACTCGCCGACCTGGCCGTCTGGAACCTCAACACCCTGGCCCACGCCGGCATCCCCGACCCGATCGCCGCGCTCGTCCTCAGCACACCCCCGCCCCTCGACCTCCTCCTCGTCAACGGCCGGCCTGTCGTTGAGCAAGGCGCGGTCCGCACCGTCGACGAGCAGTCTCTGGCCGAGCAAACAGCACAGGTCCAGCGCAACCTGACGGCCTGAACCCCGTCGCGGCCTGGAGAGACGCTGCAGGTCGCAGTCGTCGCTCTGGGAGAGCATCACGATGCTGCGTGCGCAGGCGCGCCGGGAGATCCTGAGCTTCGACGACACCAGCTACCTGCTCGCTCACGACGTACCGGATCCGATCCAGCCGCGGGCGGGGCTACTCGCGACAGCACCTGAGGCGGCGAGTCCTCAGGTGCTGTCCCGAAGTCACGGGTGCAGGAGTTCGCCGTTGATCCAGACGGCCTGGACGTCGGCGGGGGTGCCCAGGGTGAAGATTCGGGCCAGGGCTTCTTCGGTGTCTTCGGCGTGGGTGATGGCGACGGCGAGGGGCGAGCCGTCGGTGGGGCGGAGGAGTTGGGCGTCGAAGTGCTGGCCGACGCTCAGGTGGCCCACTTGCGGGAGGTCCAGGGCCTCGGCGCCGGCGGCGGTGGAGAGGTAGAGCAGGTGGGCTGCGGTCAGCGGGCGGCCCTGGTCGGCCAGGAGTTGCTGGCAGAAGTACGCCTGGAGGCCTTCCTTCAGCAGCGAGAAGCCGGTGCCGGCGCCGACGTCGGATCCCAGGGCGACGCGTACGCCGTACTGCAGGTGCCGGCTGAGCGGGAACAGGCCGCTGCCCAACGCCGCGTTGCTGGTCGGGCAGTGCGCGACGGTCGCGCCGCCGACCGCGAGCATCTTGAGTTCGACGTCCGTGGGGTGGACGTTGTGGGCAAGCACGGTACGGCGGTCCACCAGGCCGTGGCGGTCGTACGTCGTGACGTAGTCGGCGCCGCCGAACAGGTCGGCGACGGATGCGATCTCGGCCTCGTTCTCGTTCACATGGGAGGTGAACAGGGCGCCGGGGATCGCATCCATCAGCTCACGGCAGGTCGCCAGGAGCTCATCGGTGCACGACAGCGAGAAGCGTGGCGTCACGGCGTACCGGTTGCGGCCGACGCCGTGCCAGCGGTTGGCGAGGGCGAGCGACTCGGCGTACGCACGGACCGGCGTGGTGAGGAGCTCCGGCCGCAGGAGGCGGTCGCTGAGGACCAGGCCGCTCGTCACCCGCAAGCCCACGCCCGATGCGGCGTTGAAGAGCGCGTCGACCGCATCGGAGTAGTGCGCGCCGAACACGAGCGCCGACGTCGTCCCGGCGGCGGCGAGCCCGCGGACGAACTCGTCGGCGACGCCGGTCGCATAGTCGACGTCCGCCATCCGGGCTTCCTCCGGGAGGGCGTACCGGTCGAGCCATTCGAGCAGTGGGAGGCCGAGGCCGCCGACCGCGCGGATCTGCGGGAAATGCACGTGGGTGTCGACGAAGCCCGGGAGTACGACGCCGTCGGTCAGGTCCACGACCTGCTCGGCGGGGTGTGCGGTCCGGATCTGCAGGAACGGGCCGCGAGCAACGATCACGCCGTCCTGGACCAGCAGGCCCGTGTCGCTGTCCACGCGCAGACTCCCGCCGTTGAACGGGTTCTCCGGCGTGTCGATGAACGTGCCACGGAAGATAGTCATGCCTTCGCCTCACGATGAGCCGACGCGGGGCGACGCTCGGCAGATTGGGCCGACACGGGATGCCGTTCGGCGGTAGAACGTTCGAGCAGCCAGGCGGCAACGCTGACCGCGATGACGGCCGGCTCCTTGCCGCTCACGCTGGGAATTCCGATCGGGGTGGTGATCCGCGCGATCGCCTCGCCGGAGTTGCCGTCCTCGGCGAGTTTGCGCTGGAAGCGCGTCCACTTGGCGCTGGACCCGATCAGGCCGATCGTGGCCAACGTGTCGTTGCGGATGGCGGCGTCGCAGAGCGCGGCGTCTTCAGCGTGGTCGTGCGTCATGATCACGGCGTGGGTGCCTGGCGGCAGTTCGCCGACGACGAGCTCCGGGAGCACCGGCACGTTGTGTACGTGGACCTGCGCCACCGCATCGTCCAGTACAGCAAGCCGATCCGCGGTCAGTTGGTCCGGCCGCGAGTCGACGAGATGCAGCTCGATGTCGTGCCGCGCGAGGATCCGCGCCAGCTCGAGCCCGACATGCCCGACTCCGAAGATTGCCACCGACGGCACCACAGGCAACGGTTCCAGCAACAGCTTCACCTCTCCGCCACAACACTGAACCCCGTGCTGGTACGGCGCTTTGTCCGACAACGCCGCCGTCAGCGTCTCCGGAACCGTGACCCCGGCCGCGATCAGCTCGCGTGAACGCTCCACCGCCAGCGCCTCGAGGTTGCCGCCGCCAACAGTCGCCCAGACGTTGTCAGCAGCAACAACCATCTTCGCGCCGGCCTCCCGCGGAGCGTGCCCACGCACCGACATGACGGTGACGAGAACGCCGGGCCGACGCCCCGCTCGCAGGAGCTGAATCGCTCGCATCCACTCCATCTCAGTCACCCGCCGGTTGCGGGGACGAGGCGCCGGTCCCGTCCCAGGACTTGCCGGAGCGGGCGCCGTCCAGAGCCCAGTAGACGGCCTCGGGCGTGGCCGGCGAAGGCAGGTCGACACTTGTTCCCGCGGGGCCGAAGGCGGCTGCGGCGTGCCGCAAGGCCTCGCGGACGGAGAAGGCCAACATGAGCGGCGGCTCGCCAACGGCCTTCGAGCCGTAGATGGCGCCGTCCTCGTGGGCCTTCTCCAGCAGACGGACGTTGAACACCTCTGGCATCTCCGAGAAGCTCGGGAGCTTGTACGTGCTCGCCGCCTGGGTCGCCAGCCGCCCGCGCCGGTCGCCGGTCGACTCGTCCCAGCGCAGGTCCTCGAGCGTCAACCAGCCGGCGCCTTGGACGAACCCGCCCTCGATCTGGCCGATGTCGATCAACGGGCTCAGGCTGTCCCCGACGTCGTGCACGATGTCGACCCGGCGCAACGTGTACGCCCCGGTGAACCCGTCCACCTCGACCTCGGCCGCCGCGACACCGTACGCGAAGTACTTGAAGGGCTCGCCGCGCATCGCGTTGGCGTCCCAGTGCAGGCCCTCGGTCCGGTAGAAACCGGCCGCCCACAGCTGCACCCGCTGCATGTAGGCCGCCCCAACGAGTTCGTTCCACGGCAGACCGTCACCGGACAACCCGCGTACGTCGCCGTTGACGAACCGTACGTCGGACGGGCTGATCCCGAGCCGCCCGCCGGCGACCTGCGCCAGTCGCTCCCGGATCTGCTCACACGCGTTCTTGATCGCCGCGCCGTTCAGATCGGCGCCGGACGACGCCGCGGTCGCGGACGTGTTCGGCACCTTGTCGGTACGCGTCGGCGCGAGCCGTACGCGCGCCAGCGGCACCCCCAACGTGGTGGCGGCGACCTGCAGCATCTTCGTGTGCAGACCCTGGCCCATCTCGGTGCCACCGTGGTTGATCAGTACCGACCCGTCCTTGTAGACGTGGACGAGGGCCCCGGCCTGGTTGAACGCGGTCAGGTTGAACGAGATCCCGAACTTCACCGGAGTCATCGCCAATCCACGCTTCACATGCTCGTGCGACGCGTTGAAGGCCTCCAGAGCATTGACCCGCTCAGCAACGTCACCACCCGCGATGACCTGACTCCAGCACGACTCGAGGCGATCCGCGTGCCGCACCGGTTGCCCGTACGGCGTGGAGTCGCCCGGCTGGTAGAAGTTCCGCCGGCGCAGGTCCAAGGCGTCGTACCCGAGCAGCGGCGCGCACCGCCCGAGGATGTCCTCGATCACCAGCATCCCCTGCGGCCCGCCGAACCCGCGGAACGCGGTCTGCGAGGTCTTGTTGGTCTTCGCGATCTGCCCGTCGACGCGGACGTGCGGGATCTCGTACGCATTGTCAATGTGACACATGGCCCGCGCCAGCACCGGCTCCGATAGGTCGAGACTCCACCCGCCGTCCGCGGTCAGAGTCGCATCCAGCGCGACCAGCCGGCCGTCCTCGGAGAACCCGACCGTCCACGAACTGTGGAACCCGTGCCGCTTCCCCGACATCGTCATGTCCTGCGTCCGGTTCAGCCGCAACCGCACCGGCCGCCCGGTCAGCGTCGCGCCGAGTGCGGCGATCGCAGCGAATCCGTGCGGCTGCATCTCCTTGCCGCCGAAGCCACCACCCATCCGCAGGCACTGCACCGTCACGGAGTGACTGGCCAGCCCGAGCACATGCGCAACGATCTCCTGCGTCTCCGAGGGATGCTGCGTACTCGACTGCACGAAGATCTGCCCGTACTCGTCCACCAGCGCCAACGCCGCGTGCGTCTCCAGGTAGAAGTGCTCCTGTCCAGCGAACTCGAACTCCCCGCTGAACACGTGCGCCGCGCCAGCCATCGCCCCCTCGACGTCGCCGCGCTCCAGATGCCGCCCGATGCCCTGGAAGCTGCCGGCCTCGATCGCCTCGCGAACGCTCACCAACGACGCCAGCGGCTCGTACTCAACCTCCACCGCCAAGGCCCCGAGCCGCGCAGCCTCTAGCGTGTCCGCAAGCACCCAACACACCGCATGCCCGTTGAACATCACCTCACCCGGGAACAACGGCTCGTCGTGCTTCACGCCCGCGTCGTTCACCCCCGGTACGTCATCCGCGGTCAGCACACGCACCACACCAGGTACGTCGTACGCCGGCTTCACGCGCAGCGCAGTCACCCGCGCGTGCGCATGCGGCGACTGAACCGGCCACGCATGCAGCACGTCCTTCGTCCGCATGACCAGATCGTCTGTATATAAGGCGGTTCCGGTCACGTGCAGTGCGGCACTCTCGTGCGGCATCGGTACGCCGACGACCGGCTGGAGCGGCCGCTCCGACAGCGAGCTCATGCCTGCACCCCCTGGAAGTAGAACCGCAGCAACGACTGGCCGAGCATCGCCGAGCGGTACGACGAGCTCGCGCGGTGATCGTCCATCGGCGTACCCTCCGCCGCCATCACGCCCGCCGCGATCCGCACGGTCTCCTCGGTCCACGGCCGGCCGATCAAGGCGGCCTCGGCCTCGCGGGCCCGCAACGGAGTCGCCGCGACGCCGCCGAGCCCGATCTTCACGTCCGCGACCACGCCATCGTCAACGGTGATCGCATAACCGATGGCCACGCTCGAGATGTCGTCGAACCGTCGCTTCGCGATCTTGTGGAACGCAGCCATAGGTGCCAAGGGCAACGGAATCACGATCGTCTTGATCAGTTCGTCGGCAGCCTTCATGGTCTGCCGATAGCCGGTGAAGTACTCCGCCAGCGGCACCACCCGCTCGCCCCGCCGGGACGCCAGTACCAAGGAAGCGTCCAGTGCCAGGAGTGCGGGTGGGGTGTCTCCGATGGGGGATCCGGTCCCCAGGTTCCCGCCGATCGTGGCGCCGTTGCGGATCAGGCGCGAGGCGAACTGCGGGAACAGTTCGTCCAGCAGCGGGACCCGCCCCGCCAGTCGCCGCTCGATCTCGGTCAGCGTGAGCGCCGCACCCAGCCGCACCTCGTCGGCGCCGACGGAGAACTCGCGGAGCTCTTCCAGGCGGTCGATCGCGATCGTCAGCGGGGGGCGCGAACCGAAGATGTTGACCTGCACACCCAGATCGGTCGAGCCGGAAACTATCACCGCATCGTTCCGGTCGCCCAGGACCGTCAGGACTTCGCTGAGCGATCCGGGCCGGATGAACTCGCCCTCGGGCGACGCCATGCCGGTGGGTGCCGGGGCCGGTGGGGGCGAGTCGCGGCGTACCGCGATGGCGTCGTTCTCCGGCGGGTCCTCGAGCGCGTAGGCGGCGTCGCGGATCGGGCGGTAGCCGGTGCACCTGCAGAGGTTGCCGCTGAGCGAGTGCAGATCGAAGCCGTTCGGCCCGTGCTCATGCCCATCGCCCTCACCACAAGTACGGCCCGGGCGGTAGTACTCCGCGGCCATGCTGCAGACGAAGCCCGGTGTGCAGTAGCCGCACTGGGAGCCGCCACGGACCGCCATCTCACGCTGCACCGGGTGTAGCGCGTCCGCCGAGCCGAGGCCCTCCGATGTGACCAGCTCCTGGCCGTCGAGGGACGCGATCGGCAGCAGGCACGCGTTGACCGCGATCCACTCGGTCGGGGCGTCGACACCGGTCCGGGCGACGAGGATCGAGCAAGCGCCGCACTCGCCCTCAGCGCAACCCTCCTTGGCCCCGGTCAGACCGCGGTCACGCAGCCAGTCCAGCACCGTGGTGTGAACGGCGATGTCGCCGAGAGCGGTGAACTCGCCGTTCACCGTCACAGCGGGGGCGCGCAGTGCTTGTGTAGTCATCGGTTGCTGCTCCAACGGGTACGGGCGCTGTGGATCGGGTTGGCATCGGAGACGAAGTCGTCGAACCGGTAGCCGGCGATCTTCGCGATCTCGAGCAGCGCGGCGGCGTGCTCCTGGTTCTCGCAGTTGTCCAGCCGCTCGCGGCCCTGCTCGACGATCCGGTCGTACGACTCCGCATCGCGGACCGAGATCACCAACGGGAACCCGAACCGCTCCTCGTACGCCGACGTGATGGCCGCCAGCGCGTCCCGCTCCGGATCGCCGAGGAAGGTGAGGCCCTTGTCCGACTGGTCCCGCAGCGACGCTTCCCCGCTGAGGCCGTCGGCCACGAACTGCGACCCGAGCTGCGGGTACGCCTGGATCAGGTCGCGCTGCTCGTCCCGCGAGCCGGAGAACAACGCCTCCTGGAACGAGCGCCGCAGCGCGTGCGTGTCGGCGTACGGCCGCATGTCCCAGGCCCGCTCGACGGCCCAGCGCGGACCCTGGAACAGGCCACCGAACGTCTCGACGAACTCCTCGCGGCTCATCTTGTTCACCTGGTCCAGCCGGACCGTGTCGCCCGGCTGCCCCGCGACCGCCGGGCCGAAGTTCTTGCCGACATGGTGGAACAGGATGTTCAGGAAGATCGCGGTCAGGCTGCCGAGCGTGATGCCGCTGCCGAAGATGATCTCGGCCCAGTCCGGCACGGCCTGTGCGACCTGCGGCTGGGCGGTCACGTACATGGCCAGGCCGACGCTCGTCGCGACGATGACGACGTTGCGGTGGTCGTGGAAGTCGACCTTGGTCAGGGTCTGGAAGCCGACCACGGCCACGGTGGCGAACATCGCCAGCGCCGCGCCGCCCAGCACCGGGTGCGGTACGCCGGCCACGATCGCGCCGGCCTTCGGCAGCAGCCCGATCACGATCATGATCGCCCCGGCCGTCGCGACCACCCAGCGGCTGCGGACCCGGGTCAGCCGGACCAGGCCGACGTTCTCGGCGAAGCAGGTGTATGGGAACGAGTTGAAGATGCCGCCGATCGTGGTCGCCAGGCCGTCGGCCCGCAACGCCCGGGCGATGTCCTCGCGGCCGATCCGCTTCTCGACGATCTCGCCGGTCGCGAACACGTCACCGGTGGTCTCCACCGCGGTGATCAGCATGACCACGACCATCGAGATGATCGCCGCCACCGA
Organism: Kribbella sp. NBC_00709; assembly: GCF_036226565.1. Taxonomy (GTDB): domain Bacteria; phylum Actinomycetota; class Actinomycetes; order Propionibacteriales; family Kribbellaceae; genus Kribbella. The sequence continues at coordinate 3,287,233 of NZ_CP108996.1, forward strand.
GAACTTCGGCCAGCCGAAGTAGAACGGTGTCGTCACCCCGGCCCACGCCGCGTCCCCGACCGCGCCGAAGTGCGCGTCGCCGAAGGCCCAGGCCACCAGCGTCCCGGCCACCAGGCCGATCAGTACGGCGATGGTCGCCATGAAGCCCTTGAAGACCCGCTGGATCAGCACGATCAGGGCCAGCGTCCCCAGTGCGTAGGCCATGTTCTTCGCACTGGTCGGTGCGGCGTCCGGGCCGGCCCCGCCGACCGCGTCGCCGGCCGCGACCGGAAGCAGCGCCAGGCCGATGATCGTGATCACCGAGCCGGTCACGACTGGCGGGAAGAACCGGATCAGCTTGCTGAAGTACGGCGCGATGAAGAAGGTGGCCAGGCCGGCGACCAGGACGGCGCCGTAGATCACCAGCAGACCGTCCGTCCCACCGCCAGCGGCCAGGCCGATCGCGATCATCGGCGACACCGCGGTGAACGTCACGCCCTGGAGCAGCGGCAGCCGGACGCCGACCTTCCAGAACCCGACGGACTGGATGATCGAGGCGATGCCGCAGGTGAACAGGTCGGCGTTGATCAGGTGGATGAGCTGCTCGGTGCTGAGACCGATCGCGCTGGCGAGCAGGATCGGTACGATCACCGCTCCGGCGTAGAACGCCAGCACGTGCTGGGCGCCGTACACCGCCAGCTTGCCCGGAGGCAGCAGCTGGTCGACGGGGTGGCGGCTGGTCTGCCGGCTACTGGGTCGCAGGACTGCCTTCATCGGGACACGCTCCTCGGGGTTTTGACCTGCACCCGAGCATCGGCTTACTCGAGCCGCGATGGCACCCGGTGAACATCCGAAGATGAACCGCTCATGAACACATCCCTTTGTGTGATCACACAACTAGAGCGATTTGAGCGCGAGAAACACGTCGACCCGGTCCTCGAGGGTCGACAGATCGCGTCCGGTCAGTTGCTCAACGCGTTCGATCCGATAGCGAACGGTGTTCACGTGCAGGTGCAGCGACTCCGCCGTACGGGTCCAGGAACACGAGCAGGCGAGGAACGCCTGGAGCGTGGTGAGCAGGTCGGCATGGGTACGGCGGTCGTGCTCGAGGACCGCTCCGAGGACGCGGTTGGTGTACGTCCGCCGTACGTCGTCGGGCAGTGTGGCGAGCAAGAGGACGTGGGACGCGACCTCGTCCGAGGTGACCACCGACACCGGCGCGCGGCCGGCGCCGGCTGCACGCTGCGCGAAGCGTGCTTCTTCCAGTGCACCGGCGAGTGCGTCGACTGACGTCTCGCCGCTGATGCCGACTGCCAGACGCCCGCGGTTCAGGCCCGGGGCGAGCCGGCCGAAGGCTCGTCGCAGGTGCTCAGGCAGGCCGGGCGTGGAGGGAAGGAAGCCGACCAGCAGACCGTCGCGTGCGGGCGCGACGACCGCTGGGCCGACCGTCAACGCGACGTCCTCGAGCAGGCTCAGCGCGACCTCACCCGGCCCGTCGTCGCGGAGCTCTGCGACGGCGATGACCATCGGTCGCTCCGAAGGCGCTCCTGCCTGCTTCAGCCTCGCCGCGACCTCGGCCTGGGCGGCGCCGGACTCCACCATCGCGAGCGCGTCCGCGACCAACGGCCGGAGCGCCCGCCTGCCCTCGTCTCGGCGGGCGCGGTCCAGCGCGGCGATCGCGCACAGTTCGTGCACCGCCTCGACGTGGTCGCGGGACCATTCGTTGTGATCGCCCTCGATCACCACGACCCAGGCCGTCAGGCGGTTCCCCAGCCCGGATCCGACCGGGAACAGGCTGTACGACGCATCGATCGTCATCGCCACCGCAGGCGTGCGATCCGCGGTCAGGAACTTGCGGGTCACCGCGTCGATCGCATCGGGATCGAGCTCACCCGGCCCCGGTACGACGTGGCGCCCGGTCGGGGTCAGCACGCGACAGTCGTGCCCGATCTCCGCTGAGATCCGGGCCGCCAGCTCGTCGAGGCTGCGACCGGCCGCGATCGACGACAACAGCTGCCGCTGGCGGACCAGACTCGCCGACAGCCGGGCCCCGGTCTCGGCGGATCCCGCCGCTGCGACGTACTCCGTCACGTCCGCGAACGCGATCTCGACCGGCACCTCGATCAACGTGACCTCGTGCCGTTGACATGCGTCGAGCAGGTCCGCCGGAACATCACCCAGCTGCGCCTTCCCGGCCAGGATCGTGGTCGCCCCTCGACCGGCCATCGAGGCCACGAACACCTCGCTGTCCATCGGCCGCCGCCGCCAGACCAGCCCGGTCAACACCACCTCGCCGCCGTTCAGGTACCGCCCCGGCTCCAGCAGGTCGGTGGTGACCAGCCGCCCGATCGGCCGATCCAGCACTCCGCCCGCGGAATGCAGCAACCGCAACCCGAGCTCGGGCGCGTCCAGCAACTCGGCCAGCAGCACGGCACACCTCCTTTAGAGGAACGTACAACGCGCGCGCCTACGCGAGACACCCCCTCGCCGGCCCTCGATCCAGACCTTGACGCTCTCGTCCGGTCACCCTATGGTTTTCGCAGAACAGAAATGAAGTTCCGCAATACGGAAAATGGAGTCAGGATGAGCCACCAACTGCGGTACACGGTGAACTGTTCGTTGCTGTTCACCGAGTTGCCCCTGCTGGAGCGACCGGCCGCCGCTCGCCGGGCCGGGTTCAGCGCGGTCGAGTTCTGGTGGCCGTTCGTCGAGGCGGTCCCGCCGGAGCGGCAGGTCGACGCGTTCGTCACCGCGATCACCGACGCCGGCGTCCAGCTGACCGGTCTCAACTTCTTCGCCGGCGACATGCCCGGCGGCGACCGTGGGCTGGTGTCGTGGCCGAAGCGGTCCAGCGAGTTCCGCGACAACGTCGACGTCACCGTCGGCATCGGCGAGCGGCTCGGCACCCAGGGCTTCAACGCTCTGTACGGCAACCGCGTCGACGGCAGCAGCGAGCAGGAGCAGGACGACCTCGCGGTCGAGAACCTCGCCCTCGCCGCCCGGGCCGCCGCGCGGATCGGCGCCACCGTCCTGGTCGAGCCGGTCAGCGGCGCCGAGCGGTACCCGCTGAAGACCGCGGCCGACGCCCTCGCCGTGATCGATCGCGTCCAGGCGGCGTACGACGTACCGAACGTCGGCCTGCTCGCCGACCTCTATCACCTCGCGGTCAACGGCGACGACGTCAACAAGGTGATCGCCGACCACACCGACTGGGTCGCCCACGTGCAGATCGCCGACGCGCCGGGCCGCAACGAACCCGGCACCGGCACGCTCCCGCTCGACCAGCAGCTCACCGCCCTCGAGGCGAATGGCTACTCCGGCTGGATCGGACTCGAGTACAAGCCGTCCACAACCTCAGACGCAAGCTTCGGCTGGCTGCCGTTCGAGCGCCGCTGATACCCCCAGGAGATCTGACATGACGAATATCGCCTTCATCGGCCTCGGCATCATGGGCAACCCGATGGCCGTCCACCTCGCCAACGCCGGCCACACCGTGGCCGGGCTGGATCGCTCGCCGGAGCGCGCCAAGGACCTGATCGCGGCCGGCGGTCGCGCCGCGGGCTCGCTGGCCGAAGCGGTCAAGGGCGCCGACGTGATCTGCGTGATGGTGCCCGACTCACCCGACGTCCAGGACGTGCTCGAGGGTGAGGACGGCGTCTTCCAGCTGGCCGAGACCGGCACGCTGATCATCGACTTCTCCAGCATCCGGCCCGACGTGACGCAGCAGCTCGCCGAGCAGGCCCGCGCCCTCGGGTTCCGCCTGCTCGATGCCCCGGTCTCCGGTGGCGAGGCGGGCGCGAAGAACGCCGCCCTGTCGATCATGGTCGGCGGCTCGGCGGACGACTTCGCCGAGGCCAAGCCGCTGTTCGACGTGGTCGGCAAGACCGTGGTCCACGTCGGCCCGAGCGGCTCGGGGCAGACGGTCAAGGCCGCCAACCAGCTGATCGTGGCCGCGAACATCCAGGCCGTCTCCGAAGCGGTGGTCTTCCTGGAGGCGTACGGCGTCGACACCAAGGCCGCCCTGGAGGTACTGGGTGGCGGCCTGGCCGGATCGACGGTGCTGAACCAGAAGAAGGAGAACATGCTGTCGCGCTCCTTCCAGCCCGGGTTCCGGATCGACCTGCACCACAAGGACATGGGCATCGTCACCGCGGCCGCCCGCGAGGCGGGTGTCGTCGTACCGCTCGGTGCCCTGGTGGCGCAGCTGGTCGCGTCGGCGCGGGCGAACGGCGACGGAGGTCTCGACCACTCGGCGCTGCTGCGCGGTGTCGAGCGGCTTTCCGGAAAGGACGTGAACTGATGGCCCGGATGCGCGCGGTCGACGCCGCGGTACTGATCCTGGAGAAGGAAGGTTCGACGCAGGCGTTCGGGTTGCCCGGCGCCGCGATCAACCCGTTCTACAGCGCGATGCGCGCCCACGGCGGGATCAAGCACGTCCTCGCCCGCCACGTCGAGGCCGCCTCGCACATGGCCGAGGGCTACACCCGGGCTCGCGCCGGCAACATCGGCGTCTGCATCGGTACGTCGGGCCCGGCCGGCACCGACATGATCACCGGCCTGTACTCCGCGGCCGCCGACTCGATCCCGATCCTGTGCATCACCGGCCAGGCGCCGGTCGCGAAGCTGCACAAGGAAGACTTCCAGGCCGTCGACATCTCGTCGATCGCCAAGCCGGTCGCGAAGTGGGCGGTGACCGTGATGGAGGCCGCGCAGGTGCCGGGCACCTTCCAGAAGGCGTTCCAGCTGATGCGTGAAGGCCGTCCGGGACCGGTGCTCGTCGACCTGCCGCTCGACGTACAGCTCGCGCAGATCGACTTCGACATCGACACCTACGAGCCGCTTCCGGTCTCAAGCCCGGCGGCCACCCGGGCGCAGGCGGAGCGGGTGCTCCAGATGCTCGGGGCCGCCGCCAACCCGTTGATCGTCGCCGGTGGCGGCGTGATCAACGCGGACGCGTCCGACCTGCTGGTCGAGTTCGCGGAGCTCACCGGGATCCCCGTCGTACCGACGTTGATGGGATGGGGCGCGATCGCCGACGACCACCCGTTGAGCGCCGGGATGGTCGGGCTGCAGACCTCGCACCGGTACGGGAACGCCACCATGCTGGCGTCCGATGTCGTGCTCGGCATCGGCAACCGCTGGGCGAACCGGCACACGGGCGGCCTGGACGTGTACCGCGGTGAGCGGAAGTTCATCCACGTCGACATCGAGCCGACGCAGATCGGGCGGGTGTTCGCGCCGGACTACTCGGTCGTGTCGGACGCGCGCGCCGCGCTGCAGGTGTTCGTCGAGGTCGCGCGCGAATGGGCCGCCGACGGCAGGCTGGCGGACCGTACGGCGTGGGCCGCGGAGTGCCGCGAACGGCGTACGGCGCTGCAGCGGAAGACGCACTTCGAGAACACGCCGATCAAGCCGCAGCGCGTGTACGAGGAGATGAACCGGGCCTTCGGACCGGATGTCCGGTACGTCAGCACGATCGGGCTGTCGCAGATCCAGGCCGCGCAGATGCTGCACGTGTACCGGCCGCGGCATTGGATCAACGCGGGCCAGGCCGGGCCGCTGGGCTGGACCGTGCCGGCGACGCTGGGGGTCGCGGTCGCGGATCCGGAGAGCACCGTGGTCGCGTTGTCGGGCGACTACGACTTCCAGTTCCTGATCGAGGAGCTGGCGGTCGGGGCACAGTTCAACATCCCGTACATCCACGTGGTGGTGAACAACTCGTACCTCGGACTGATCCGGCAGGCGCAGCGCGGGTTCGACATGGACTTCTGCGTCCAGCTGTCGTTCGAGAACATCAACAGTCCCGAGGTCAACGGGTACGGCGTCGATCACGTGAAGGTCGTCGAAGGCCTGGGCTGCAAGGCCCTCCGGGTCTTCGAGCCCGACGGCATCCTGCCGGCCCTGGAACAGGCCAAGAAGCTGATGGTCGAACACCAGGTTCCGATCGTCGTCGAGGTCATCCTCGAACGCGTCACCAACGTCTCCATGGGCGTCGAGATCGACAACGTCATCGAATTCGAAGACCTCGCCATCAGCCCCGACGACGCGCCCACCGCACTCGCGTTGCTGGACTGATGGTTCGGGTAGTAGTTGCTTCCGACAAATTCAAAGGAAGTCTGACCAGCGCGGAGGTCGCGGCTGCGGTTGGTGTTGGGGTACGGCGGGTCTGCCCCGACGCGACCGTGGTTGCGGTGCCGGTGGCTGACGGTGGTGACGGGACGCTCGCCGCTGCCGTCGGCGCCGGGTTCACGCTGGTGCCGGTCGTTGCCTCAGGCCCGACCGGCGAACCGGTGCAGTCGGGGTACGCACGCCGCGGAAACACCGCAGTCGTCGAGCTCGCGGACATCTCCGGCCTGGTCCGCCTCCCCGGCGGCATCCCGGCTCCCCTCACTGCCACGTCGTACGGCACGGGCGAGGTGATCGGCGCCGCACTAGACGCCGGCTGCACCCAGATCATCCTCGGCATCGGCGGCAGCGCCTCCACCGACGGCGGCGCCGGCCTGATCGCCGCCCTGACGCAATCTCCGGGGTTGACCCCTGAGCTTGCCGGTTACCCCGCCGGTATGCCGGGTGCCAACGGACCATCTCGGGGGTTGACCCCTGAGACGGTCGGGTTGGGCGGGAGGTTGGAGGGGGTGCGGGTGGTGGTGGCTTGTGATGTGGACAATCCGTTGACCGGGCCCCGGGGTGCGGCGGCTGTCTACGGGCCGCAGAAAGGCGCCACACCCGAGCAGGTCGTCGAACTCGACGGCAGGCTGAGCGCGTGGGCCGACCTGGTCGCCGAACACACCGGCCGGGATCTGCGGGACACGCCTGGTGCGGGTGCTGCAGGTGGGGTTGGGTTCGCGGCGCTCGCCCTCCTCGGCGCTGAGCTCCGGCCGGGGATCGAGCTCGTACTGGAGATGGTCGGCTTCGAGGAGCAGCTCGCCGACGCCGACCTCGTCATCACCGGCGAAGGTGCACTCGACGAACAGACGTTGCACGGTAAAGCCGTCGCCGGAGTGGCCGCAGCCGCCCACCGCCACCTCGCCCAGCCCCCCGCGGCTCCCGCGGTCGGCGGGATCCCGGTGGTTGTTGTGTGTGGGGTGAATCGGCTCGAGGCTCACCAGCTGCAGGAGGCTGGGGTGCGGGCGGCGTATGCGCTCACCGATCTCGAGCCGGACGTCCAGCGGTGCATCGCCGAGCCGGCGCCGTTGCTCGAACAGCTTGGCGAACGGATCGCGGTCGAGCACCTTACGATGACGGCAAGGGAGAGAGGCAGCGCATGAACGCTCTTGATCTGGTGATTCGGGCTCGGCGAGTCGTCCGGCCCGCGGGCGAGCAGGCGGCTGCGGTCGGCGTACGCGACGGACGGATCGTCGCGATCGCGCCGTACGACGCCGATCTCCAGGCGACCACCGACCTGCGCCTCGCGGACGACGAAGTACTGCTTCCTGGTCTCGTCGACTCCCACGTCCACGTGAACGACCCCGGCCGGACCGACTGGGAGGGCTTCACCTCCGCGACCAAGGCGGCGGCCCGCGGCGGCGTCACCACGATCATCGACATGCCGCTGAACAGCATCCCGCCGACCTGCGACGTGCCGGCCCTCACCCTGAAGCGCAAGACTGCCGAGACCCAGGCGTACGTCGACGTCGGCTTCTGGGGCGGTGCGATCCCGGGCAACGTCGCCGACCTGCGCCCGCTCCACGAGGCCGGCGTGTTCGGCGACAAATGCTTCCTCCTGCACTCGGGCGTCGACGAGTTCCCGCCGCTCGACGCGGAGCAGCTCGAGGCCGCGATGCGTGAGATCAGCAGCTTCGACGGTCTGCTCATCGTGCACGCCGAGGACGCCCACCGCATCGACGAAGCCACCCCGCCGAACGGCGCAAGTTACGCCGGCTTCCTCGGCTCCCGACCCCGCGCTGCCGAGAACGAGGCGGTTGCGGGCGTCATCGACCTGGCCCGCGAAACCGGCTGCCGTGTCCACATCCTGCACGTCTCCAGCGCCGAGGTTCTTCCGCTGATCGCGAAGGCGCGCCAGGACGGCGTACGGATCAGCGCGGAGACCTGCCCGCATTACCTGAGCTTCACCGCGGAGGACATCCCCGACGGTGCGACGCAGTACAAGTGCTGCCCGCCGATCCGTGAGGCCGCCAACCGTGAGCTGCTCTGGGACGGCCTGCGCGACGGGACCATCGACCTCGTCGTCTCCGACCATTCGCCGTCGACGATCGACCTGAAACATCTCGACACCGGCGACTTCGGCACCGCTTGGGGTGGCATCGCGTCCCTCCAGCTCGGTCTGCCCGCCGTCTGGACCGAGGCCCGCCGCCGTGGCTTCACCCTTTCCGATGTCGTCCGTTGGATGTCCGCCGCTCCCGCGAAGCAGACCGGTCTGGGCGCCAAGGGCGGCATCGAGCTCGGGTACGACGCCGACTTCTGCGTCCTCGCCCCGGATGAGACCTTCACCGTCGACGCGACGAAACTCCAGCACAAGAACGCCATCACGCCGTACGACGGACGCACGCTCGCCGGCGTCGTCCGGAGTACCTGGCTCCGCGGCCAACCGGTCGACATCGACGTCGACCCGCGCGGCCGCCTGCTGACCCGAGGAGAACGATGAACTACTACGCCCCGAAGGGCGGGCTGCCAGCGCAGACCGACCTCACCACCGACCGCGCGGTCTTCACCGAGGCGTACGCCGTGCTCCCGCGCGGCACCATGCGCGACATCACCACCAGCCGGTTGCCGTTCTGGGACGACACGCGGTTGTGGGTGATCGCCCGTCCACTGTCCGGGTTCTCGGAGACGTTCTCGCAGTACATCGTCGAGGTCTCGCCTGGTGGTGGAAGCGACCGGCCGGAGACCGACCCGGCCGCCGAGGCCGTGGTGTTTGTTGTCTCAGGCAACCTTGTGCTGACGGTCGCGGGAGAGAAGCACGCGCTGGCGCCGGGCGGGTACGCGTACCTGCCGCCGGGCGGGGACTGGACGCTGCGGAACACCAGCGACGCGGCGGCGACGTTCCATCTGGTGCGGAAGGCGTACGAGCGGGTGGACGGGATCGACGTACCGCCGGCGCTCGTCACCAACGAGGCGGACGTCGAAGGCCGGGAGATGCCGGACACGGCGGGGCGCTGGAAGACGCAGCGGTTCGTGGACCCGGACGACGTACGGCACGACATGCACGTCAACATCGTCAGCTTCGAGCCGGGTGGGGTGATCCCGTTCCCGGAGACGCATGTGATGGAGCACGGGCTGTACGTGCTGGAAGGCAAGGCCGTCTACCTGCTGAACAAGGACTGGGTCGAGGTGCAGGAGGGCGACTTCATGTGGCTCCGAGCCTTCTGCCCCCAAGCCTGCTACGCCGGCGGCCCCGGCCCCTTCCGCTACCTCCTCTACAAAGACGTCAACCGCCACCCCAAACTGACTCTCTGAGGTCCTTTCGGAAGAAGACGCGGCTGCGGTCGGCGTCGATCGGGGTCCGGCCGAACTCGGTCCAGCCGTGGCGCGCGTAGAACTCCGGCGCCTGGAACTGGATCGTGTACACAACGCCGCTCAGGCAGCCACGCCTGCGGGCCTCAGCTTCAGCCTCGCTCAGGATGCGGCTTCCCAGGCCGGTGCCGCGGAGCTTCTCCGGCAGGTAGAGCAGGTCGACGAACCACAATCCGAGCGACGTACGGCCAGTGAGCCCACCCACTGTCTCGCCGTCCTCCCTGATCAGCACGGCCAGCGGCCGGCGGTCCTGGACGCCGGCGGCGGCGAGATTGAAGTCATCCAGCCCGTTCGACACGACTGCCTCGTCCGAGGCGGTCGGTGCATCGGTCAGCAGGAGGTCCACACCGCAGGACGCTAGCCGCGGGCACCGACAGTTTCAGTTGGTGATGTGGACCAGGCGTTGGGGTGGGGTGAGGGGGTCGGTGATGAGGCGGGCGTGGCGTTCGACGTCGTAGCGGGTGCCGTCGAAGGCCAGGCGGTGGCGTTCGATGCCTTCGGAGAGGAAGCCGGCACCGGCGGCGACCGCGCAGGAGGCCGGGTTGTTCAGTTGGTGGCCGAGCTCGAGCCGGTACAGCCCGGCCTGCTCGTGCGCCCAGCCGGCGAGGGCGCGCAGTGCGTCCCGGGCGACTCCGTGGCCGCGGACGTCGGCGAGCGTCCAGTACCAGGTCCAGCCGACCCGGTGCCGGTCGATGTTCGTCACGGCGACGCACCCGATCGGGTGATCCTCGGCGTCTGCCACGGCATACACGTGCCCGTTGTCCAGATCCGCGACCCGCCCGATCCAGTCCACCGCGGACGCCCGATCCACGATCCCGCCCTGGCTCACCATCTCAGGATCCGCGTGCGCCGCGGCCAGCCGCAGCGCATCCCCGGTCCGCCACCGCCGCAGCCCCAGCTCCCCGAGCGCGTATCCCATCCATCGAATCTACCGCCGTCACCATCTCACCGGACGCGCGTACGGCGCGTTACGGCGACCGGAGCGGGAGAGGATAGGGCCCATGGGATATCTGGATTTCAGGGATCAGGTTGTCGTGGTGACCGGGGCGAGCAGTGGGATCGGGGCCGCGGCGGCGGTGGGGTTCGCGGAGACCGGGGCTTCGGTCGCGCTCCATTACCACCGCAACGAGGAGGGTGCGAAGCACACCGTGGGCGCGGTGCAGACGGCCGGGGGTACGGCGTCCTTGCACCAGGCGGATCTGGCTGACCCGAAGTCGGCGGACGCGTTCATCGACGCGGTGCTCGCTCAGCACGGGCGGATCGACGTACTCGTGAACAACGCCGGCGACCTGGTGAACCGGTCCCCGATCGCCGACGTACCGGACGAGGAGTTCCACCGGATCCTGGACGTGAACCTGACCTCGGTATTCGCGCTGAGCCGTCGGATCGTGCCGGTGTTCCGGGCGCAGGGCGGCGGCTCGATCATCAATGTCACGTCGATCGCCGGGCGGACCGGTGGCGCCGGCGGGTCGGTGGTGTATGCGACCAGCAAGGGTGCGGTCAGCACGTTCACCCGCGGTCTGGCCAAGGAGCTCGCCCCGGAGGGTATCCGGGTGAACGCGATCGCACCGGGCGTGATCAAGACTCCGTTCCACGAGCGCCACACCGCCGACGCGCAGATGCAGGCCATGCTCGGCGCCATCCCGATGGGCCGCACCGGCACTCCGCACGAGTGCGTCGGCACCATCTTGTTCCTCGCGTCCGAGCGCATGTCGTCGTACGTCACCGGTCAGATCATCGAGATCAACGGCGGCCAATTGACGCCCTAGGCAACGTTCTCGGTTCGGAGGCTGTTGCCAGGAACATCGGATGGATCCGCAAGCCTGGCTGACTAACTTCGTGGTTGTCGCAAGCAGTTGACCGCGGCAACAACCAACACGAAGGAGAACTGCCATGAGCTTCAAGAAGATCGCCCCGCTCAAGCCGAAGGCCCCGAAGGGTAGCTGCCACAAGAAGCCCGCCAAGAAGGCGCCGCGCCGCCGGCCGATCGCGCGCTGAACCCCAGTTCTCTGACGGTGGGGCCTGCACTCCGCAGGCCCCACCGGCGCGTTCGAAGGGGAGGCTGAAGATGACGATCCGGCAGGCGTTCGCGCGGTTCTGGCCGCAGACGCGGGGTGACCGGCGGTGGTACGGCCTGGTCTGTGCATGTGTGATCGTGGCGGCGCTGTGCGAGACGGTCGCGATCCTGCTGTTCGGCAACCTGACCGACAACGCGCTGGAGCAGGGCTCACTCGCCGCGTTCTGGCATCCCGCCTCGGCCTGGCTGGCCGTTGCGGTCGTCGGCGCGATCATCGGGTACTTCGGCAACTCGCTCGCGCACTGGAGCGGTGAGAGGTTCGTACGGCGACTCCGCGCCCGCGTGTTCGCGCACGTGCAGGACCTCCCGCCGGACTTCTTCCAGCGCTACCGGCGCGGCGATCTGGTCGAGCGGCTCAGTGGAGATGTCGAGGCGATCGAGCAGTTGGTCGTTTCCTCGACGATCGGCGTCATCTCGGCGGTGTTCCGCGTCGTACTGTTCTCGGCCGCGGCGTTCTGGCTGCGCTGGGACCTGGCCCTCGTCACGTTCGTCCTGGCGCCGCTGCTGTGGCTGGCGGCGAAGACCTTCTCCGGTCCGATCAGACGTTTCGCCCGCTCCGAACGGGTCGCCGACGGAGCGATCACCTCGGTCCTGGAGGAGTCGCTCGGCCTGATCGAACTGACGCAGGCGTACGACCGGAAACCGTCCGAGCAGAGCCGGCTGGATCGCGAGGCAGTCTCCTGGATGCGCGCATCGGTGAGCGGCGCGCGCCGGAGCGAGCTCTACGAGCAGGTGGTCGAGGTCCTGGAGACGCTGTGCGTGCTCGGCGTGATCGGCCTGGGTGTCTGGGAGATCTCACAGGGCCGGATGACGCTCGGCGCGCTGCTGTCGTTCGCGGCGTTCCTCGGGTACCTGTACCCGCCGCTGCGCAGTCTCGGCGAACTCAACCTGACCGCCACGGCCGCTACCGCGGCGACCGAACGCCTGACCGAACTTCTCTCCGTCACTCCGTCCATCACCGACCCGGAACACCCGGTCGAACTCGACCACGTGCGCGGACGCCTCGAGTTCGACCGGGTCGGATTCCACTACCCAAGCGCAGGCCCGGCACTCACCGACTTCGACCTGACTGTGGAGCCCGGCGAGTTCGTGGTCCTCACCGGCCCGAGTGGTATCGGCAAGTCCACGATCGCGAAGCTCCTACTCCGCTTCTACGACCCCACCGCCGGCACGATCCGGCTGGACGGCGTACCGCTGTCGTCTCTGCCGGTACGGCGCCTGCGCGAGAGCATCACGTTGCTCTCGCAGCAGACGCTCGTACTGCCTGACACGATCCGAGCGAACATCGCGTACGGCCGCCCTGAAGCCACCGACGCAGAAGTCGTCGCCGCGGCCCGCTCAGCCGCCGCCCACGACTTCATCGCGGCCCTCCCCGACGGCTACGACACCCGCCTGGACCCGTCCGCGCCGAGGCTCTCCGGTGGCCAACTCAAACGCCTCACCTTCGCCCGAGCCCTCCTCCGCGACACCCCCGTCCTGATCCTCGACGAACCAACCGCCGGCCTGGACGCCGAGTCAGCCCACCACCTGATCACCCCACTCCGATCCCTGACTCAGAACCGCACCACGATCCTCATCACCCACGACCCAAGCCTCCTCACCTACGCCGACCGCATCGTGAAGCTCAGCGGGACAGAGTCCGGAAGCGGTGGGCCGAGAGGGGAAGGAAGATTGCTGTCAGCAGCACGGGAGCTATGACAGCGGCGAGTCCGGCGTGCGTGCCTATCCAGGTGGCGGTGGATGACGGGTCGGGATTGCCGAAGAGGGTCCGGGTGGCGGTTGCGGTGGCGGAGAGCGGGTTCCACTGGGCGATCGTGCCCAGCCAGGCCGGCATCGTCGACGTGGCGACGAACGTGCTGGACAGGAAGCCGATCGGCCAGACCAGGACCTGGACCATCGTCACGCTCTGCGCGTTCTTCACGGTGAGACCGATGAAGATGCCGACCCACAGCAGGGCGAACCGCAGCAGCAGCAACAACCCGAAGGCGGCGAGTGCCGATGGCAACCCGTCGTGCCAGCGCCATCCGAGCGCGAGCCCGGTCGCGACCAGCACGAGCAGCGTCACCACCGAGTCGAGCATGTCCGCGATGCACCGTCCGAGCACCACCGCCGTCGAACTCATCGGCAACGACCGGAACCGGTCCGTCACCCCCTTCGACACATCAGTGGTGACTGCCGTCATCGTGCCCTCGAGCCCGAACAACATCGCCAGCGCGAAGATCCCCGGCACCAGCAACTCGTAGTACGACGAACCGTCCGGGAACTCCATCGCCCCGCCCAGCAGCCCGCCGAACATCAGCAGCATCAGCACCGGGAAGAACCACTGGAACAGCACCAGCCCCGGCTGCATCCGCCAGTGCGTCAACGTCCGGCGCGCGATCGTCCAACTGTCCGCGAGCGCCCATCCGAGGCCGTTCATGCGGCCGCCCCGGTCAGGTGCAGGAAGACCTCGTCCAGGGTCGGCCGCCGCAACGTGATGTCCTCCGGTTCAATCCTTGCCTCATGCAACGAGGTCGCCATCATCACCAACGCCTTGGTGCGATCCTTCACCGGCACGCTCACGCGTACGTCGGCCACCCGGATCTCGCCGTCCGCCAGCGATCCGGCCAGTTCCACGACCCGCGGCACGTCGGCCGGATCCGCGAGCACCAGCTCCAGCCGGTCCGATCCCAACCGCGTCTTCAACTCGTCAGGAGTGCCCTCGGCAACGACCTTCCCTTCCTTGAGCATCGAGATCCGGTTCGCCAGCTGATCCGCCTCCTCCAGGTACTGCGTCGTCAGCAACACCGTCGTACCGCCGTCGACCAGCTGGCGTACGGCGGACCACACCTCGATCCGCCCGGCCGGGTCCAGTCCCGTCGTCGGCTCGTCGACGAACAGCACCCGCGGTGCCACGATCAGACTCGCCGCGAGATCGAGCCGCCGGCGCATCCCGCCGGAGTACTTGCTCACCGCCTGCCCGGCCGCCTCCGTCAGGCTGAACCGCTCCAGCAGCTCGTTCGCCCTGCTCCTGTGATTCTTCAGATGATTCAGCCGCCCGAACAGCTCCAGGTTCTGCCGCCCGGTGAGTACCTCGTCGACAGCGGCGTACTGCCCCACCAGCCCGATCCGCCGTCGTACCTCCGCTCCTTGCCGGCGGACGTCGTACCCCGCGATCGTCGCCGTACCGGAATCCATCTCCAGCAGCGTGGACAGGATCCGCACTGCCGTCGTCTTGCCGGCGCCGTTCGGACCGAGCAGGCCCGTCACCGTGCCGACCGTGACGTCGAGGTCGAAGCCGTTCAGCCCCGCACCCTCCGTGCCGCCCCTGTAGTTCTTCCGGACGCCGACGGCCTCGATCACTCGTTCCGTAGTCATTCCCACCTCTCGGATCGTTGAGCCGTAGAGTGTACCGTACATTGTACGGCTCAGGTACGATGCGTTCAACGACGAGCGGTGGAAGAAGGTTCCGGTGGCGGGAAGGAAGGCGGCTGCGCCCGATCCGGCGCGCAGTCTGGCGCTGCTCTGGGGGAGCCACGCCAAACCCGGCCGCTCCGGTCTGACCGTGCGCGCGATCGTGGACGCGGCGGTCGAGCTCGCCGACAGCGACGGTCTCGAGGCGCTCTCGATGCGGATGGTCGCCGACCGCTTGAAGGTCGGCACGATGTCGCTCTACACGCACGTGCCGGGCAAGGGTGAGCTGACCGACCTGATGTTCGACCGCGTGTACGGCGACCTGTACGCCGACGCCGTCGAGCCGGTGAAGCAGCCCGGCGGCTGGCGCGGCGCGCTCGAATTCATTGCCCACCGCAACTGGGAGATCCTGACCGCGCACCCGTGGATCCACGAGGTCCCGACGATGCGTACGGCGCTGGGCCCGAACATCACCCGCAAGTACGAGACCGAGCTACGCCCGCTGGACGACCTGGGCCTGACCGATGTGGAGATGGATTCCGCGCTGGCTCTCGTCCTGACCCACGTCCAGGGCACCGCGCGCGCCGGTGCCGAACAACTCCGCACCCAGCGCGACTCCGGATTGAGCGACGAGGAGTGGTGGCGTCAGATCTCCCCCACGCTCACCACGGTCGTGTCGGGCACCCACTTCCCCCTCGCCGGCCGGGTCGGCACGGCAGTGGGCGAGCACTTCCAGTCGGCGCTGGATCCGGCCCATGCCCTGACGTTCGGACTGGCCACAATCCTCGACGGCCTCGCCCAGCTGATCGCGTCGAGATCAGCTGTTCAGTAGGTCTTCGAAGGGCGTGGGGTTGGCGAAGGGATCAGCCTTCGGAGGGGCGTCGTGCTGCAGTGCGGCGACCAGCTCGCTCGCTGCCTGAGCGATTCGCGGCCGCAGCTTCCCGGCGTTCGGACCCCAATCGGTCGACGCGGCGTACACGCCCGTCGCGACCGGCAGTGCCTTCAGGTAGGCGAACAGCGGCCGGAGGGCGAAGTCGAGCACCAGCGAGTGCCGCTCGGTGCCACCGGTCGCGCCCAGGAGGACAGGTTTGCCGGCCATGGCCTGGTCGTCGAGCACGTCGAAGAACATCTTGAACAAACCGGAGTACGACGCGCTGAATGTCGGGCTGACCACGATGAGGGCGTCCGCCGCCGCGACCGTGTCCAGGACCTCCCGGAGCTCGGCCGACGGGAAGCCGGTGAGCAGGTTGTTGGTCAGATCATGAGCGTGGTCGCGGACCTCGATCGTCTCGACGCGGGAGGTGATCCCGCGCCCGGACAACTCGTCCGCGACCGCGGCGGACAGCTGGTCGGCGAGCAGCCGGGACGACGACGGCGTCGTCAACCCGGCCGTCACGACAGCAATCAGGCGTTCCTTCATTGGACCGGCTCCTCGATGGTCTCCAGGTCGCGGGCGCGCTCGGCGGCGGCCTTCAGGGAGGCGTGCGTCGGTGCGTTCGGTACGTGCGCCGGCTTCAGTGCGGCGAACTCCTTCCGCAGCACCGGAACGACCTCTTCGCCGAGGATGTCCAGCTGCTCCAGCACCGTCTTCAACGGCAGCCCGGCGTGGTCCATCAGGAACAACTGCCGCTGGTAGTCACCGAAGTGCTCCCGGAACGACAGCGTCCGCTCGATCACCTGCTGCGGGCTTCCGACCGTCAACGGCGTCTCCCGGCTGAAGTCCTCGAGCGACGGGCCGTGTCCGTAGACCGGCGCGTTGTCGAAGTACGGCCGGAACTCGTTGATGGCGTCCTGCGAGTTCTTCCGCATGAAGACCTGGCCGCCGAGCCCGACGATCGCCTGGTCCGCGGCGCCGTGCCCGTAGTGCTCGAAGCGCCGGCGGTACAGCTCGATCATCTGCTTGGTGTGCGAGATCGGCCAGAAGATGTTGTTGTGGAAGAACCCGTCACCGTAGTAGGCCGCCTGCTCGGCGATCTCCGGCGAGCGGATCGACCCGTGCCACACGAACGGCGGTACGTCGTCGAGCGGCCGCGGCGTCGACGTGAACCCCTGCAGCGGCGTACGGAACTTGCCCTCCCAGTCGACGACGTCCTCGCGCCAGAGCCGGCGCAGCAGCGCGTAGTTCTCGATGGCGAGCGCGATGCCGTTGCGGATGTCCTGGCCGAACCACGGGTAGACCGGGCCGGTGTTGCCGCGGCCCATCATCAGGTCGACCCGGCCGTCGGCCAGGTGCTGCAGCATCGCGTAGTCCTCGGCGATCTTCACCGGGTCGTTGGTCGTGATCAGGGTCGTCGAGGTGGACAGGATGATCTTCGACGTCTGCGCCGCGATGAACCCCAGCTGGGTCGTCGGCGACGACGGCACGAACGGCGGGTTGTGGTGCTCGCCCTGCGCGAACACGTCCAGCCCGACCTCCTCGGCCTTGAGCGCGATCGCCACCATCGACTTGATCCGCTCGCCCTCGCTGAGCGTCGTCCCGGTCGTCGGGTCCTCGGTCACGTCCCCAACGCTGAACACCCCGAACTGCATCGGCCCTCCTCAGCCTAAGTAGTTCACGATTAAACTACTGATATCACCCAGAACGCCAATCCCCGGCGAGTCATTCCACTCCGGACACACCGAAGGCCCGCGATCCGACAAGGATCGCGGGCCTCAGTGTGTTCGTCAGAAGGTATGACCGTCCAGCAACTCGTCGTCACCGGTCAGCGCGGCGGCAATCCGCCGATACTTCCCGGCCTCGTCGCGGCGCGACTGCCGTTCGAGCGTTCGCGCCAGCATCAAGTGGGCGTAGTACTCCGTCGGCTGCCGTTCGATCACCTCGAGCAACTGCTCCTCGGCCGGCTTGAGCAGTGCTGCGTGGTAATACGCCCGCGCCAGCAACAGCCGCGTCCCGACATCGTCCGGCGTCTCGTCGACGACCGGCTTCAGTGCCCGGATCGCACCGCGGTAGTCCCGCTCCTCGAAGTACTGCTGTCCCAGTCCGTAGCTCAGTGCACGCATGTCCTCCACGGCTCGCAGAACGCCGCGGACGGCACGCCTTATTCCGAGGCGTCGAGTGCGGCGACCTGGTCGGCCGTCAGTTGTACGTCGACCGCGGAGTACGAGTCGCGGATGGTTTCTGGGCGGCTGGAGCCGGGGATCGGGATGACGACCGGGGACTTGGCGAGCATCCAGGCGAGGGTGAGTTTCTGGGGGCTGACGCCGAGCTCGGCCGCGAGGGACTGGAAGGCCGGGTACTTCGCGCCGAGTTCGCTCGCGTTGGTGATGCCGCCGAGCGGCGACCAGGGCAGGAACGCGATGCCCAGCTCGTCGCACAGGTCCAGCTCGGGCTCGCTGGAGCGGAACTTGGGGGAGAACTGGTTCTGGACCGACACCAGTCGGCCGCCGAGGATCTCGTTGGCCTGCTTGATCTGGTCCGGGTTCGCGTTCGAGATGCCGGCCATCCGGATCTTGCCGGCGTCGAGGAGGTCGCGGATCGCGCCGATGGAGTCCTCGTACGGCGTCTTCGGGTCGGGCCGGTGGAACTGGTACAGCCCGATCGCCTCCACTCCGAGCCGCTTCAGCGACGCCTCGGCGGCCTCCGCGATGTGCTTCGGGGAGCCGTCCAGCGTCCAGCTGCCGTCACCGGGGCGCAGGTGGCCGCCCTTGGTCGCGACCAGGACGTCGGAGGTGTCACCGCCGTACGACGCCAGCGCCTTGGCGATCAGGCTCTCGTTGTGGCCGTCGTCGGTCGCGGTCAGGTGGTACGCGTCGGCGGTGTCGATCAGCGTGATCCCCGCCTCCAGCGCGGCGTGGATGGTCGCGATCGACCGGGCCTCGTCGGGCCGGCCCTCGATCGACATCGGCATCCCGCCGAGCCCGATCGCGGATACCTCGACGTCACCGATCCGGCGGGTCTTGTTCGTGTCAGTTGCCATGTGTCCAACGTCCCGCGCCGGGACTGCGAATTCCAATAGGAATATCCGAACACACTCAGCAGCCCGGCTACTGAATGTCGGCCACCGCGTCCAGGGCGGCGTGCAGGTAGGGGACCAGCTTCTCGATGTCGCCGTTGAGCACCGTCGAGCCGAGGACCGCGCGATTCAGGATCATGCCAGGCGGCGTCACTCCGCCGCTGGGCTGAACCGCTGCGTCCCGACCACGGACAGCAGGCGGAGGGCCTCCTCCGACGGGGAGCCGGGAGTTGCGGTGTAGATGATCACCTGCTGGTCGCGGTCCGGGATCGCGAGCGCGTCGCAGTTCACCGTGACCAGGCCGACCAGCGGGTGCTGGAAGGACTTGCACAGAGTGGGTTCGGCCGCGATCTCCCGGGCCTCCCAGAGTTCGGTGAACTCGGGGCTCCCGGCCAGCAGGTCCGAGACCAGTTCCCGGAGCTCGGGATCGTCCGGGTAGCGCGCGACGGTCGATCGCAGGTGGTTCACCGAGCTCCGGGCGAAGCGTTCGGAGTCCGCGACGGAGTACACGTGGCCGACGTCGCCGGTCAGGAACGCCCGCCGGATCAGGTTGCGTTCGCGCCGGGAGCGGACCGAGAAGTCCTCCATCAGCGCCGTCGCGAGGTGGTTCCACGCGATCACTTCGTACGACGCCGACAGGACGATCGCGGCCGCGTTCGGCAACCGGTCGAGGAGGTCGAGGATGCTCTGCCGGACCTCGCGCGGCGGTCCGACCGGCCGTACCGGCGGCACCCCGGCGAGGTGATGGAGATAGTTGCGCTCGGCATCGTTCATCCGGAGTGCCCGGGACAGTCCGGCCAGCACCTCGCTGGACGGATGCGGTGCCCGCGCCTGCTCGAGCCGCGTGTAGTACTCGGTGGAGATGTAGGCGAGTTGGGCGACCTCCTCGCGGCGCAGTCCCGGCGTACGTCGTCGTCTGCCGCCGGGTAGACCAACCTCCGCCGGGGTGAGCCGCTCGCGTCGGCTGCGCAGGAATGCCGCCAGTTCCGCCTTGTCCACGTGTTCCAGTCTGCCTCGCCGTACCGAGTTAGCCAGGTACTACTGGTGTCTGGTTACGCGCACCGGCGGCGTACACGCTCGGTGACATGGACAAACTGCTCGAGAACAAAGTGGTCTTCATCGCCGGGGCCGGTCGCGGGATCGGCGCCGCGGCCGCTCGGTTGTTCGTCGCCGAAGGGGCTCAGGTGATGCTCGCCGCGCGCACCGAGTCGCAACTGGAGTCGCTCGCGAAGGAGCTCGACGCCGCGTACACGGTCTGCGACCTGGGCGATCCCGCCTCAGTCGGCGCCGCGGTCGACCGGACGGTTGCGGAGTACGGACGACTGGATGCCGCCTTCAACAACGGCGCGATCGGTCAGCCGCCCGGCCCGATGGACGGCCTCGGCCAGGACACGTTCGACCAGGTCTACGCCGTGAACCTCAGGGGAGTTTGGTCCGCGATCGTCGCCGAGGTCGGTGCGATCCGGGCCACCGTGGGGCGTGGCAGCATCGTCAACACCTCGAGTGTCGGCAGCTTCGCAGGCAACCCGGCGCTTCCGGCGTACGGCGCGATGAAGCGGGCCGTGAACAGCCTGACCGAGTCCGCCGCGATCACGTACGGACCCGAGAACATCCGCGTCAACGGGGTCGCGCCCGGTACGACGCTCACCGAGATGCTGCAGGACTGGGACCGCGCGCAGCCCGGCGTCATCGACGGGCTGAACGCGCGGACCCCGCTCGGTCGTGGGGCCGACCCGAGCGAAGTGGCCCAGGCCGTCGCCTGGCTGCTCAGCGACCGGGCGTCGTACGTGACCGGTGCGGTGCTGCGCGTGGACGGCGGCCTGGGCGTGTGATCAGGCTGAGTGGACGTGCGGGCGGTGGTCCTCGACGACGTAGGTCGCCCGGGTGGTGATCGGGGCGTTCGGCGTCTC
This sequence comes from Kribbella sp. NBC_00709, assembly GCF_036226565.1. Lineage (GTDB taxonomy): Bacteria > Actinomycetota > Actinomycetes > Propionibacteriales > Kribbellaceae > Kribbella. The sequence continues at coordinate 3,308,019 of NZ_CP108996.1, forward strand.
GACGTACGGGACGACACGGAAGTCGGACCGCCACTGCTTCTGGTCGACCGTGACCCGGACGTACCCGCGCTGGGAGTTGAAGAACTTCAGGTGCGGGTTGGCCTCGAGGAACTGCTGGCCCTGGTCGGTCAGGTCGGCGCCGTTGCCGCCGCTGGTGATCGACGTACCGACGAACTCGGTGCCGACCGTGGCCGAGTCCGGGTTCGCGTAGTCGCGCTTGAGTTCGAGGGCGTAGTTCTGGTGCCGGTCGTCGGTGATGACGACCAGGTTGCGGACCCCGCTGTCCTGCGCGGCCGCCAGTACCTTGTTGCGCTCGGCAACATAATCGTCCCACGGGTCCAGCCAGACATGGGTCTCCGGGCCCGGCGTCCAGTCGGTCTGGCCCATCGGGGTCTGGTTGCCGATCACCTGCCAGCGGGCCTTCGACTGCCGGAATCCGTCCAGCAACCAGGCGCGCTGCTTGCCGCCGAGCATCGTGTTGTCCGGGTTGAACCGGTCGTCACAGGTGGACGAATCGCCATCGCCGCACGGCTGGTCGGTACGGTGCTGACGGGTGTCGAGGATCGTTCATTTGGTGGGTAGCTGCGACTTGGCGCGGAGGTTAACGGGTCCGATCGGGAAATTACCGGCGAACGACGGTAGAACTGGGGTTTCGCTAGGCTGGCTGGATTGCTAGCTACTCGGGGAGCTGACTGATGGCTTACGAACCGTGCCGCTACGCCCAGCGTTGGCCGGACCTGTTCGAACCGCTCGACGACGACCAGAAGCAGCGCGTCAGCGACGCGCTGTCGAACAACCGGCTCGAGGGTTGGGAGCCACAACGCGACGACGTCGCCGACCTGGTCGACCGCGAGCTCGGCCGGATCGACACCGCGGAGTACATCCGCCGCACCATGGCCAAGGTCACCGGCGGCGGGCCGGTGTAACCGAAGAGCCCTCTCCGGAAAGACAGCGCTGGCGCTGCAGCTGCAGAAGTCGACGTACGCCGGCGTGGAAGAGGACGGCCCGGACGACGGTGTCGAACGCGACGACTGACGCCCGCCCGGCTGGCTGCGCCTCGCGACGGTCGGTCGGCTCGGCGGTGCTGTCCCGGGTCGGTGCAGGATAGGCGGTATGCAGACCGACGAACGGATTCGCCGTGCCCGGCCGGAGGACATCCCGGCGCTCGTGGAACTCGTGTACGCGCTGGCCGAGTACGAACGCGCACCCGACGAGTGCCACCTGACCGCCTCGCAGCTGGAGACCGCGCTCTTCGGCCCCAGCCCCGCCGCCTTCTGCCACGTCGCCGAACACGAAGGCGAGATCGCCGGCTGCGCGATCTGGTTCCTCAACTTCTCCACCTGGCGCGGCGTCCACGGCATCTACCTGGAAGACCTCTTCGTCCGCCCCGAAACCCGCGGCACCGGCCTGGGCAAAGCCCTCCTCACGGCCCTCGCGCAAGAATGCGTCCGCAACAACTACGAACGCCTCGAATGGTCCGTCCTCAACTGGAACACCCCCGCCATCGACTTCTACAAGTCCCTAGGCGCCAACCCCCAAGACGACTGGACCGTCTACCGCCTAACCGACGAGGCCCTCACAAAGCTCGGCTCCTAACCCGCGGCCAGCCCGCGCGGTGCTACGCGCGCGCTGCCTGATCTCGGCGGCCCTGCCTCGGGTGGCCGCAAGTCAAGGGTTGACCGGTTATCCGCTGCTATTGGGGGTTCTTCGCTCGCACACCAGCGAAGAACCCCCAACGGGAATGGATATCCACTCCCGTTGGAGGCCCTCGACTGCGCGTGGTCAGGTGCGAGGGCAGGTTGGGGTGGTCGGGGTGGACGTTCCGCGGGATGGTGGATGCCCTCAGCAACAACCGAGGTCGGCAGCCCTCACAAGGCTGGGTTCGTGAGGAACCGTTCCCGCAGTTCGATCAGTAGGCGTTCCTTTTCCGCGAACGGCCCCGTCGCCAGCCAGGTGGTTTCGACTGCTGCCTTGAACGCGTCCTCGTTGAAGGTCGCGGTGACCACCGTCGACGTGTTGTCGAACGGGTCGCGGTCGTCGAACCAACCGTGTTCCTGGGAGACGAAATGGTGGACGGTCGCGCTCGGCTTCGTCCCGGGTTCGAGCTGTCGCGGCGGCCCGTTGAGGGTCTCGAGCCAGTCGGCGCCGCGGTCCATGCGATCCAGGACGCCTGCGATCCGCTCGTTGCCGCCGTACCCGGCTTCCTGACACGCGCGTCGCGCCGCCCACCGAGCGAGCGAGCGCAACGTTTCCGAGTCGGTTTGCTCGAGCGTGTCCACGAAGGACCGGTCCAGCTGCGACAGTTCCTGGCCGAAGCTAGCGCGCTTGATGCGCTCGGTCGGCAGCGTTCCGCCCCAAGCCGCCGCCCACTCGGCGAGTCGCCGGTCTTCAGCCTGCCGCGCCTTCTCTGCTTTCATCTCGGCGAGTTGGGCGGGCGTCGGCTGCTCGCGGGCGAACCCATGCCAGTACGCCGCCTGCTTGCTCGTCTCCTTCACCACGCGATCAGGCGCGGGCCGAGCCGGCCAGAACTGCAGGAGGTACCTGTCCACCAGCGGCTCCCCGTCCATCGGCGGTCCGGCCTGGTGACCCGCATCCATACCCCATGCGGAGTACCGGACTCGGTAGTCCGCGTCCGGTTCGAGGTCCAGCGGCCACGACCCACCGTCTCCTGCCCAGGTCATCAACACCGTCGCGCCGATCGGCCGGTACGACGCCTCGACGACGTCCTCCGCGCTGTGCTCGACCGAGGGCATCGTGTCGTGCAACTCGACGGCGAACTCCACCTCTCCCGTGTGCATCCCGGTGACCAGGAACAACGTCCCCGGCACCGCGGCACCACACAACCCGTTCCGCTGTCCGGCAAAGCATTCATGGAGATCGGCGGAGTTGTTCGCACTCTCCACGTAGATCTGCGCATAGGCCACCCATGCCGGCCCGCTCATCAAGGTGCGCTGCATGCGCCCATCCCCCCAGGTCAGTGAGCACCATTTGAACCACGGTGGATCCGCTGCTTCAAGGCGAATGAGTTGCAGGTTCGTGCAATCCGGTGGAGTTCGTGTGGGTGTGAGGCGCTCACCACGGTCCGTGTGAATTAGCCCCGGCGGTTCTTGGCGTCGTACATGGCCTGGTCTGCCTCGTGGAGGAGGGTTTCGAGGTCGGTGGTGGTGGGGGTGATGGGGACGGTGCCGACGCTGGTGGTGACTTGGACGGCGATGTTGGGGAGGGGGCGGCTGACGGCGGACTCGAGGCGAGTGATGAGGGTGGTGAGGTCGTCGCCGGCGATGTCTTCGGCCAGTACGGCGAACTCGTCGCCGCCGAGCCGCGCCACCGTGTCGCCGTGGCGGACGGCTGTGGTGAGGCGGTTCGCGATCTCGCGGAGCGCATTGTCGCCGGCCTCGTGGCCGTAGCCGTCGTTGACGAGTTTGAAGTGGTTCAGGTCGCAGAACAGCAGCGCGCCCGGCCGGCCCGTCGTACGGGTCCGCTCCAGGACGTTCGTGAAGCGGTGCTGCAGGAGCCGCCGGTTCGGCAGGCCGGTGAGCGGGTCGTGTGCGGCGTGGTGGCGCAGTTCCCGTTCGGCGTCCTTGCGGGCGGTGACGTCGTCGATCTGGATCAGCAGGATCCGGGGCCGGTCGGCGCCCTGTTCGACGATGGCCGCCGTACCGCCGAGCCAGATCGCGTTCCCGTTCGGCTGGGTGAAGACCCGCTCGAACCGATACGTTCCGTTGCCGGCAGCAACATCTTCGAGATTGGTCCGGGTCGACCCGGGCTCCTCGTCGCGGAGGAACCGCGCCAGCCGGGCCCCGAGCAGATCGCTCGCGACGTATCCGGTGATCCGGCAGAAGGCGTTGTTCACGCGCAGGATCCGGCCCCGCTCCGGCCCGTCGAAGCCGATCGTCGCCATCCCGTTGCCGGCGCCCTCGAAGACGAGGCGGAACGTCGCCTCACTCGCCTCCAGCCGGGTCTTCTCGGCGAGCAGCTGGTCGGCCAGCCGGGCCTTGTCGATCGCCACGCCGGCCTGGGTGGCGAAGATCTCCAGCAGCTCCCGGTGGACCGGCCCCGGCCGCCGCTGGTCCTCGGGCAGGTCGACCGAGAGCATCCCGACCAGCTTCCCGTCGGGTGAGTACAACGGTGCGAACAGCGCGTCGAGCGGGTGCCATGCGCCGGGGTCGTCGGACACCGGTACGTCGGGCACCCACCCGACCACCTCGCCCTCGGGCAGCCGCTCGTGCGGCACGAACCGGAGCTTGCCCCACGCGTCGGCGATCGCGAACTCGGAGTCGAAGATGTCCGGTGCGCTGACTCGTCCGAGCAGCGCTTCCCGCGCCTCCGGCGAACCGGCGACCGCGATCACCTCGAACTTCCCGTCCGCGTGCCGCAGGTTCAGCACGGCGATCCCGAATCCGAGCCCGTTCACGACCCCGTCGACGACGGCCTGCAGCGTTTCGGCAAGGCTTCGCCCAGCGCCCATCCGGGCGCTCACCTCGTAGAGGCGACGGACGGCAGTCAGCCGTACCGCTGGCTCGCTCTGCACCCGTCGAGAATAGGCCGATTTCACCGGGGGTGAGCAGTTGTATCCACAGCTGACCCGGTTAAGCGTTTGTTGTCACAGCACTCAGTACCGGATTTCGGTCAGTCCGCGGTAGCTGCGCTCGGCCGAGTGCCAGGCGTCGGTGGGCTTGTCGTGCTCGACCAGCCACTGCTCCACGCCACCCGCCTCGGCGTGCTCGAACATCGCGCCGAAGTCGAGCTTGCCGGCGCCGACGTCCTCCCACGAGCCGTCCTCGGCCATGTCCTTGACGTGCAGCGCGGGGAACCGGCCGGGGTGCTCCTGGAACAGCTTCGCCGGGTCGTGCCCGCCGTCCACCGCCCAGTACAGATCCAGCTCGAACCCGAGCAGCTCCGGGTCCACGCCCAGCAGGATGTCGTACAGCACCTGCCCGTCGACCTCGTCGAAGTCGCGCCCGTGGTTGTGGAACAGCAGCTTCAGCCCGGCGTCCCGCGCCGCCTTCCCGGCCTCGGTGAACGCGGCGGCCGCGGCCTTGAAGCCCTCGACCGAGTGCTGCTCGGACGGAATCGACGGTACGACGGCCCACTGCGCGCCGAGCGTCTTCACATCGGCGAGCGCGCCCGCCCAGTCGTCGGACAGCCGCTTGTACCCGACGTGCTCGAGCACGATCTTCAGCCCGGCGTCGTCGGCGTACGACCGGATCTCCTCGGCGCTGTGGTCGAACCGGCCACTCACCCCGACCGTCTGGTAGCCGATCCCGGCGAGGCGCTTCAGCGTCCCCGGGTAGTCCTCGGCCAGGACGTCCCGCATCGTGTAGAGGTGCATCCCGATCCCGTTGGCCGGAATAGTCATACAGACAGCTCCTCGATCAACTAGATGACGTGTTCCTGATAGCGCGCCAGCGCCAGGTCGAAGACCTCCTGGCCGGGCGCGTCCCACAGTTGCTGGTTGAAGATCTCGACCTCGATCGGCCCGTCGTACCCGGCCGCGTCACAGGCCTCGCGCAGCCGGCGCAGCTCGATCGAACCGTCTCCCATCATGCCGCGCCCGAGCAGCGTGTCCGCGGGCAGCGGCACTACCCAGTCGCTGACCTGGTACGACAGGATCCGCTGACCGGCCCGCTCGATCTGCCGGTACACGTCCGCGTCCCACCACAGGTGGTACGCGTCGACGATCACGCCGACCTGGGACGCCGGGAACTGCTCGGCCAGATCGAGCGCACCGCCGAGCGACGACACCACACAGCGGTCCGAGCAGAACATCGGGTGCAGCGCCTCGACAGCGAGCTTCACGCCACGCTCCTCGGCGTACGGCGCCAGCTCGGCCAAGCCGTCGCGCACCATGTCGCGCGCGCCGTCGAGGTCACGCGAGCCCGGTGGCAGCCCACCGCTCACGAGTACAAGGACCGACGTACCGACGGTTGCCGCCTCGTCGATCGCCCGCCGGTTGTCCTCGATCTTCGCCGTGCGCTCGGCTGGATCGGTCGAGGTGAAGAACCCGCTCCGGCACAGCGACGAGACCTTCAGGCCCGCGCCCGCGACCAGCTTCGCCGACTTGTCGACGCCGTACTCCTGGATCGGCTCGCGCCACAGGCCGATCCACTCCAGGCCGGCGTTGGCGCTGGCCTGGACGACGTCCTCGAGCGGCCAGTACTTCGTCGTCGCCTGGTTCAGGCTGTACCTGTTCATGCGTCGACACCGCTCACACGCAACAGCTGGCGGAACCGGTCGACGGCCAGCTCAGGATCGGTGAGTACGCCGGCTTGGTCGGCCAACCGGAACGTGTCGGCGAGATGCGGCAGCGACCGTCCGGTCTGCAGGCCGCCGACCATGGTGAAGCCGGGCTGGAAGCCGTTCAGCCAAGCCAGGAAGGCGATGCCGGTCTTGTAGTAGTACGTCGGCGCGGAGAAGATCTGCCGAGCCAGCGGAACCGTCGGCTCGAAGACCCGCTCATAGGTGTCGAGGTCGCCGTCGTCGAGGGCCTTCAGGCCGGCCGCGGCGGCCGGCGCGATCGCGGCGAAGATCCCGAGCAGTGCGTCGCTGTGGTGGTTCTCGTCGCCGCGGATCAGTTCGGGGTAGTTGAAGTCGTCGCCGGTGTAGAGCCGGACGCCCTCGGGCAGGCGGTTGCGCAGAGCAACTTCCTTCGATGCGTCGAGCAACGAGATCTTGACGCCGTCGACCTTGTCCAGGTTGTCGTTGATCAGGTCGACGACGAACGCCATGGCCGCGTCGAACGATGCGCTACCCCAGTAGCCTTCCAGGGCAGGGTCGAACATGGGTCCCAGCCAATGGAGGATGACCGGTCGCGTGGACTGGTTGAGCAGGTGGTCGTACACCTTGCGATAGTCGTCGGGGGATTCGGCTGCCGCGCACAACGCGCGGCTGGCCATCATGATCGGCTGCGCACCGGCCGCCTCTGCCACCGCGAACTGTTCTTCGTAGGCGGCGATCACGGCATCCAGCGGATGGTTGCCGGGCGCAAGTTGATCGGTCCCCGCGCCGACCGCGATCCGCCCGCCCGGCGCGTCAGCCGCCGACCGCCGAATCAACTCCTGGGTAGCCTTCCAGTCGAGCCCCATCCCACGCTGGGCGGTATCCATCGCCTCAGCCACGGACAACCCCAGCGACCACAGATGCCGCCGAAACTCCAGCGTGTGCTCCCAATCGACAACTGCCGGCGCCCCCGGCGAGTTGTCGCCCAAGGGGTCCGCGACAACATGCGCGGCCGCAAAAGCCAAGCGGGACGACGCCGGCTGATAGATGCCGTGAGCAACCGGCTCACCGATCAATCGATAGGTTTCCAGCCCACCTCGAGCAGGAAGCTCCAGCTCCATTAGTTCGCCTCGAGGTCGAGCTGGGGCACCTCGAGCTTCCGGCCCTCGTGCCACGACTGGAGACCGAGCTCGGCGAGCTGCACGCCCTTGGCTGCCTCGATGAAGTCCCAGGTGAACGGCGCGTCGTCGACCACGTGCCGCAGGAACATCTCCCACTGGACCTTGAACCCGTTGTCGAACGGCTCGTTGTCCGGCACCTCGGCCCATTGCTCGCGGAACTTCTCGGTGGCCGGCAGATCGGGGTTCCAGACCGGCTTCGGTGTCGCCGACCGGTGTTGCGCCCGGCACCGCCGCAGCCCCGCGACCGCGGACCCCTCGGTCCCGTCCACGTGGAACTCGACCAGTTCGTCCCGGAACACCCGCGTCGCCCACGACGAGTTCATCTGCGCGACGATCCCGCCCTCGAGTTCGAACACGCCGTACGCCGCGTCGTCCGCGGTGGCGGCGTACTTGTCGCCCTGCTCGTCGACCCGGGTCGGGATGTGCGTCGCGCCCTGGCAGTACACGGACTTGACCGACCCGAACGTCTGCTCGAGCACGTACCGCCAGTGGCAGAACATGTCGAGGATGATGCCGCCGCCCTCTTCGGCCTTGTAGTTCCACGACGGCCGCTGCGCTTCCTGCCAGTCGCCCTCGAAGACCCAGTAGCCGAACTCGCCGCGGACCGACAGGATCCGGCCGAAGAACCCGCCGTCGACCAACCGCTTCAGCTTGCGCAGTCCGGGCAGCGACAGCTTGTCCATCACGACGCCGTTCTTCAGCCCGGAGTCGATCACCGTCCGGGCCAGATCGACGGCGGCGTCAAGGCTCTCGGCGATCGGCTTCTCGCAGTAGATCGCCTTGCCGGCCTCGACCGCGGCGCGGACGCCCTTCTCGCGCAGCTGGGTGAGCTGGGAGTCGAAGTAGATCTCGACGTCCGGCTCGGCCAGTGCCTCGGCCAGGTCGGTGGTCCACCGCTCCAGACCGTACTGCTCGGCGATCCGGCGCAGCTTGAGCTCGTTGCGGCCGACCAGGATCGGCTCGGGGATGATCATCGTGCCGTCGGCGGCGGGCAGTCCGCCCTGCTCCCGGATCGCCAGGATGGAACGCTCGAGGTGCTGGCGCAGGCCCATCCGGCCGGTGACGCCGTTCATCACGATGCCGATGCGTCGCTCGTTCACAGTCGTACCTCTCACGCGTTGGTGTCGTAGACGTCGAGCCGGCCGCACATACCGTGCCTGCCGAACTCAGTAGGTGCGGGAAGTTGGTGTAGCTCGGCCGACTCCAGTTGCGCCGCGATGCCGGCGTCCAGGGCGTCGAGCGCGGCGCCCGTCTCGTAGGCGAGCCGGCGGGCGCCCTGCTCCCACCGCTTGCGCCAGTCCGCGAGCTGCGGCTGCACGATCCGGACCGCGGCCGCGTAGAAGTCGTCCAGCGCGGACGGTCCCTCCGAGTCGTACCGCTCCCGCAGCACGGCGTACCCCTGCAGCGCGAGGTCGCGCCGGGCGATCGCGGTCGCCGTGAGGTCACCCGTGAGGGCGGTTGCCTGCAAATACGTGTCGCGGTCGGTGAGGTACTCCGGCGGCAGCGTCAGTACGGCATCACCGGCCTCGGGAAGACCCGAGTTCGACATCAGGGCGAGGATCTGCAGGTCGCCGCCGTTGACGAGGCGGTGGATGGTGCCCGGGTCGAACCAGAGCACGGTCCCGGCCTCGAGCGGGGTCTCGGAGTAGCCCTTCGCGTGCAGTGTCTGTACGGCGCCGTTGCCGGCGATCACGTAGTACCCCTCGGAGCAGGCCAGGTGCACGTGCGGCGAGCCGCCGGCCAGGCCGTCGGGGGACTCGACGTCGTACACCGTCAGCTTGGAGACGCCGATCCCGCCCGGCAGCGCCACGGCCGGTCCGGACTCGAACTCACACATGAGCGCCTCCCTCCTGAGCCTGGGAAAGGGCTTTCCACAGCCTGTGACCGTAACCATAGGTGGGCGTCCCGACCGAGTCAACCTGTCACGGAAAGCGATCTCCGACCACAACCGGTCACGGGCCGATCGACGATGCGTGCCGCGCTGCATGGAACCGTCGCGCAGTACCGTCCGTCGTAGCTCGTCGACAAGACACCCGCCCCTGGCCCGACGGCCAGACTCTTGTGGAGGCAGTGATGGCCAACAGGATCAGCAGACGGCACGCCTTGATGCTCGGTGGTGGCGCCCTCGCCGGCGCCGCGACGTTCGGTTCGGTGGCCGGGGCCCGGTCCGCCTCGGCGGCGACCGAATGGTTCCGGCTCCCGATCATCACGGCGAACATCGGCCGCAAGAACCTCGCGGCCCGCGGGCCTGCGATCCAGGCCGTGCGCAGCGGCGATCCCGGTAACCGTCCGTTCGTCGGCTGGCAGGAGATCAGCGAAGGCGACAGCGGCGAGCCGGCCATGATCGCGCAGAACTTCGGCGACGCCTACGACAACGCCTTCCTGGCCGACGCCGGCTCCTTCCGGGTGCCGATCTCCGTCCCGACACCGTGGAAGGTGATCAACTCCAAGCCCACCTTCGTACACGGCGTCATCCCCGACGTCAGCCCGCCGCGCTGGATCAACGAGGTCGTCGTCGAGCACGGCGCGCATCCCGGGCTGAAGTTCGTCCTGATCAACACGCACTACCTGCACGGCGCGTACAACGGCCGGCAGAGCCCGAACCTGCGCGACGACTACGACCTGCACAAGAAGATCCACCGCGAACGGGTGATGGCTCACAACGAGAAGGGTCACCTGGTGATCTGGACCGCGGACACCAACAACCCCGGCTACGACAAGGCGACCGGTCAGGATGCCGAGCGCAAGGTCTTCGCCGACGGCATCGACCGGATCAACTGGTTGCCCGGCGACGGCACGGTCCAGCTCGACCTGGTCACCACGAACGTGGTCCCGATGAACGTCGACGACCACAACGCCCGCGTGGCGATCTTCCGGATCAGGCTGGCCTGACCCGGACGGACGCGACCGCTCCGGCCCAGTGCGCCCGGAGCCGGGACCGCGCGGCGGCATCGAGTCGAGGCCCGAAGGTCCGGTACGAACGTCGCGCGGCCCAACTCGTCGTCTCGCCCAGGGTCGTCCATGCGAGCTCGGCCGCACCCAGGGCGGAGACCTCCGGTACGTCGGCCGCCTCGACCGGCCGTCCGAGAAGGTCGGCCTGGGTCTGCATGACGAGGCCGGACACCGTGGCACCGCCGTCGGCGCGGAGGCTGCTCAGGTCGCCCGGGATCGTGTCGGTGATGTCGCAGATCTGATGGGCGACTGCGTCGACGGCCGCCCGCGCGATGTGGGCCCGGGTGGTCGAACTGCTCATCCCCGTCAGCGCTGCCCGCGCTTCCCGATCCCAGTGCGGTGCGCCGAGGCCCGCGAAGGCCGGGACCAGTATGACGTCCTCCGCCGACGGGACCGTCGCGGCCAGTTCCGTCAACGCGCCGACGTCGGGCAGGCCGAGCAGGTCGGTCGTCCAGGCGAGCGCCGCGCCCGAAGAGACGATGTTGCCTTCGAGTGCGTAGACCGGCCGATCTGTCAGCCAGGCCAGCGTGCAGCCGCTCTCGACGAATCCGTCCACCGGCGTCATCACCGACGATCCGGTCCCGTAGGTCGCCTTCGCCATCCCGGCCCGCGTGCAGCCCTGGCCGTACATCGCCGCATGCGAATCCGCGAGTACGGCGATGATCGGGATCCCGTCCGGCAACCCCGGCACACCGGCCGTGACGCCGAAGCCCGCGTTGGACGGCCGTACCTCGGGCAAGGCCGACCGCGGTACGCCGAACGCTTCGAGCAGCTCCGGGGACCAGTCGAGCTCGCGAGTGTCGTAGAGCAGGGTCCTCGAGGCATTGCCGGCCTCTGTTAGATGCTCGCGGCAACCAGTCAGCCGATGGACGAGCCAGGCGTCGACGGTGCCGACCAGGGCATCGGATCGGTCCAGGAGCCAGCGCATCTTCGGCGCCGAGAACATCGCGTCCACGCGGAGGCCCGTACGGCGGCGTACCAGCTCGTCGACCGAGCTGGGTAACCGGGCGCACCAGTCGGCGGTGCGCACGTCCTGCCAGCCGAGGACAGGGCCGACCGCTTCGCCCGACCGGCTCCAGCCGACCACCGATTCACGCTGCGTGGACAGGGCGATCCCGACGACCTCGGCCGTCGTGCCGCCGGTTCCCGGCGACGTGAGGCAGGAGTCGACAGCGCGCAGCACGCTCTGCCAGAGGTCGTCCGCGTCCTGCTCGACCCAGCCCGGACGGGGGGTGGACAGCTTCACCGGTGCGGAGCCGGTTGCGAGCATGGTTCCGGCGGCGTCCACCAGGATCGCCTTGGAGTTCGTCGTGCCCTGGTCGATCGCGAGTACGGCCTGGACCATCGGTCCTCCAAGTTTCACCTCGGGTCTTGACGTGACTCTAGCCGGGTGGCGACACTCAGGGCGACAGCCTATGCATTACTGAATATCTATTCGCCAGGTCGAGGAGTGCGAGTGAAGCCGAGTAGACGCCGGGTGATCATCAACACCGATGCCAAGAACGAGGCGGACGATCAGTTCGCGATCGTGCACGGGCTGTTGTCGCCGACCTTCGACCTCCGCGGCCTGATTCCCGCGCACTTCGGCACCCATCGGTCGGACCGGAGCATGGAGGAGTCCCGCGAGGAGATCGACCTGCTGCTGGAGCTGACCGAGCTGACCGGCCAGGTCCCGGTCGCGAACGGCGCGACCACCGGCATCCCGGACGAGCAGACCCCGCTCGACTCGCCCGGCGCCCGGCTGATCATCGAGGAGTCGAAACTGGCCTCGAAGGGCGACCCGCTGTTCGTCTCGTTCCTCGGCCCGCTCACCGACATGGCCTCGGCGATCCTGCTCGACCCGGAGCTCGTGCACCGGGACGTCATCGTGATCTGGATCGGCGGCCGCGGCTACAGCGGCTACGCGGCCGACCACCGGATGGAGTTCAACCTGTCGAACGACATCCATGCCGCGAACGTCGTGTTCGGCTCCGGGATCACCGTCTGGCAGGTCACCAGCGACGTCTACACGAAGGTCTCGGTCAGCTACGCGGAGCTCGAGGAGAAGATCGGCGCCGCCGGCGCGCTCGGCAAGTACCTGGTCGAGCAGCTGATCGAGTGGAACGCGACATACCACGGCGAGCCGATCGAGTCCCGCTCGCTCGGCGACTCGCCGGCCATCTCGCTGATGCTCTACCCGCAGAGTGGCAACTTCCGGACCCGTCCGGCGCCGCGCTTCGGTGTCGACGGCTGGTACCTGCCCGGCACCGACAACCCCATCCAGGTCTGCGAGCAGGTCGATGTCCGCTTCCTGCTGGAGGACATGTTCGCCAAGATCCGCCGCTTCGCCCGTCAAAGGAGCACCTCATGACCGACCTCCCCGTCTTCGGTGCAGGGATCTGGCATTTCGCGACGTACAAGGACCGCTACGCGACCGACGGGTACGGCGACCCGATCGGGTTGCTCGAGCAGATCGACCGGGCCGGCGCCGTCGGCGACCTGTCCGTCGTCGACCTGAACTGGCCGTTCGCCGGGTACGACGGGACGCTCGACGAGGTGAAGGCCGCGCTCGAGCGGAACAACCTGAAGGCGATCGCGATCACTCCGGAGATCTACACCCGCGACTTCGTCAAGGGCTCGCTCACCAACCCGGACCCGGGCGTCCGCAAGCAGGCGACGGAGTTGTTGCATCAGGCAACCGAGCTGGCGAAGGACCTGGGCTGCTCGTACGTGAAGCTGTGGCCGGGCCAGGACGGCTGGGACTACCCGTTCCAGGTCAACTACCACGACATCTGGAACCTGGCCCTGGACGGGCTGAAGGAGCTGGTGTCGGCGCATCCGGACATCAACTTCGTGATCGAGTACAAGCCGCGCGAGCCGCGGGTCAAGATCATCTTCCCGAGCGTCGCCCGGACCCTGCTCGGCATCGAGAAGATCGGCCTGCCCAACCTGGGCATCCTGCTCGACTTCGGCCACTCGCTGTACGGCCAGGAGACGCCGGCCGACGCGGCGCAACTGGCGATCGACTACGGCCGGCTGTTCGCGATCGATGTCAACGACAACCTGCGCGGCTGGGACGACGACATGGTCGTCGGGTCGGTGCACCTGGTCGAGACGTTCGAGTTCTTCCACACGCTGCGGAAGAACAACTGGGAGGGCGTCTGGCAGCTGGACCAGTTCCCGTTCCGCGAGGACAGCGTCCAGGCCGCGAAGCAGGCGATCACCTTCCTCAAGGCGATCCACCACGCGCTCGACGTACTCGACGACGACGCTCTGGCGGCCGCGCAGGCATCGCACGACGCCCTGGCCGCGCAGAAGCTCGTCCAGAAGGTCCTGCTGAGTTCGATGTCGGAGATCGCATGACGCTCACGGTCGAGCACGCGACGATGCCGGTGCTCGGACGGCTGCCGCTGCACAGCAGCCGCGCCGAGCAGATCGCGCACATCGCCGAGGCTGCCAAACAGATCCGGATCCAGGACCTCGCGCTGGTCCACCACGCCGGCGCCGGGCACATCGGCGGTGACTTCTCCGCGATCGACATCCTGGCCACGCTGTACGGCGCTGTGCTCGACATCTCGCCCGCGACGGTCGACGACACCGAGCGAGACCGCTTCATCCTGAGCAAGGGCCACGTCGCCGGCGCGCTCTACACCACGCTCGCAGCTTTCGGATTCCTGCCGGTCGAGGAGCTCGCCACGTTCCTCAAGCCGCTCTCCGCGCTGAACGGGCACCCCAACCGGAACAAGGTGGCCGGCGTCGAGGCCAACACCGGTCCGCTCGGGCACGGCCTGCCGATCGCGGTCGGGCATGCGCTGTCGGCCAAGCTCGACGTCTCGATGCGCCGTACGTACGTGCTCGTCGGCGACGGTGAGCTGCAGGAGGGCTCGAACTGGGAGGCGATGATGGCGGCCTCGCAGTACCAGCTGGACCGCCTGACCGTGATCGTGGACCGCAACCGGCTGCAGCAGGGCGCGACCACCCAGGAGACCAACGACCTCGACCCGTTGCCGGAGAAGGCGGCCGCGTTCGGGTTCGCGGTGGTCGAGGTCAACGGTCACGACCACGGCGAGCTGCTCGACGTGCTGTCCGCCGTACCGTTCCGGCCGGGCAGGCCGACGTTCGTGATCGCCCACACGCACAAGGGGCACCCGATCTCGTTCATGAGCGACAACGTCGCCTGGCACCACCGCGTGCCCGATGCCGGTGAGTACCAGCAGGCCCTGAAGGAGCTGGCATGACAGTCCTCGAGACCCGTTCGATCGCGGACCAGCCGCGGTACGACTGCCGGGACGCGTACGTCGAGACGCTGGCCGAGCTCGCCGAATCCGACCACCGGATCGTTGGTGTGGTCAACGACTCGGTCGGTTCCAGCAAGCTGACCAGCTTCCGCAAGGCGTTCCCGGACCGGCTGATCAACGTCGGCATCGCCGAGCAGGACATGGTCGGCGTCGCGTCGGGACTGGCCAACGGTGGCCGGATCCCGTTCGTCTCGGCGGCGTCCTGCTTCCTCACCGGTCGCGCGCTCGAGCAGATCAAGGCCGACGTCGCCTACTCGAACACCAACGTGAAGCTCTGCGGCATGAGCCCCGGAGTCGCGTACGGCGAACTGGGCCCGACGCACCACTCGGTCGAGGACATCGCGTGGCTGCGGGCGATCGCCAACCTGCCCGTGATCGTCCCCGCCGACCCGATCGAGACCGCGGCCGTACTGCGCTGGGCGGCGGCCTCCGTGGGACCGGTGTTCATCCGCGTCAGCCGGATGAGCGTGCCGAAGGTGTACTCGGAGGACTACGAGTTCCACCTCGGCAAGGCGATCACGGTCCGGGACGGGAGCGACGTCACCCTGATCAGCAACGGGACCATCCTGTGGCGGGCGTTGGCCGCGGCCGAGCGGCTCGCCGAGGAAGGGATCTCGGCCCGCGTCCTGTCGATGCCGACCGTGAAGCCGCTGGACACCGACGCCGTGGTCGCGGCCGCGCGGGAGACGGCCGGCATCGTGACCGCCGAGGAAGCGGTGTCCGGTGGCGGACTCGGTGGCGCCGTCGCGGAGACCGTCGTACAGCATCATCCGGCGCGGGTGTCGATCCTCGGGTTTCCCGAGTTCGCGCCCACGGGGTCGGCCGGCTACCTGATGGACCGGTGCGGCCTGACCCCCGAGGGCATCGCCGACGCCGCCCGCCGCCTGGTCACGACAGGTACGTGACGAGATCCGCGATCGAGATCATCGCGAAGTCATGAGCGTCGGCGAACGCGCGCAGGTCTGCGCCGGTCATCAGCGTGCCGTCGTCGTTCATGAGTTCGCCGATCACGCCGACCGGCGGCAGACCGGCCAGCCGGACGAGCTCGACGGTGGCCTCGGTGTGACCGGGCCGCTGTCGGACTCCGCCGTCGACGGCGCGCAACGGAAGGATGTGACCGGGCCGGATCAGGTCCGTGGGCTGCGCCGCCGGGTCGGCCAGTACGCGGACGGTCCGCGCCCGGTCGGCCGCGGAGATGCCGGTGCCGACACCTGTCGCCGCGTCCACGGAGACGGTGTACGCCGTCCGCAGGCTGTCCTGGTTGTCCGGGACCATCAGCGGGAGCTCGAGGCGGTCCAGAAGGTCCGCCGCCGCGGGCGCGCAGACGTAGCCGCTGGTGTGGCGGACGAGCAGCGCCATCAGCTCGGGAGTGGCGAGGCTCGCGGCGAAGGTCAGGTCGCCCTCGTTCTCGCGGTCCTCGTCGTCGACGACCACGACCGGTCGTCCGGCGGTGATCTCGGCGACGGCACGCTCGATGGTGTCCAGGCTGGTGATGGTGTTCACGGTCGGTGTCCTCTCGGCAGTGCGTTCGACAGCACTCCGGGGCAACGACAAGCTCCACGAGCGGTCCGGTCGCGCAGCGTGCGCACGACGTACCGCATCGCGAAGACTGCCACGTGCGTCTTCCCATCCGGACTTTCACCGTCGGTCCCGGAGTTTCACCGGGTCAACCGCTCCTTCTCACGAAGTCACGGGTCGCGGACTGTCACCGCCGGCTCGGAATTTCACCGACCCCAGAGCACGTGTGGTCTTTCACCATCAGCTTAACGGCTACGAGCGTCCCTGGAGTGTCATGTCCATCTCATCCGGCCGGCCCGGGACTCCTGACCTATAGTCCGTAATTCCTGAACGTTGCGAGGGGGTCGAGGTGAACGCGAACCGCGCGGTGCGCCGGCCGGGGCTGGACGAGCTGCGGCTGCTCGCGAAGGTTGCGCGGATGTACCACGAGAAAGGCATCCGCCAGCCGCAGATCGCCGCCGAGCTGAACCTGTCCCAGGCGCGGGTGTCCCGGATGCTCAAGCAGGCCGTCGAGGTCGGCATCGTGCACACCGTGGTGACCATGCCCAGCGGCGTGCACAGCGACCTCGAGGACGAGCTGCAGGGCCGGTACGGGCTGCGTGACGCGGTCGTCGTCGACACGCTCGGCGTGGGGGACGACGTACTGCCGGCGCTCGGGTCCGGCGCGGCGGCGTACCTCGACATGACGCTGACCGGCGGGCACGTGGTCGGGATCTCGTCCTGGAGCGAGACGCTGATCAGCGCGGTCGACCGGATGCCGCGCAAGAGCGTGCCGGTGGTGGACAAAGTGGTCCAGATCGTCGGCGGCCTGGGGGACGCGGCCGTGCAGATGCAGGCCACCCGGCTGACCGCGCGGTTCGCCGAGCTGACCGGTGGGATGCCGGTCTACCTGCCCGCTCCCGGCCTGGTCGGGACTCCGAGCGTCCGGCGGGCGATGATGAACGACGTGTCGGTTCGCGACGTTCTGGGCACGTGGGGACAACTCACCGACGCCCTGGTCGGGATCGGCAGCCTCGAGCCCTCACCACTGCTGCAGCGCAGTGGGAACGCGGTCGCGGAGGCAGACCAGGACGAGCTACGCCGGCTCGGTGCCGTCGGGGACGTGTGTTTCCGGTTCTTCGACGAAGAGGGAAAGCTTGTGCGCTCGACGTTCGACCAGCGGGTCATCGGGGTGACCGCGAAGGAGCTGCTGGCGGTGCCACGCCGGATCGGGGTGGCCGGCGGCGAACGCAAGTACTCCGCGATCCGCGCCGCCCTGCTCGGCGGCTGGGTGAACATCCTCATCACCGACCTCGCGATGGCGCATCGTCTACTCGATGGAGCCTGACGAGCAGCGGGAGGTCTACGCGACCATCGACCTGGCCTTGCGGGTCGGTGAGGTGCTGCTGTCCAGCGGCGCCGGTACTGCGGACGCGACCGCGACGATCCTCGGTGTCACCGCGGCCGGCGGACTGCGCGGGTGCGAGGTCGACATCACGTTCACCTCGATGGCGGTCTCGTACCAGGCCGCGCCGGACGTCGCGCCCGAGACGCACATCCGGCTGGTCCGCTACCGCTCCCAGGACTTCTCCCGGCTGACCGACGTCGACCAGCTGGTGCGGCGGTTCGCCCGCGGCGAGGTGACGCGCGAGGACGCGTCCCGCGAGCTGGCCCGCCTGACGTCGGCGGGTCCGCCGTACCCGCGGTGGAGCGCCGTGCTCGCCTGGGGTGTGATGGCCGGCGGCGCGACGCTGCTGCTCGGTGGTGGCTGGCTGATCACGTTGGTGGCGGTGCTGACCGCGATCGTGATCGACGTGAGCAACCGCTGGTTCAACCGCCAACGGCTGCCCGCGTTCTACCAGCAGGTCGCCGGCGCCTTCGTCGCGACCGCGGTCGCCTTGATCCTGTACGCCGTCCACGCGCCGGTGAAACCGTCCCTGGTCGTTGCCGCCGGCATCATCATGCTGCTGGCCGGGATCGCTCTGACCGGTGCCGTCCAGGACGCGATCACCGGGTACTACGTGACCGCGGCGGCCCGCAGTCTCGAGGCGATGCTGCTGACCGGCGGGATCATCGCGGGCGTCTCCCTCGGTCTCGCGCTGGGGCTCAGGTTCGGCATGCACGTCGGCATCGAGGCCCAGACGATCCAGCTCGGGAACCTCCCGATCATGGTCGTCTCCGGTGCGGTGATGGCGGTCGCGTTCGCCTATGCGACGTACGCACCGCTCCGTTCGCTGCTCCCGGTCTCGGTGATGGGTGCCCTCGGATCGCTGATCTTCACCCTGATGACGCGTGCGTCCTTCGGCCCGGCCTGGTCGACAGCTGCCGCGGCCTGCGTGGTCGGCCTGGGCAGCTACTCCGTCGGTCGTCGTGTTGGTGTCCCACCCCTCGTCGTGGTCGTCGCCGGCTCGATCCCATTGCTGCCCGGTCTCACCATCTACAAGGGCCTCTACGAGCTGATGAGCCTCGGCAACCTGACCGGCATCGTCAGCCTCACGACCGCGGTCGCCATCGGTGTCGCCCTCGCCTCCGGCCTGATCCTCGGCGAGTACCTGGCCCAACCCATCCGCCGCGAGGCCCGCCGCCTCGAAGACCGTCTCGCCGGCCCTCGCCTGGTAGGCCCACGCCGCCCGGTACGGCGCCGGTCGCCGCGCCCGCGCCGCCGGCGCCGTACCGGATAGCTCAGCCGAGCTCCACCAAG
Organism: Kribbella sp. NBC_00709; assembly: GCF_036226565.1. GTDB lineage: Bacteria > Actinomycetota > Actinomycetes > Propionibacteriales > Kribbellaceae > Kribbella. The sequence goes on from NZ_CP108996.1 coordinate 3,326,846, forward strand.
GACACGTCGTCCACCTGTAGCCAGACGTCCTGGTTGTGGCCGAAGAAGCCGGCGTAGAGCTGGATGAGGGATTCGTGGCCGGAGTTGAAGTCGACGGTGACCTTTGTGTACTGCGGATGTGCGCCGCCGGTCTGCTGGGCGATCGTGCGGCCGCGGAGGGTGCGGACGCCGAGCATCGTCTCGGAGTTGTTGTCGGCCGTCCGGATCCAGGCGGACAACCGGTAGCGGTGATTGGGGCGGACAGCAACGGTCTGCTGGACTTGGTGGGTGCCGATCGAGTCGCGGACGAAGGCGTTGTTGGCGCCGGTGTGGCCCAGGTTCGTGCGGTCGATGCCACCGGTGCCGCTCAGTTGCCAGGGTGCGGACGGCGTACCGGTGGTCTGTGCCTCGAAGCCGGGATCCGTGACCAGGTTGGTGATCTGGCCGTCGTCGGTCACCTTGGTGTGCATCAGGAACACGTTGTACGGATCCCACTGCGCCATCGTGAAGTACAGGTCGGATCCCTGCGACCACGGGTGCATGAACGATCCGTAGAGCCCTGGATAGTCGGTGCCTTTGACAACGACCTGTTCACCGCTCCACGGACCGGTGAGATCCTTGGCCGAACGAAGGACGATCGACGCGCGGTGCTCGTCGAGGTACATCATCAACCACTTGCCGGTGTAGGCGTTCCACTGCACCGACACCTCGCCGACCGGGCCGACCGCGATCGGTACGGCGGCCTGCTCCTGCGGCGACCAGGTCCGTCCGTCCCAGTACCGCCACGCCTTCTTCTGCAGCACCTGCTGTTCCGGGACTCTCGCCAGGTGAGCGCTGCCGAAGCGGCCGTTCGGGGTACCGATCATGTAGACGTAGCCCTTGTCCTTGGCCAGGGCAACCATCTGGAAGTTGTCGTCCCACGCCTTGGTGTTCTGCCAGCGGGCACCTGCGCCCTTCGTCCAGGTCTCGCCGTTGTCGTCGGAGTAGGCGAACCCGGAGTAGTTCGTGAACCAACTGCCGGCCGGACCCCAGTAGTTGACCGACATGTACTGCACGTACTGCCGCTTCCCGACCGAGATCCCTGCGGTTGGGATGACCGTGTGCTCGTCGCGGTCGATCTTCTTACAGGGCAGGAACTCTTTCGCATGACCGGGCCGATCCTCGGCCGCGGAGTCGAGCGTCATCCCGTCGGCCAGGTTGCGATCCTTGCTGCGGAGGAGCAGGTTGCACCGCCAGTCGATCGTCGCCTGGTCCCCGGCGCCGCCGCCCGGCCCGGTCCAGCCGCTGCCGTAGCTGTCGCCGAACGCGGTCAGGATCTCGCCGGACCCGTTGTCCCAGAGGATGCCGAGGTCGGTCGCCTTCAGCCCGAACCGCGCCTCGGTGTCGTCGATCGATCCCGGGCCGGTGAGCTTCGCGACCTGGTCGACCGGCGACGGTACGGCGCTCGCGCGCGCCGGCGGCACCTGGTCGGCCGGGACCACGACGGCTCCGAGCAGCAGCAGCGGGAGGGTGAGCAACCATCGTTTTCGCATCCGTGTCTCCTCGGGGGCGGGGCCGAGCCGTGCCTGTGAAATCGATTTCCGATCACGGTAGTGGCGCTCGTCACGACGGTCAACGGTGGGCGTGTGCTTTACTGCCGACTGGTGCGATTCCACGGTGTGACGGTTGGACGTGATCCAGGCCCGTCGGCTCCGCCGGAAGGCGGAGTGACCCGGTGCGACCGGGGCCACGCGGTGATACCCCGCTTCAGCTCGGACTTGAATGTCCCTGGCCGTGAACCAATGGCGGAGAGCGAAGCATGTTCACAGGACGAATCGAGTACGTAGGCACCGTCGCCGAGATCGCCGGCGATCTGCTGCGGGTCACCTCGGATGTCGTGGTCGCGCCGGGCGGCGCGGTCTGTCTCGACGGGATCAGGTTCACCGCCGAGGCGGGTCCACCCGGGGAGATCCGGGTCGTGGTCACGGACGAGACCCGCCGCCGTACGACGTTCGACCGGATCTCCGACGGTACGCCGCTGCACGTCGAGCTGCCCGTTGCCATCGGCGACCGGATCGACGGGCACCTCATCCAGGGGCACGTGGAAGGCGTCGGCAAGGTGCTGCGCGTCGACGTCGAGCCGGCCGGTCGCCGGGTGTGGATCAAGCCGCCGGAGCGACTGCTGTCCCGGTTGGTGGCGAAGACGTCGGTTGCCATCGATGGAGTCAGCATCACGGTCGCGGAGGTGCTGAAGGACCGGTTCTCCGTCGTGCTCGTGCCGACCACGCTGACGAAGACGAAACTCGGTGCGCTGGTCGTCGGCGATCGGGTCAACCTCGAGAGCGATCTGCTGGTCCGGATGGCGCGCGAGGGGCACGGGCCCGAATTGCTGCGGGCGGTGGCACAGCTGCCGTGGGCGGGGCAGTTGAGCGGTGAGACCGGCGTACAGAAGGTGGTTGCGCAGATCGCTGCCGGTGGTGGAGTCGTCGTGTGGGATCCGACCGCTGAGGGTGAAGGCGATGTGGTCTTCGCGGGGGAGCGGTTCCGGCCGGAGGCGATGAAATTCCTGCTGACACAGGCGTGCGGACATACGACGATCCCGTGTGCGGCCGACGTACTGCAGCGGTTGGAGATCGGGCCGATCCCGGGCGGCGGTGACCGGCAGGGTACGGCGATGCATGTACCGGTCGATCTCGCGTCGTCCGATGGGACCGGGGTGTCCGCGGCCGATCGAGCGGCGACGATTCGCCGGCTGGCCGCAGCGGACGCCGTACCGGGTGACTTCTTGCGGCCTGGGCATGTGTTCCCACTGGCTGCGCGACCTGGACTCCTGGCCGAGCGGCGCGGGCACACCGAGGCGACCGTCGCGCTGTGCGTCGCGGCCGGGTTGGCGCCGGTCGGGGTGTGCTGTGAGGTGATGCGGCCGGACGGGGTCATGGCTGGGGCGGCCGACCTCGAGCAGTTCGCGGTGCGGTGGGAACTGCCGATGACCGACATCCACGACCTCGCGCGCTGGCTGTGAACGGCGCCGAGCTGTACGACGATCCTTCTTTCCTGAACAGTTACCGCGAACTCCGCCGTACCGGCCAGGGCATCAACGACGCCCTGGAGATCCCCGCGATGAACGCCGCGTTGGCCGGGCTGCTGATGGACGGGCTTCGGGTGGTGGACCTGGGCTGTGGGGAAGGTGGGCTTGCTGTTCGGCTGGCGGCGGGTGGTGCTGAGGTCGTGGCTGTGGACGCGTCGGAGCGGATGCTCGCCGCGGCGGAACGGCACCCTCGGGTGCGCTACGTGCGGGCTGATCTGGCTGACTTCAACCTGCCGGCCGGGTCGGCGGAGCTGGTCGTGAGCAGCATGGCGCTCCATTACGTCGAGGACTTCGAGGGACTGGTCGCGCGGGTCGCGGGCTGGCTGACGCTGGGTGGGGCGTTCGTGTTCACGATCGAGCACCCGGTGATGACGGCGCCGATGGTGGCTGGGGACTGTGTGGTGGACGACTACGCCGACGAGGGGCGGCGGGAGCGGACGTGGTTCGTGGACAGGGTGGTGAAGTACCACCGGACGATCGGGTCGATGGTCGCGACGCTGCGGCGGCACGGGTTCCGGCTGGAGCTGGTCGACGAACCGCTCCCGACGCCGGAGCAGGTGGCCGCTCAGCCGCACCTCGCGATCCATCGACGACGGCCACCGATCCTGCTGGTGTCGGCGTGTTCGGGGCCTTCGGGTGACCATGACGCGGGCGAGCCGTTAGAGTTACCGACTGGAAACATCGGCTGATCGCCGGGGTGACCCGGCGGGTACCTGCCGAACAGGGGGCCGACGAGGAGGATCGACGTGGCACTGGGTAGGACGTCCCCGCGGGATCTCCCGCTGTTCGCAGAGCTGTCCGGACGGGACATCAGGGACATCTTCCGGGCCGGCGAGGAGGTCTCGGTGCCGGCCGGCTGGTCGCTGATCCTGGAGCAGACGCCGCCGGACGCGGCGTACCTGATCCTCAGCGGCACGGCTGCGGTCCGGGAGAAGGGCCAGGAGATCGCCGAGCTCGGCCCGGGCGACATTGCCGGCGAGGTCGCGGTCCGGAAGAACACGTTGCGGACGGCAACCGTCACGGCGAAGTCGCGGCTGCAGCTGCTGCACTTCACCCGGGAGAAGTTCGACGACCTGACCCGTCGCCTGCCCGCGTTCCGCGACGCCATCGACGCCACCATCGCCGAGCGCCGCGGTGGCCACTGACCCTGGGGCGCCGGATCTGGCCGGGTTGACCCGGGAGTTCGAGCGGACGCTGCTGGGCGGGGAGCGAAAGTTCACCCGGGTGCAGGTGTCGGAGCGGGCCGGGATCTCGATCCAGCGGGCCGAGCGGATGTGGCACGCGCTCGGGTTTGCGACCGTGCCCGACGACGAGGTGGCGTTCACCGACGACGACGTGGAGGCGTTGCGGCTGGTCGCGGCGCTCGAGGACGACCAGTTCATCGAGCCGGAGATGGAGTCGTCGCTGGCGCGGAAGCTCGGGCAGACGCAGTCCCGGCTGGCGTCGTGGCAGTCGGCGATGTTCCTGGACTTCCTCGGCAGCTCCAAGCTGTCCGCGGACGAGGCGATCGAGGTCGCGGCGCTGCTGCTGCCCGCGATGGAGCGGTTGCAGACGTACGTCTGGCGCCGGCACCTGGCCGCGGCGGCCGGGCGGTCGGTGGCCGGGTCCGACGAGCTGGCGCGGGGGGTGCGGGCGGTCGGGTTCGCGGACATCGTCAGCTACACCAGGTTGACCCGCCGGCTGAACGAGGCCGAGCTCGGGGAACTGATCGAGCGGTTCGAGGGCATGGCCGCCGACGTGGTCGCGCTGAACGGCGGGCGAGTGATCAAGTCGATGGGCGACGAGGTCCTGTTCGTCGCCGACACTCCCGCGCAGGGCGCCGCGGTCGCGCTGGCGCTGCAGGACGCGGTGAACGCGGACGAGGAACTGCCCGAGCTGCGCATCGGGCTCGCGTACGGCACGATCCTGATCCGCCTCGGCGACGTGTACGGCGAGGTCGTCAACCTCGCCGCCCGCCTCACCACCGAATGCAAACCCGGCCGGGTCCTCGCCGACCGCGAACTCGCCGCCGCCCTCGACGGCCACCCCGCCTACACCGTCCACCGCCTCCGCCGAGTCTCGGTCCGCGGCTACCGCCACCTGGTCCCGTACGCCGTCCAGCGTGCGGACGGTGCGTAGCTGCCGGATCAGAGGCATCACCTACGGTTTGGTCTGTGCGTGAGATCAAGACGCCTGCCGAGCTGAAGCAGGCGAGCGGGGACGATCCGGTCGTGATGTGGGCGGCCCAGGGGTTTGTCCATGGGGTGCGGGTGTGGAGCGCGGGAGACGCGGTGGCGGTCGCGTCGCCTGATGTGTCCAAGCATGATCGGCTTGCGGTGATCGGGCCGGCGGATGACGCTGCGCTGCTGGTGCGTGACGTGCTGCGTGAGGTCGGCCCGTCGTACCGGCCGTTCGGGGATGAGGACCTGGTGCGCGGGTTGGCGGAGCGCGTGCCGGGGCTGACGTTCTCGGCGTCGTTCGGGTGGATGGATGCGGCGGAGGTGCAGGACATCACCACGACGGCTGCCTGGCTGGACGGCGACGCCGGCGTGGAGGCATTGCTCACCGAGGCATCGCCATCGTCGTACGCGTGGCCAGGCCATCCCGGCGTACGGCGATGGGCTGCGGTGAGCGGGGATCGTGGTGAGCTGCTGAGTATTGCGGCGGATGCGTGGAGCGCGCCCGAGGTCGGGTACCTGGCCGGCGTGGCGACGCATCCTGTTGCGCGAGGCAAGAGGTTGTCGCGGCAGGTGTGCGGGTTCGTGACGGCTGAGCTGATCAAGCGCCACGGACGGGTCGCGTTGATGGTGGACGGAAACAACGCGGCCGCGATCGCCGTCTACCGACGACTCGGCTACGCATACCGTTCGGTCGCGGCCGCCTCACTCAGGTAGGTCGGCGATCCGCGTCGACACTCGCTCCAGCACCGCGAGCTCGTCCGGTGTCAGGTGATCGACGAATCGCCGCCGGACCGAGTCCAGGTGTTTCGGCGCCGCCTCCGCGAGGACGTCGAAACCGCTGTCCGTCAAGTGGTAGATCGACCCGCGCGCGTCGTCGGGGTCCGCCGCGCGCTCGATCAGGCCGCGTGCCTCCATCCGTGTCGCGTGGTGTGACAGCCGGCTTCGTGACCACTGCATCTTCTCCGCGAAGTCCCTCAGCCCCCACCGCCGCCCCGGCTTCTCCGAGAGCGTGCTGAGCACCTCGTAGTCGGCGCTGGACAGGCCGAGCTGGTTCAGATCGCGGGCCAGCCGGGACGGTACGACGGTCAGCAGCCGCCGCACCGCACGCCACGCACGCTCCTCGTCGGTTGTCAGCCAGCGCGTCTTGCTCATGCCACGAGCGTACCTTTGACATGTCAAAGATGCGAGATACCCTCATTGACATGTCAAAGAAAATCCTCGTCGTCATCGCCAGCACCCGACCTGGCCGGCTCGGTCCGGCTGTCGGTGACTGGTTCGTCCGGGCCGGCGCGGCGGAGGCTGCCGCGCTCGGTCTGGAGCTCGATGTCGCCGACCTCGCCGAGATCGACCTGCCGTTCCTCGACGAGCCGGAGCACCCTTCGACCGGCCATTACCTGCACGACCACACGAAAGCCTGGAGCCGCCGGGTCGCGGCCGCCGACGCGTTCGTTTTCGTGACGAGCGAGTACAACTTCTCGATGCCCGCGACGCTGAAGAACGCGCTCGACTACCTGGCCGTCGAGTGGGCCTGGAAGCCGGCCCTCTTCGTGGGCTACGGCAATACCTCGGCCGGCACACGCGGCGTCCAGATGGCGCGCAGCGTCGTCGCCTCGCTGCGGATGCTGTCGACCGGGAACGACATCTTCCTACGGATCGCGGACGCGGTCCACGACGGCGCTGTCGTCGAGTCGGACGAGCTCGACGATCGCGCCCGGTCCGCGCTACGGCAGCTCGCTCGCGTTGCCGACGTACTGCGGCCGCTGTACCGCGTCGAGCCGGACATCGTGCCGGCGACGGTCGACGACGTACCGGACCTCGTCGTGCTGCAGCGGGCCAGCTGGGTCGACGAGGCGATCGCGAACGAGCGTCTGGATCTGCCGGCGCTGACCGAGACGGCTGATGACGTGCTCGCCGGGCTGCGTGCGTGGTCGACCTGGGTGATCCGTTTGAGTGGCCGGCTCGTCGGGTCGGTGCGCGCGCGGCGGACCGAGGACAGCTGGGAGATCGGGCGGCTGATGGTCGCGCCGGACCGGCGTGGGGCGGGCCTCGGGCAGCGGCTGCTCGGGTACGCCGAGGCGCAGGCGCCCGACGACATTCCGCTCGCCACGCTCTTCACCGGTGAGCGCAGCGAGCGGAACATCCGCCGCTATGAGAGGGCCGGGTACATGCTGGCGGAGGAGGGCTCCCCGGCCGGTGCGGTGCGGTTGACCAAGAAGCTGTGACTTAGCGGGAAGGCTCGACGGTCAGGGGCGCGCCGGGCTTGCCGGTCGACGACGCCGCCGGCTTGCTCGGCTTCACCGTCGGCGTTTTGGCCGGGGTCGGCGCCGGGGTCGGGGTTGCGCTCGGCGGCGGGGTGGTGTGGGTGGCCGGGGCCGGCGGCGGGACGAACGGCGCCTTGGTGGTGTCCTTGCAGTTGTCCGGGCCGACGTTGCCGTTCTCGTCCGGTACGACGACGGCCTGCGGGAACAGGTTGCCGGTCGTGTCGCGCGATTGCGTGCCGTAGTTCGTCGCACAGTCCTGCTGGTCCAGGCTGATCGGGTTCCCGTCCTGGTCGTACAGCCGGACCGGGACCTGCTTGCCCTGGGCATCGAACGGGTAGATGTTCGTGATCGAGGTCCCGTTCAGCCTCAGCCCGTCCGAGGGCGGGTCGTAGTGCGAGGAGCTGCCGCGATAATCGTTGTAGTCGTTGAGGAATCCGAACGACGCCCCGACGTACGCCGCCGCCAGGAACGACGGCACCGCGATCGCCGCGACGACGTTGAGCGGTACGACGTACCACAGCCAGCGCCGGTCCTGCTGCGTCTTCCGCCCGATCCAGATCGACACCGCCGCACCCGCGATCGCGCCGACCACAGTCACCGACGCGGCCCCGAACAGCGCGAAGAACCCGCCCGCGCCGATGACACCGCGGACCACCCACCAGACCGGCTGGCCGATCGTCACCAGCTCGTGCCGGACGTTCGGCGGGATCTGGTCGATCCACCCGCGGATCGCAGCCGCGCCGCGGGCGCCACGTGGCGTGTCGAGCACGATCCGCGGATCGTGACCGCGCAACGCCTGGACGCCGAGGAACGCCGCGACGAACAGGATCCCGAGCCCGAGCAGCCCGAAGAACGCAGTCTCGTCCCGCGCCCAGGCGAAGATGCCGACGGCAATGAAGAACGGGCCGGCGATGGCCGAGATCAGTCCCCAGCGCAAGGCCTTCCAGCCGGCGTCCAGACCGTCCTGACTGACAGGGGCAGTCCGCGCCGGGTAGCCCGCCGCGGTCCGCAGCTCATTCGCGTACTGCGCCGGCGTACCCAGGCGTTGCTGCAGGTCCGCGAACGTCGGCTCGGCGCCGAACTCGGCCGCCACCTCGGTGAGGTGACCGCTGACGTCCTGAAGCACGTCCTCCAGCTCGCCGGGCGGCAGGTCGTTGAGCTCGGCCCGCACCTGGGCCAGGTAGAGCGCGACCGCTCCGGTCAGGGTGCTGTTCACGCGGCCTCCTTCTCCAGCAGCAGCACCGACATCGTGTCGGCGAAGTGGTTCCAGGTCTTGGTCGACTGGGCGAGCAGGTCGCGGCCGGTCTTGTTCAGCCCGTAGTACTTCCGGTGCGGGCCTTCCTCGCTCGGCTGCACGTACGACGTCAGCGCACCGGCGGCGAACAGCCGGCGGAGCGTCCCGTACACCGACGCGTCCGCGACGTCCTCCAGGCCCGCCGCGCGCAGCCGGCGCAGTACGTCGTACCCGTAGCCGTCGGCGTCCCGCAGCACGGCGAGCACCGCGAGATCCAGTACGCCCTTGAGTAGCTGGCTCGTGTCCATCCGACCTCCTCGAGCAGGTGTTCCGCCGAGAACAGTACTACACACTGCGGAGTACTGCGGTAACCAGCGTGAGGTTCCGCAATTTCGATCAAGTCGGCGGCGGGCCGGTGGGGCACAGTGGTGGACATGGCGGATGTGTTCGAGGAATTCGTGGCGGTGGTTGCGGCCGGGATGGCCGGGCCCTGCGAGTCGGTGCACGGGGCCGGGCTCGCGGGGCGCGTTCATCTGTCCCGGTTCCACTTCGACCGCGTGATCGGGGCGGTGGCCGGCGAGTCGCCGTTCGCGTTCCGGCGGCGGGTGCTGCTGGAGCGGGCGGCGTACCGGTTGCTGGCCGAGCCGGTGGCCGTACTCGAGGTTGCGGTCGAGGCCGGGTACGGGTCGCACGAGGCGTTCACCCGGGCGTTCGCCAGGTCGTACGGGATGTCGCCACGCGAGTGGCGGCGGGAAGCGTCGCGGGTGTTCTTCCTGGCGGCGCCGAGCGGGGTGCACTTCCAGCCGCCGGCCGGGCTACGCCTGCCGGCACGTAGAAAGGTGAGAGGGATGGACGTACTGGTCAGAATGGTCGAACATCACGTCTGGTTGACCGGCGAGATGATCGAACGCGGCGCCCGCCTGGACGCCGCGGCACTGGACCGCCCGATCGAACTGTCCGTCGAGGGAATCGACGACGACATCTCGATCCGGTACCTGCTGGACCGCCTGGTCTGGCAGGAGGAGATGTGGCTGGCCTCGGTGGCGGACCGCCCGTTCCAGGTCCCCGAATGCGGTCGGGACGTCACCACCCCGATCTCCGAACTCCGCACCCGGCACGCCGACGCCGGCTCCCGCTTCGTTGCCCTGGTCAACCAGCTGAACGAGGACGGCCGCTTCGACGAAAGCTTCGTCGACACCACCTGCGAACCACCCCGGGTCTTCACCTACGGCGGCATGGTCGCCCACGTCCTGACCTTCGCCGCCCACCGCCGCTCCCTGCTGATCGGCGCCTTCTACACCGCCGGCATCCAGGACCTAGGCTTCGGCGACCCCATGCACTTCGTAGCTGAAGGCAACTAATCCCCCGAGTCGTGAAATTTGGCGAAAATCGTCAGCCGATTTTCACGACTCGGCATGGGGGTCAGGAGCCGAACGCCACGACTCGGCGGAGCGATCAGGCGGCGAGGCGCGGGTGGCGACGGGTGCGGAGGTCCTCGGAGATGCGGGCGACGACAGTGCCGGGGGTCTGCAGGAGGTCGTACGCCGTGATCACGCGCACCAGCCAGCCTGCGCGTTCAAGGTTCTCCCGCCGGCGGATGTCCTGCCGCCATTGACGGGCGTCGCGGAGATGGTGCTGACCGTCGTACTCGATCCCGAACTTGACCTCCGGATAGCTCAGGTCCGGCTGCGCCAGCCAGCCGCCCGCGGAATCAGTGACGACGTGACCGATCCGCGGCTCGGGCAGACCGTTGAGAACGATGATGAGCCGCAGCCGGGACTCCATCGGCGAGTCGACGCCCAGCCGGACAAGCGCAGCCGCTTCGCGAGCGAGGCGGATGCCCCGAACGCCGATCGTCGCGGCCGCCAACTCGACCAGGTGCTCCGGCCTGAGATCGGTCCGCCGTACAAGGGAGTCTCCCGCTGAGACCAGGTCGACGAGATCGCAGTACGGCGCCAGGTCGAGGAACGTTCGCCCGGGCGGAGTCATCAGCAATCCATCTCGCAGTACCCGCTCGAGGTGCTGTACTTCGTGAACGCGCAGGCCGCTCACCCGCGGAAGACTCACCCGCGGATCGCGCTCGACGGTCACATGTACGACGTCACCGGCGCGCTCGTTGGCGGTCCACAGACTCAATGCGGTCTGGTGGCTCACGACTGCGCCGGGTGTCAGCAACAACGCGGCCTCGGCCTGCACCCGGGACGTCACCGCGACGTGCGCGCCGACGTACACCGACCCCAACACACGCCGGTACTGCACTCCGCGCAGCACACCCCGAGACATTCCCGCGTCTCGAGCCTCCGCTGCCGTGAACAACACCCAACCATTGTCCAGATTCCCCCAACCGCGTGACTTCCGTTATCCACAGGCCCGCCGAGTCGTGGCGATTGGCTGCTACCCCACACCGCGAGTCGTGGATCGAGGCAGATTTTCAGAGCCGATTTTCACGACTCGGCGGGAGGGGGACGAGCCGATCCGCACGACTCGGGGAGGGGGTCAGTTGTTGGGGTCGTGGAGGTCGGGGCGTTGGGTGGGGGTGGTGATGTCTACGTCGATCGGGCTGATCTTGGTGGGGGCGGTGATTTTGCCCGAGGTGATGGGGACGTTGAGTTTGCTGGCGGAGAGGTCGATGTCGATCGTGGCGCCGGTGTCGTTCGGAGAGGTCCACCCGGTGTCGGCGAGGGTTATGGCCAGGCCGAGGACACGGCCCTTGGGGATGACCTGGTCCTGCGGGCGGAGCGGGACGTTGACCGTGGTCCACTGGCCGGGCGTGAGCGGAGTCGGCTTGGAGAGCGACTTGCTGTGGGCGGCGTCGATCCAGCCGCGGCTGACGATGCCGTGGTCGCTCTGCGTGGTGAGCTTGTCGACGGTGAAGTAGCAGCTGTCGTCGTAGTCGGTGCTCGAACCTTCGCAGGTGCTGTCGTCGGTGGTACGGACCCCGGAGTACCGCTCGGCGTCGCCGTACTCGATCAGGCGGGCGGTGATCGGGGTCGTCGACGAGTCCGACTTCACCCGGAGCGTGACCGACGCCGTACCGCTGATCCGCATCGGCGCGGCCAGCGGTGCGGACAGGAACATCTGCCGTCCCGCGATCACCTCCGACGGGTCCGCGACGATGTCGTCCTCGGTCAGGTCGGGGTCGTCGGTGATCGTCACCGAACCCTTGCCCACGGCCCCTAGTTTGCCGGCCGACAGTGGCACCTGGGTGGGACGGTTCACGGCCGGCCAGGTCTTGTAGTTGCGCCAGACATCGGGTGCGGTCTCGATCGAGACGGACGGCTCCTTCATGACGCCGTTCTGCAGGCCCTGCAGCCAGTAGTCGAACCACTTGTGCAGCTCGTCCACCCACTCGTCCCGGCGGAACTCGAACGGATCGACGTGGTCCTCGAGGCCCAGCCACAGCTTGCGCGGCACGTTGTTGCGCGACAGCGCCGACCACCACTGCGAGAAGTGGTTGGTCTGCACGTTGTAGTCGCTGAGCCCGTGCGTCATGAAGACCGACGCCTTCACCTTCGAGGCGTTCTTGGTGTAGTCGCGCTCGGACCAGAACGACGTGTAGTCGCCGGTGTCATCGTCGTCGTTGTCCCCGAGGTCGCCGCGGACGTCTTCACACGCAGGGCTGTCGTGGCCGACGTACCCACCGAGCCAGGGCATGTAGTCGTCCGAGTACGGTACGCCGCCGGAGCGGGTGTAGTCGTACCACGACGAGATGGCCGAGATCGGCACGATCGTCTTCAACCCGCGAACGCCCGTCGCGGCGACGCCGTTCGCGAGCGTTCCGTCGTACGACTTGCCGATCATGCCGACCGCGCCGGTGGTCCAGGTCGCCTTCACCGATTGCCCGTCGGCAGTGTGCGCGGTGTTGCGGCCGTTCAGCCAGTCGATCACGTCGACCACGGACTGGATCTCGTCGCGGCCGCCGACGTCACCGCAGCCGGTGGACCGCCCGGTGCCGAGGATGTCGACGCCGACCATCGCGTACCCGCGCGGGACGAAGTAGTTGTCGTAGAACAGCGGCATCTTCTGGATCACGCCGTCGCCGTCGTACGTCTTCTTCTCGTTCTCGTTGCCGCGTCCGCAGCAGGAGTAGTACGGCGACGCGTCCATGATGACCGGGATCTTCACACCGGTCAGCGCGGGTTCGCTGGGGCGGACGATGTCGACCGCGATCACGTCGTCCTTGCCGTCGGAGTCGGTGTCCATCGTGGTGTCGACGTACACCGATTCGCGGATCGCGTTCGCGTAGTCGTAGACCGGCTGCGTGCTCTTGCTGCGCGGATCGACGTGCTGCGGCACACTGGGTGCTGCCGGGGCAGCAGCGGGTCCGTCCGGGATCGGAGCAGCCACGGCGGGACCGGTGACGGTCGCGAGGCTGAGCACGGCGGACGAGGCCAGGATCGTCATCCTGGCGCGGACGGTCGTCATGGCTGGGAAGGCTAGTCACTCGCGCGCCGCAACGCCAGGTTCTGCCGAGATTGGCAGCGACCTGCCCGATACGCAGCGTGAGAACGGGCGATTCGGTAGGGTGACCGCCACCGCCCCCGGGGGGACGCACGAAAGGGTAGGCCAGTGAATCTGCGAGCACCGGTGACATTGCTGGACGTTGCACAACGTGCGGGTGTGTCGGTCGCGACCGCCTCCCGCGTGCTGAACGGCGGGGACCGCGTGCCCCGGCCGGAACTGCAGGAACGGGTCAAGGCGGCCGCCGACGAGCTCGGCTACACGCCGAACGCGCAGGCGCAGGCGCTGGCCAAGTCGTCGACGAACGTGGTCGGCATCCTGGTGCACGACATCGAGGACCCGTACTTCGCCGCGATCGCGAACGGCGTGATGCGCGCCGCGGACGAACGCAACCTGCTGGTGATGCTGGCCAGCACGTTCCGGGACTCGGACCGCGAGATCGCTTACCTGTCGTCGTTGCGGGCGCAGCGAGCCCGGGCCGCGGTGATGATCGGTAGCCGCCGGACCGATGCGGACAGCCTGTCGCGGACGGCGTCCGAGGTGGAGAACTTCCTCAACTCCGGCGCGGGGCTCGCACTGGTCAGCCAGTCCGGGATGCCGGCGCACACGGTCGAGCCGGACAACCGCACCGGGTCGGCGGATCTGGCCCGCGCGCTGGTCGGGCTCGGGTGGCGGAAGTTCGCCGTACTGGGTGGTCCGGAGACGCTCGCGACCGCACGGGATCGGCGTGCCGGGTTCATCGCCGGCCTGGCCGAGGCGGGGTTGCAGCCGGTCGCGATCGAGTCCGGTGACTTCACGCGCGACGGCGGGTACGCCGCTGCCGAGCAACTGCTTGATCGACAGGCCGACGTGGACTGTGTGTTCGCGGTGAACGACGTGATGGCGGTCGGTGCGATGTCCGCGTTGCGGACGCGCGGTGTCGACGTGCCGGGCAAGCTCGGCGTTGCCGGATTCGACGACATCGCGACGCTGCGTGACGTGTGGCCCGGTCTCACCACCGTGCGGCTGCCGTTGGAGCAGATGGGCCGGCGCGCGCTCGAGCTGGCGATCGAGGGCGGCGACATCACCACCGAGACGTTCAAGGCCGAGGTAGTACTGCGGGAGAGCACCGCGCGGGGCTGAAATATGCTCCCGGGGTGACTGTCTCCGAGATCTTCGACCCGTCGGCCTGGAAGCAGGTGGACGGCTTCGAGCTGACCGACATCACCTATCACCGGGCAGTCGACGCCGGCGTGGTGCGGATCGCGTTCAACCGGCCCGAGGTGCGCAACGCGTTCCGGCCGCAGACCGTCGACGAGCTGTACCGCGTCCTCGACCACGCCCGGATGTCGACCGACGTCGGCTGCGTACTGCTCACCGGCAACGGTCCGTCGGCGAATGACGGCGGCTGGGCGTTCTGCTCCGGTGGCGATCAGCGGATCCGCGGCAAGGACGGTTACAAGTACGCCGAGGGTACGACGGCGGAGACGATCGACCCGGCGAAAGCGGGCCGGCTGCACATCCTCGAAGTACAACGGCTGATCCGCTTCATGTCGAAGGTCGTGATCTGTGTCGTTCCCGGTTGGGCCGCGGGTGGTGGGCACAGCCTGCATGTGGTCGCGGATCTGACGCTGGCATCGGCGGAGCACGCACGGTTCAAGCAGACCGACGCGGACGTGGCGTCGTTCGACGGCGGGTTCGGGTCGGCGTACCTGGCTCGGCAGGTCGGGCAGAAGTTCGCGCGGGAGATCTTCTTCCTCGGCGACGAGTACTCCGCCGAGGACGCGTACCGGATGGGCATGGTGAACAAGGTCGTCCCGCACGCCGAGCTCGAGGCGGTCGCGCTCGAGTGGGGCAAGAAGATCTGCGCGAAGTCGCCGACCGCGCAGCGGATGCTGAAGTACGCCTTCAACATGATCGACGACGGGCTGGTCGGCCAGCAGTTGTTCGCCGGCGAAGCGACCCGCCTCGCCTACGGCACCGACGAGGCGGCCGAGGGCCGCGACTCGTTCCTCGAGAAGCGCGACCCCGACTGGTCGCCGTACCCGTATGCGTTCTAGCGAGTCTCGGTAGTTCTTAACATCAATTTCTGGGGTTTTCACAGAAACATTCGTGCGAACTGCTGACAGTTCGCGGTAGATCGCTTACGGTCGGGCGCTATGAAGAATCTCTCCCGCCGTGGGTTGCTCGTCGGTGCCGGTGCGCTGGTCGCCGCCGGGGCCGTCGGATCGACCGCCTCTGCCCGACCGTTCACCCTGCTGCCGTCGCGCCGGTTCGTCCTGGACGGGCCGGGTGGCGAGGTGTTCAGCGGTAAGCCGCTGGCCGACGCCACGGTCATGCAGTCGATCGCGTTCGACAACGCCAACCAACGGCTCTTCGCCGGTCAGCTGCGCGCGGGTTCGCCGGCCAGCAGCGGTGACCTCACGCTGACGCAGCTCACCCTTGCCGGCGACGTCGTCGGACACATGTACCTGAGCGGGTTCGGCCACGCGGTCTCGATCGGAGCAGAGGCGATCGGACGTACGACGTACCTCTGGACCGAGACCGACGTGGACACGGCGAACGCGCGGGGCCGGCAGATTGCTCGCTTCCCGTGGCAGGACGGCGCGACGCTGACCAAGGACTCACCGGGACTGCGGAGCTGGAAGCCGGTCGCGGACGGCGCCGTCTTCACACCGTCCGTGGATCAGCGGCACGGCCGGATCGGGATCCGGCACACGCTCGCGGACGGGTTCCACATCAACGTGTACTCGCTCGCGGCCGCGCGGGCGGGGAACTTCTCCCGCGTGCTCGCGTCGTTCAAGCAGCCCGCGATGACGCCTGACATCGACTTCCAGGGCTGGGCGCTCTACGGCTCGTACGTCTACCTCTGGGAAGGCGAGGCGTACGCCGGTGCGTCCGACCCCGCACTGGCGACGTCGAAGCTCTGGACCTACGACATCAACCAAGGCGAGATCGTCGAGTCCGTGAAGATCGTGGACGGCGGCGACCTGGTCTACCGCGAGGCCGAGGGGGTCGGTGTGTACGTCGACCCGTGGGGCCGCCCGGAACTGCGCTTCGGCTTCGCCTCCGGTGTCACCGGCGACCGCCGAATCAACCTGTTCTCCCGCAGAAGATTGGTCTAGCCAATGGACAGTCTGTCCCGCCGCGGGTTGCTGACCGGAGCCGGCGCATTAGTTGCCGCCGGCACCTTCGGCGTCCCCGTGGCCACCGCCCGGACCCTGACCCTCCCGACGTCCAAGCGCTTCAAGATGAGCGCGACCACCAACGAGTTCTTCCGCAGCCAGCCACTGCACGACGCCACCGTGATGCAGTCGTTCGCGTTCGACACCCCGAACAACCGGCTGTTCGCCGCGCAACTGAAGGCCGGCAGCGGCGCCAACAGCGGTGATCTCGCGCTCACGCAGCTCGACTTCGCCGGCAACGAGCTCGGATACATGTACCTGACGGGCTTCGGCCACGCCGTGTCGATCGGCACCGAGGCGGCCGGCAGTACGACGTACCTCTGGACCGAGACCGACGTGGACACGGCGAGCGGGCGCGGGCGGCAGCTCTGCCGGTTCCCGTGGCAGAACGGGAAGACGCTGACGTCGGCGTCGGTGACCAAGTGGAAGCCGGTGCCGGGCGGGAGTGTGTTCACGCCGGCCGTCGACCAGCGGTTCGGGCAGCTGGGTCTCCGGTACTCGCTGTCGGACGGGATGCACATCAACGTGTACTCGCTCGCGGCGGCGCGGGCGGGCGACTTCTCGACGGTGCTCGCGACGTTCAAGCAGCCGGCGTTGACGGCCGGGATCGACTTCCAGGGATGGACGCTGTACGGCGCGTACGCGTACTTCTGGGAAGGCGAGGCCTATCCGGGTGCGCCCGACGAGACCCAGGCGACCTCGAAGCTGTGGTGCTACGACATCAACGCCGGCCAGCTCGTCGACTCGTTCCTGACACTGGCAGGGAAGAGCCTGACCTACCGCGAGCCCGAGGGCATGGCCGTCTACGGATCGACCGACGCGACGGCCCGGCTGTACTTCGGCTTCGCCTCCGGCGTCACCGGCGACCGCCGAGCCAACCTCTTCTACCGCAACACCTTGGTCTGAAGGGCTATTGAGCCACGCCGTACAACCGGTCGCCTGCGTCACCGAGGCCCGGGACGATGTAGCCCTTCTCGTTGAGGTGGGAGTCCATGCCGGCGATCACCAGGTTGCACGGGACGTCGAGGTGGGTGAGCTCGTTCTCGACGCGATTCACCCCCTCGGGCGCGGCGAGCAGGCAGATCGCGGTGATGTGGTCGGCGCCGCGGTCGACCAGGAACTGGATCGCCGCGGCCAGCGTGCCGCCGGTCGCCAGCATCGGGTCCAGGACGTAGCACTGGCGGCCGGACAGGTCCTCCGGCAGGCGTTCGGCGTACGTCGAAGCGGTCAGGGTCTCCTCGTTCCGGATCATGCCGAGGAAGCCCACCTCCGCGGTCGGCAGCAGCCGCGACATGCCTTCGAGCATGCCGAGGCCGGCCCGCAGGATCGGAACGACGAGCGGCTTCGGCGCGGTCAGCTTCACGCCCTGCGCCTCGGCGACAGGGGTCTGCACGGTGACTGGACCGGTCCGAACGTCCCGGGTCGCCTCGTAGGCGAGCAGCGTGACCAGCTCCTCGGTCAGCCGACGGAACGTGGGTGAGTCCGTGTGCTCGTCGCGCAGCGCGGTGAGCTTGTGGGCGACGAGCGGGTGGTCCACGACGAGGATCTGCATAAGCCGGAACGCTACCGTCGGCGATTCCCGACGCGCGAGCGCGTCGCCTGTCAGACTTGAAAGTGCATTGGAATGTGCCCTGCCTCGCCCCCCAGGGAGTACGCCGATGACCTTCGAGCCCAGACCGCGCCTGGTGGTACCCCGCCGCGACCTCGACCGGCTGCGCCGGCGTGCCGAGTTCCTCCGGGAACTCGAGGAGGCGAAGGCATTGCGCGACCGGATCGCGCCCCGGCGGGCCCGGGTCCGGCGGTTACGGGAAGCGATGCGGAGAGCGACGTACCATCACTGACTGTTGACGGTTGTTGGCGGATCTGATATCGCACCGAGATCGCCTGGATAGCCGGAGTCTGGGACGATGAGCCGGTGTCTGACGCCATGGCTGGCCCTATGACCACCGACCTCGATTTTGCGGTCGCCGCTTACACCGAGGACGGCAACTGGACCGTCACCCCGCTGGTGCTCCGTGGTGAACCCGATCTGTCCACGCTGGTCTCCGCACTGCGCCGGTACCCGGGCGAAGGCGGCGTGCTGGGGATGGTCTCGGTCGACGAGGACTTCTTCGTGCTGGTCCGTGTCGCCGGTGGCCGGGCCCGGTTGCTGATCTCCGACGTGACCGCCGCGACCGAGTGGCCGCTGGCCCGGCAGATCGTCGACGAGCTCGACATCCCGCTCGCCGATGACGACGACGAGCAGGTACCGGCCGGCGACCTCGCCATCCTCGCCGACCTGGGGATGACCGCGATGGACCTCGGGGCGCTCTGCGACGACGTCGACCTCTACCCGGAGGAGATGCTCGAGGAGATCGCCGACGCGCTCGGGTTCGGCAACCAGTTCCACGACGCGATCGAAGCCGTTGGCTAGCCCGATCCTGCGGCGCGAGTGGTCGCGGTTGATGACGCTGGCGCTCGAGGAGGGCGAGAAGGCGCTGCCCGACGTACCGGTCGGAGCGGTCGTGGTGGACGCCGACGGTGAGGTGATCGGGCGCGGGCACAACGAGCGCGAGACGACGGGCGACCCGACCGCGCACGCCGAAGTACTGGCGATCCGGGAGGCGGCCCGGCACGTCGGCGAGTGGCGCCTGACCGGGTGCACGCTGGTCGTCACCCTGGAGCCGTGCACGATGTGCGCCGGGGCGATCGTGCTGTCCCGGCTGGACCGGCTGGTCTTCGCGGCGTACGACGAGAAGGCGGGCGCGGTGGGATCGCTGTGGGACGTCGTACGGGACCGGCGGCTGAACCATCGGCCCGAGGTCGTCGGCGGGGTGATGGCCGATGAAGCCGGTGCTCGGCTGCGCGATTTCTTCATTCGTCACCGGCCTTGATATTGTCCTCGGCGGTGGCGTGTCCGAGCGGCCGAAGGAGCGCGCCTCGAAAGCGCGTGACGGGCAACCCCCGTCCGAGGGTTCAAATCCCTCCGCCACCGCCATGGAGTTGGATGGTCCCGCACGGAGTGTGGGACCATCCAACTCCATATCAAGTGCTGTGGGATTTGGGAGGAGCCTGCGACGGTTCCCTCCGCCACCGCCAACCGCCTTTCGGGGCGGAAGATAGGCCGGAGACCCTGATGCTGTGTGATGCGTCAGGGTTTTCGTCTCTCGGGACCTGACGTTCGACGGGAGGGCCCCATGGATGTTTCGGAGCTCGACCGGATTCTGCTGGCGGGGGCTGCGGTCCTGCTGGTCGCGGTCGTGGCCGTCCGGCTGACCGCACGACTCGGGCTCCCGTCGCTGCTCATCTACCTCGGGATGGGCCTGCTGCTCGGCGAGTCGGGGCCGGGACACATCCACTTCGAGGACGCGCAGCTCGCGCATGCGCTGGGGTTCGCCGCGCTCGTCGTGATCCTGATCGAGGGCGGTCTGACCACCCGGTGGAACGAAGTACGCCCGGTGATGCCGCTCGGCCTCGTCCTCGCGACGGTCGGCGTCGCGGTCAGCGTCGGCGTGGTCGCCTGCGTCGCACACTTCGTCCTGGGGCTCAGTTGGCAGCTGTCCGTGCTGCTCGGTGCGGTGACGTCGCCGACCGACGCGGCGGCCGTGTTCTCGGTGCTGAGACGGGTGCCGATCCGGCCGCGGCTGCGTGGCGCGCTCGAGGCCGAGTCCGGTCTGAACGACGCGCCGACCGTACTGCTGGTGACCCTCGTGAGCACGGGCGAGGTCGGCGAGAAGGGCCTGCTGTCGTTCACCGGCCTGGTGCTGTACGAGCTGGTCGTCGGCGCGCTGTTCGGTCTGCTGATCGGATGGGTGAGCGTCGGGTTGATCCGGCGGATGGCCCTCGGGTCGGCCGGGCTGTACCCGCTCGCCGTGATGTCGGTCGCCTTCATCTCGTACGCCGGTGGGTCCGTGCTGCTGCACGTATCGGGGTTCGCGGCCGTGTACGTGACCGCGCTGGTGCTCGGGCGGGCGGAGTTGCCGCACCGGATGGCGACCCGGTCGTTCGTGGACGGGATCGCCTGGCTCGCGCAGATCGGGCTGTTCGTGATGCTCGGGCTGCTGGCGTCACCGGGGCGGTTCCGGCTGAACGACGTACTGGTCGCGTTGGTGATCGGGATCGCGGTGACCGTGGTCGGGCGGTTCGCGTCGGTGGCGATCTCGGCGGCGCCGTTCCGGCTCCCGTGGCGGGAGCGGACGTTCATCTCGTGGGCGGGGCTGCGCGGCGCGGTGCCGATCGTGCTGGCGACGATCCCGCTGGCCGAGGGCGTACCGCAGGCGGACCGGATCTTCGACGTGGTGTTCGTGCTGGTCCTGCTGTTCACGTTGCTGCAAGGGCCGTCGCTGCCGTGGCTGGCGAAACGGCTGGGTGTGCTGGACGAGAACGCGGCGCACGAGGTGGACATCGACGTGGCGCCGCTGGAGTCGCTCGGCGCGGACATGCTCCAGGTCCACGTCCCGAGCGAATCGCGGCTCGCCGGGGTCGAGATCGGCGAACTGCGGTTGCCGCCGGGCGTCTCGGTCTCCCTCGTCATCCGCGGCGAACGAGCGTTCGTCCCGGACCGCCGTACCGTCCTCCGTGCCGCCGACGCGCTGCTGGTCGTCGCTCCCAGTCCGGTCCGCGAGCAGACCGTCCGCCGCCTCCGCGCCGTCTCCCGGGCCGGCCGCCTAGCCGGCTGGTTCGGCGAACGCGGCCGCGAACAGCATTGAACGAACCGTTTGCCCAACCCGTAGTTCTGAACTACCTTTGAACTATGAGCGAGCTGCCGGAAGTCAACTTCTCCGACCTGCTGCAACGCCCCAACGAAACAGTCGAAAAGCTCAAGTCAAGCCGAAGCCACGCCCTCCGCGTCCACCGCCGAGGCGTCGAGGACGACCTGGTGTTGACCACTGTCGACCGGGCGACGGAGGAGGCCGAGTTGGCCGATGTGACCGTGCGGGTGCTGCGTGCGGTGATGGCCAGTCCGGTACTGCGGTCGCACTACCTGCTCGACGTCCTTCCGCAGATCTTTCCGTGGGTCAAGTTCCTGCCGCCGGACGGCCGGATCGAGTTCGCGCAAGAGCTTGTCGACACGATGGACGCGAGTGCCGCCCTTGGTATTCCGGGGCCGGTGCTGATGCTCATCGCGCAATGGCGGAACACTGCCGGGATCTATGCCGATCCCGAATTGCTCGCCATCTTGAGGTCGCCGCGTGGTGGCGACTTCGGTCCCGTGCCGAGGCCCACAGTCGAGTGAGTCCCGCGAAACGAGGTGACCGGTGCTGCCCGCATCTGGTACTTGGTCGACCCGGAGAACAAGACCCTGTGGATCAGGCATGCCGTGACCGGGCACCCGAAGGCTACTGATTGATCAGTTGGGGTTCTGGCCGGAGGGGATGGGTTGCGGGGTGTGGACCACGGGGAGGCAGACGGTGGTGCCGGCCGGGACCTGGACCGAGGGGATGCCCTTGAGCTTGACCGAGCCGAAGCCGGCGCCGATCACCAGGTCGACGGTGTGGTCGGTGCGGCCGTCGGCCACCGGAACCGCCTTCTGGTTGAGCTGACCGGCGACCAGGGTCAGCTCGGGGGCGTTCGCGGCGACTCCGCGGAGCTCGGCGACGTCGACCTTGTTGCCCTTGGGCTCGTTGGAGATCTTGCCGATGTTGAAGCCGCGCTGCTTCAACGCGTCCGCCACCCGCTGGGCCGAGCCGGCCCGGGCGCCGCCGTTGTAGACGTTCAGCACCACCTGCTTCGGGACCAGCCGGTTGTTCGCGAGCTTCTGCTCGATGCACGTCGCCTCGGCGCTGCTGCTGATCAGGGACTTCCAGCCCCACCAGCCGCCGCCGGCGAGGATGCCGAGCAGGATCACCATCGTGATCGGCGTACGCCAGCGGATGCGTGAATGCGGCCGCGGTTGCGGATGGATCGCTGTCATCGGCTCAACCCCCCGTGAGCAGACATGGGTCAGTCCACTACCAAGACCCGGGCGTGCAGGACCTGACGCTGCTGCAGCGCGGCCCGGAGGGCGCGGTGCAGGCCGTCTTCGAGATACATGTCGCCCTTCCACTCCACCACGTGCGCGAACAGGTCGCCGTAGAAGGTCGAGTCCTCGTCGAGCAGCGCGTTCAGGTCCAGGGTGCCCTTCGTGGTGACGAGCTCGTCCAGCCGGACCTGCCGTGGCGGCAGCGAGGACCAGTCCTTCGGCCGCAGCCCGTGGTCCGGGTACGGCTTGTCGTCCCCGACGCGCTTGAAGATCACCCCCCGAAGTCTAGCGGTGTAACAGGTCTCAGGAGGAGGTCGTGAATGTCACCGGAATAGTCCGGTGCCGGATACAACCTTTCGGCCTCGCCAAACGTCCTCACAGGACAGCGGGGACTAGCATGCCGACCGGGTAGTGCAGAGAGATTCCAAGGCAACCGGGGAAAGGCACGCTGATGGCCGAGTCAGGCGACGTCGTGGAGACCGTCAAGCAGGGGTACGCGTTCGAAGGGCCCGCGCTCGAGCTGGGCGCCCTGCTGGTCGACGGTGAGCCGAAACCGGAGGCGGCGGTCCGGATCCCGCTGGGGATGATGAACCGGCACGGCCTGGTCGCCGGCGCCACCGGTACCGGTAAGACGAAGACCCTGCAGCTGATGGCGGAGCAGCTGTCCGCGGCCGGCGTTGCGGTGTTCGCAGCCGACATCAAGGGCGACCTGTCCGGCATCTCGCAGCCGGGTGAGGGCAACGACAAGCTGCTGGCCCGGACCAAGTCGATCGGTCAGGACTGGACCGCGTCCGGCTTCCCGACCGAGTTCTACGCGCTCGGCGGCCAGGGCACGGGCATCCCGATCCGGGCCACGATCACGTCGTTCGGGCCGGTGCTGCTGTCCAAGGTGCTCGGGCTGAACGACGTACAGGAGTCGTCGCTCGGGCTGATCTTCCACTACGCCGACCAGGCCGGCCTGACGCTGCTGGACATCAAGGACCTGCGGGCTGTCATCACGCACCTCACCTCGGACGAGGGCAAGGACGACCTGAAGGAGCTGGGCGGGCTGTCCGCGGCGACCGCGGGCGTGATCCTGCGGGCGCTGATCGGGTTCTCCGACCAGGGCGCCGAGGCGTTCTTCGGTGAGCCGGAGTTCGACACCGCCGACCTGTTGCAGCAGCGCGACGGGAAGGGCCTGATCTCGCTGCTCGAGCTGCCGAACCTGCAGGACCGGCCGGCGTTGTTCTCGACGTTCCTGATGTGGCTGCTGGCCGACCTGTTCCACGACCTGCCCGAGGTCGGCGACGTGGACAAGCCGAAGCTGGTGTTCTTCTTCGACGAGGCGCACCTGCTGTTCGCGGACGCATCGAAGGCGTTCCTGTCGGCGATCGCGCAGACCGTCCGGCTGATCCGCTCGAAGGGCGTCGGCGTCTTCTTCGTGACGCAGACGCCGAAGGACGTGCCGGACGACGTACTGGCGCAGCTCGGTTCGCGGGTGCAGCACCAGTTGCGGGCGCACACGCCGAACGACGCGAAGGCGCTCAAGGCGACCGTGTCGACGTTCCCGAGCTCGTCGTACGACCTGGGCGAGGTGCTGACCCAGCTCGGGATCGGCGAGGCGATCGTGACCGTGATGAACGAGAAGGGTGCGCCGACCCCGGTCGCGTGGACCCGGTTGCGGGCGCCGCAGTCGCTGATGGCGCCGGCGTCCGCGGAGCAGCTGACGGCGGCGGTGCAGGCGTCGGCCAACAACGCGAAGTACTCGCAGACGGTCGACCGCGAGTCGGCGTACGAGCTGCTGGCGGCGAAGGTGCAGGCCGGTGCGGCGCAGGCCGAGGCCGAGAAGCAGCAGCAGGAGCAGGCGAAGCAGCCGCAGCAGGAGTCGCGGCCGCGGGCGCAGAAGCAGGAGAAGTCGATGGTCGAGCAGGTCATCGGTTCGTCCGTCTTCAAGCAGTTCGCCCGCTCGGCCGGCCGGGAGATCGTCCGCGGGCTTTTCGGTGCTGCCCGGCGGCGCTGATCTTCCTTCCCCGCAAGGGAAGTCCTGCGTCTGATTGTTGATCAAACGACTGAATAGTGAAGGATTGTCGATCGTTTCCAACTCGTCATCCACAGCCGCGCCGCCACGGATTGGGACCTGACGCTCACTCGTCGTACCGTGTGAGGTGATGGTTGCGCAGAGTAGGCGAGCGATACGATCCTGGGCGCTCTGGACCCTGACGGTCCCGGCGTTCGCCGTCGTCGTGCTCGTCGACCTGGCCGCGATCGGGTACGGCGTGCAGGCGTTCACGGACCGTCCCGACTGGCGCGGCCTGGACGTGGTGTTCGCGCTGACCGTCTCGGCGCTGATCTCGGTCGAGGGCGCCCGCCGGGTGGAGAACCGGCGGCGGCGCGGTGGCGCGCTGCACAAGGACCTCGCTCCGGCCTGGATGATCGCCGCGGCCGTCATCCTGCATCCGGCGCTGGCGATCCTGGTCGCCGTACTGCTCCGGATCTGGTGGCGGATCCGGGCCGGCAAGTGCATCCCGTACCGGTGGGCCTTCTCGACCGCGGTGCACGTGCTCGCGGTCGGCGCCGCGCACGCGGTCTTCGTCTCGCTCCGCGACGTCATCGGCGGTGACCTCGGCCTGGTCGTCTCGATGGTCGGCGCCGCAGCGGCGTACGTCGCGACCGACACCGTGCTCTGCGGGCTGGCGATCTCGCTGATCATTCCCGGCAGCAGCCGCCGCGAGGCGGTCGGCGGGCTGGACGACCTCTGCACCGACGCGACCGCCGCCACCCTCGGCTGTCTGCTCGCGGCGGCCTGCCTGATCAGTCCGTGGTTCGCGTTCGTGGCGATCCCGATCACGCTGACCGCGCAGCGCGCCCTGCTCCTCGGCCAACTGGAGACCGAGGCGCAGACCGATCCGAAGACCAGCCTGACCCGGGTCGACTGGTGGCGCCGCCGGACCGAGGAGATGCTGCGGACCGCCCGGACCCAGCGCGAGCCGATGGCGGTCCTGCTGATCGACATCGACCACTTCAAGCAGGTCAACGACCGGCACGGCCACCTGGTCGGCGACGAGGCCCTGCGGGCGGTCGCGACGATTCTGCGCAGCGCGATCCGGGTCAAGGACGTGATCGGCCGGTTCGGCGGCGAGGAGTTCGTGATCGCGCTCCCGGACACCGGGCTCGACGAGGCGACCGTCACCGCGGACCGCCTCCGCAACGCGGTCTCCGCCAGTCCGCTCGCCGCGATGTGCGCCGGCGTGCTCGACGACCCGGATCTGGATCCGGACACGTTCCATCTG
This sequence comes from Kribbella sp. NBC_00709, assembly GCF_036226565.1. Classification (GTDB taxonomy): domain Bacteria; phylum Actinomycetota; class Actinomycetes; order Propionibacteriales; family Kribbellaceae; genus Kribbella. The sequence goes on from NZ_CP108996.1 coordinate 3,352,381, forward strand.
ACCGTCAGCATCGGCGTCGCCGTCCATCCGGCCGACGGGGCGACGGTCGACGACCTGCTGCTCCGCGCCGACCGCGCCATGTACGCCGCCAAGGCGGCCGGTCGCAACCGGGTCCGCCTGGCCGCCGACACCGTCCCGCTGCCCAGGCTGACCGCGTCCACACAATTCTCCGATCCGGCAGAACCTTTGGCCCAGGCGCAGCGTCCTGTGAGGTGAGGGCGGCAGGACGGAGCGCAGATGGCGGCAACGGGGAGTCGTGACGACGACTTCACGGCATTCGTGCTGGCCAGATCCGCGCGGTTGGTGCACTTCGCGCGGATGCTCTGCGGCGATGCCGGCCTCGCCGAGGACCTGGTGCAGAACGCGCTGGAGAAGGCGTACCTGCGCTGGGACCGGATCGAGATGGCCGACCCGTTCGCGTACGTCCGGCAGGCCGTCGTCAACCAGCACCTGTCCTGGGTACGGCGGCGGCCGTGGCGGGAGCGTCCGAGCGGCGGAGCGACCGAGCTGGACCTGTTCCTCGGTCCGGTTGTCGATGACCCTTCCGGGGCGGTCAGCCGGCGGGTGGGGCTGGGGGCCGCGCTCGCGACCTTGAGCCGGCGGGAGCGTGCGGTCGTCGTACTGCGGTACGTCGAGGACCTGACCGAGCGCCAGACCGCGGAGGTTCTCGGGGTCGCGGTCGGCACGGTGAAGAGCGCCAACGCACGAGCCCTGGAGAAGCTGCGCGCTGCTCCGGAGTTGAGCGGCGTACCGGTGGGAGAGCGAGCATGAACGACAAGATCCTCGAGGAGGACGAGCTCCGGACGCTGCTGGCGCCGGGCGACGCAGGTACGCCGCTCGACCCGGCGCGGGTGATCGCGGGCGCCCAGCGGCGACGCAAACGGCGCGGGCTGGCTGCTGTCGCGGCATCGGTCACCGTTGCGGCGTTCGTGACCGGCGCCGTCGCCGGGATCGCCGGCACCCGCTTGCACGGCGACGCCCCCGAACCGGCCCGCCCCGCGCCCGCGACGGTCCCAGCGCCGACGACACCGGTGCCCACTTCCCACCCGATGCCCTCGCGCCCGGCAACGATGAGTCCAGGGGCGACGGCCACGCCGTTGGCCGTCCTGCCGACGCCCACGACGCCAACCGCGCCGCCGAGTACGCCGCCGACAGCGCCGACGCCTTCGTTGCCGACGACGTCGCGGGGTGCTGTTCCGACCGCGACGCCGAGCCGTTCTGCTCCTACGTCGACGCCCACCGCTCCGCCGACGCGTGCGCCGACCAACACTCCCCACACCGTGTCGCCCCGCTGAACAGAACCTTTCGCGGGCAGTTCGCGTCCTTCAGCCCGACCGAATACCGGAAGGTTGCGGAGGGCAACGATGAGAGAAGTAGGACCGAACCGTCGCGTCACGCGGCTGGTGCTGGGCGGAATCGCGGCTGCTGCCGTGGTGGTGGTCGCCGTCGCGGGAACGGCGATGGCGCGCAGCGGGTCGGCGGATGGCGACGGTGGTACGCCGGTCCACGCGACCCCCAGCCCGACGACGGACCAGCCGACCGTCTCCCCGAGCCGGACACCCGAGCAGCCCACCGCATCCCCGAGCGCCGTCCCGCCGAGGACGCCGACCCTGCCGCCGACGGTGTCCCCGACGCGCGGCCCGCGGCCCGTGCCGAGCATGACGCCCACGCAGCCGCCGATCGCGACGCCGAGCCGAGTGCCGACGGTATCTCCGACCCGAGCGCCGAGGCCGGTGCCGCCGACGGCGACGCCGACCCGCTGGTCGACGCCCGTGCCGACGGCCACACCGACGCAGCCGCCGCGTGCGGTGCGGCCGACGCCGACGGTGTCCCCGGCCGGCAAGTAGTCCGACCGATCAAGGACCGGCCGCGCGCTCACCGAGCAAGTCGGTGGGCGCGCGGCCGTCCTACTGCCTGACGTTCAGTGGCAGAGGTTCAGCAAGCGCCGAAGGTGCCGGCCGAGACCCACGCCTTCGCGACGTACATGCCCGCGTTGACGCGGAGCCAGATGTTGCTGGTGCCCTGTGATCCGGTGACGTTCTCGCCGGTCGTCTGGCACTCGACGGTGACCTGCGCGGACTTGCCGGCCATCCCGACGACGGCGCCGGTCGAGTTCGGCGAGTTGCGGACGTTCAGGTACCCGGACGAGATCGAGACCGTCCCGCGTCCACCGTCGCCGGCCCACAGGTAGGTCACGTCGACCCACGAGTTGTCGGCCAGCTTGAGCGCGTCCCAGAACACGCCGTCGGCAAGGTCGATCCCGGCCGGGTTGGCAACGGTCCGGCCGAACTGATCCTTCTTCCCGTTGTACCCGTCCTGGTACGCCGCCTGCGCCTCGGGCTTGCCCTGCGGCAGGTCCTTCCACATCTCGCGGGTCGCGCCCGGGTTCCAGTAGTCGTCCTTGGTGTTCCACGGTCCGACGTCCCACACCGGCTCGAACGCACACCGTGAGGCGGTGCAGACCTTGACCGAGTAGGTGCCGGATCCGCTGCCCGACAGTCCGCGGCGGGACGGCAGTGCGACGAAGTGGTCCCGGCTCACGATCACGTGGCCGTTGGCCGTCGTACCGCCGACCAGGCCTTCGCGGGTCGCGAAGACGTGCGACTTGAGTGGTGCGGCCTGGACACTCATCCGCGCAGCAGCCGCCTTGTCGGTCGGCTGCACGGTCAGATCGGCGATGGACGGGCTGCCGCCGGTCGGTGGCGCGGTGAGGATCACCCGCAGCTGGACCTGGTCGCTGGCGCTGGTTAGTGCGGTCGGGGCGCCGGCCTTCGCCTCGGTCCACTCCGACCATCGACCGTCGCCCCAGGACCGCACGTCGACCGACCCGGACATGCCGTTCGGTACGGCGGCCGAATAGTCGACGATCACGGCCGAGGTCAAGGCGGCGAAGTGGACCGGAGTGAGCTCCGCCAAGCCCGAGCGCTGTTTGATCTCGGTGGAGCCGATGGCGGCGGGTGCGTCGCCGAGGATGATGCGGCTGCCCTCCACCCGGACGTTGCTGGACCCGGCAACAGGCTGGGACACGGCGACGGGGTCGGGTACGGCGGCGGTGCTGGGCAAGGTCGCGGTAAAGATCGCCGCGGTCACGGCCAAACAGGCGGCGAGTGCGGCTGGACGGCTGGTACGCATGGGCGGAACCTCCGGGGCGGTGAAGGCGTGTGCACTCAATGTGACAAACAAACACCGCCTCTGTATAGACCGTGAATAAATTTCTCCTGACCGAACAGAACCCGATCGGTGACTCAGTGGGTTTGGACCGGTGTGACAGAGGCTGAGGAGAATCGATGACCCGGACCGCGGACGCCGACTTCGAGCGATTCGTCGTGGCGCAGTCGACCCCCTTGCTCCGCTTCGCGGAGATGTTGTGCGGCGATCGGCATACCGCCGAGGACCTGGTGCAGCAGGCGTTGATGCGGTCCTACCCGAAATGGCACCGGCTGGAGGGCGACCCGTTGCGGTACGTCCGGCGGGTGCTGGTCAACCGATTCCTCTCCCAGGCCCGCCGGCGCTGGAACAACGAAGTACCCAGTGATCCGGTAGCAAACGATTGGGACCAGCGAGCGGTGGCGGACTTCGCCGGGGCGGTCCAGACCAGGGAGGCCGTGCTCTCGGCCCTCAACGGTCTGACCGTCCGGGAGAGAGCCGTGGTCGCGCTGCGCTACTCGCAGGATCTCTCCGAGGCCGAGACCGCCGAGCTCCTCGGTATGGCGGCCGGGACCGTGAAGAGCACGGCCTCCCGGGCGCTGGCCAAGTTGCGTCTGGCACCCGACCTGATCGACAGCGGAGTTGGAGGAAACTGATGAGTGACGAGCAGCAAGTGCGTAATGCGCTGACCTATGAGATGGAGCCGTGGCAGCCGGACACCGGCGACCTGATGCGGCGCGGCAAGCGGCTGACCTGGCTGCGCCGTGGACTGGCCGCGGCGGGCGTCACCGCCCTGGCCGGAACCGTTGCGACGGTGTCCGCCGCGGTCGGCGGACCGAGCCTGCCGGTGAAGAACCTGCTGGCCGGCGGTGCGAGGCCTCCGGTGCCGGCAGTGGTTCCGGCCGGTACGCCGACGGCGCCGACGGTCGACCCGACCTGCCTGCCGGCCAAGCCGGAGCTGCCCACGGTGACGGTCTCGGTGAACAAGACCATCGACCCGAACAACCCACCGAAGCCGACGCTGCCGGCCAAGCCGTCGTTGCCGACCGGCAAGCCGACGCTGCCCAGCAAGCCGAATCTGCCGACCACCCGGCCCTCGTTGCCTGGTAAGCCGAGCCTGCCGACGGTCCCGACGACCAAGCCCAGCTGGCCCACGACGAAGCCGTCGCTGCCGGGCAAGCCGCAGGTGCCGACGACCAAGCCGACGCTGCCGACCGGCAAGCCGACCCTGCCGAGCAAGCCGTCGCTTCCGGCCACGAAGCCGACGCTCCCGTCGCTGCCGACTGCCAAGCCGACGCTGCCGGGCAAGCTGCAGCTCCCGACGACGAAGCCGACGCTGCCTGGCAAGCCTTCGATCCCGACCGCCAAGCCTTCGCTGCCGAGCAAGCCGGTCCCGACTGTGCCGGACTGCGTGCACGGCGTGCCGACCGGGAAGCCGACCGTCGCGAAGCCGACGCTGCCGAACGTCCCGGGCAAGCCGACCCTGCCGACCGCGAAGCCGACCGCTCCGAAGCCGGCTCTGCCGACGGTGACTGTTTCCGGCGGCGTGACGGTGACGATCGACCCGGGCAAGCCGCAGAGCAAGCCGACGCTGCCGGCCAAGCCGTCGATCCCGACGACGAAGCCGACGTTCCCGACCTCGAAGCCCAGCGTCCCGACGCCGAGCCTCCCGACCGCGTTCCCCACCGGCCAACCCTCCTCCGGCCGGTAGGGCTCCCCGCCACCGGCGAGTAGGTCCACCCTGCAGACCTACTCGCCGGTGGCACCATCCACGAGCTCGCGGGCCACGTCCAGGTGGCCCGCGTGCCGTGCGTACTCCTGCAGGACGTGGAACAAGATCCAGTTCAGCGTCGGCCGGTCGTCGGTCCCGAACCGTCCACCGGCCGCCGCGATCGTCGCCGGGTCCACTCCGCCGGCGATCTGCCGGGTGGACTCACCACCTGCGTGCATTTGAGCCAGCAGGCTCTCCAGCGAGTCGTCTGCCGCCAACGCCCAGGGACCGTCGGGATTGTCGTTCGAGTCGCCCCACGGATGCTCGACCTGCTCGCCGGTGAAACCCCAGCGCAGCCACCGTCGCTCCATGAAGACCAGGTGCTTCAGCAGCTCCAGCGGAGACCACCCGGACGGTAGCCGACTACCGCGCAGTTCGGCGTCACTCAAGCCGGTCAGCTTCGTCTCGACGATCTCGCGGTATCGATCGAGGTACTGCAGATGCAGCTCGATCGTGTCGGCCAGAGCTCTGGCCGGCTTCATGACAGGCCCCGCAAGTACTCGGCGGTCGCGTCGTCGGCGGGGTAGAACGACTCGATCATCAACTCCGACACCGTCACGTCGAGTGGCGTGCCGAACGTCGCGATCATCGTGAGCAGCGACAGCTCCCGCCCGTCGTGCGCGAGCTTGAACGGTACGACGACCTCGGCCGGACCGGGTGGGGACGGCTTGTCGTCGGCGGCGTACTCGCGGAGTTCGTCGTACAGGTCCTGGAGCTCGGGGTCGGCGGTGCTCGCGGCCTGGCGTTGCAGGCCGGCGAGCGCACTGGCGCGGACCTCGGCGATGTTGCCGATCCGCCGGGCCAGGCCGTCCGGGTGCAGAGTCAGCCGGAGCGCGTTGATCGGTGCCTGTAGCAACTTCTCGTCGACGCCGGCGGTGAAGAGCTGGATCCCGGCGTTCGCCTCGACGATGTTCCACCAACGGTCGACGACCAGCGCCGGGTACGGCTCGTGGGCCTTGAGCAGGCGGCGCAGCGTCGTCCGGACCGCGAGCATCGCCGGCGAGTGCAGCGACGCCTCGCTGTAGATCGGCGCGAACCCACCCGCCAGCAGCAGCTGGTTGCGGTCCCGCAGCGGTACGTCGAGATGCTCGGCCAGCCGCAGCACCATCTCCCGGCTGGGCCTGGACCGCCCGGTCTCCACGAAACTCACGTGTCGGGTGGACACCTCGACGCGGTTCGCGAGCTCGAGCTGACTCAGCCGGCGCCGCTCGCGCCAGCCGCGCAGAAGCTCGCCCACCGGGCGCTGGAACGTCTCCTCGATCGTCGCTGCCATACCCCGACCGTAGCGGTCCGCGTAGACATCTCCATTACCTCTGACGTCATCGACCGGGGGCCGGGTCTGGCGGCAAGGTTCTGGTCATCGAAACCTTCCGAGGAGGAAACACCATGAACGCAACCGCTCTCGCCGACCAGTACTTCGCGATGTGGAACGCCGCCGACGCCGACCGCCGGGCCGAAATCATCGCCGGGACCTGGACCGCCGACGCGACCTTCCAGGACCCGAGCTTCGAGACCACCGGCCACGACGAGCTGAACAAGCTGGTCGGTGCGGCGCAGCAGATGTTCCCGGGCCTGTCGTTCGTCCGGACCGGCGACATCGACGAGCACCACTCGTACCTGCGCTGGACCTGGCACCTGAAGGCCGAGGGACAGGAACCCGTCGCCGGCGGCACCGACATCGTCGTCCTCGACGGCGACGGGAAGATCCAGAAGCTGATCGGATTCCACGACTTCGCCCCGGCGCACTGAACTCTTAATTGGGTGGAAGGTCGGCGGCGGTCGGAGCAGCATGGACGGATGCTCACCGCCGAAGAGCTGGATGTTTTCGAGCGCGACGGGATCGTGAAGCTCCCGTCCGCGTTCTCCGCCGACGATGCCGCGCGGATGCGGGACACGTTGTGGCGCGAGCTGTCCGAGCGGCACGGGATGGATCGCGACGACCGTACGACGTGGACTCCGTTGCGGCCGACCGGGTTGAAGTCCACCAAGTCTTCTCGCGCGGCCAACGCGGTGCTGAGTCCGCGGGTGCGATCGGCGCTCGACGGGCTGCTGGGTGAGTGGCTCGAGCCGAAGCACCAGGGGCAGGTCCTCGTCACCATGCCGGAGGGTGTGCCGTGGGTGGTGCCGCATCGCCAGTGGCACACCGACGTGGGTTTCGAGGACCCGCCCGAGGCCGTGAAGATCTGGGCCTTGCTCGGCGACCTGGAGCCGGGCGGCGGCGGGACACCGCAGGTCGCGGGTTCGCACAAGGTCATCGAGCGGTTCCTGACCACGACCGAAGAGCGCGAGTTCAAGGCGGTGCGGGACGACGTACTGCGGTCAGACCCGTGGTTCCGCAACCTGACGTCGGAGGAGCGCACGGTGGACCCGATGGAGCCGGCCGAGCTCGACGGTCTGCCGGTCCGGGTCGTCGAGCTCACCGGTCAGGCCGGCGATGTGTACCTGACCCATCCGTGGATCCTGCACTCGATCGCGCCGAACGCGGCCGACGCGCCCCGGATGATGCGCAGCCGCTTCATCTACGCAGCGCGTTGACGAGTCTGGCGCAGCGGACCGGGTCCTCGGTCAGGCCCGCGCCCAGCCCGTACAGCCAGTAGTCGACCGTCCGCCAGATCACCCAGTCGCGGGCCCGGTCCCGATCGAGACCGGCTTCGCGGACCGCGAGATCGAAGTACGGGACGATGTCGGTCATCTTGTCGAGGTCCCACCACAGCACGCGACCGAGGTCGTATTCGATATCGCCACGGAACAACACCGGGTCGACGGTCAGCCACTCTTCCCGGTGTCCTGCGAGCACCTGGCCGGAGTGGAAGTCGCCGTTGACCGCTGCCGTCGATGTGGTCTCAGTCGGGGCTACGTCCAGCGCCTCGCGCAGAATGGCGACGTCGAACGGACGGCCGAGCCGCTCCCATTGCGGCTCGAGCTCGGCCGATCGCGTCGTCACGATGTCCGCGGTCGACCGCGCATCCTCCGGTCCGGGGACGGCGAGCCTGCGCATCATCTGCCCGAGTACGGCGATCGCTTCGTCGATGGGCCGCGTCGTCAACGGCGTCGAGAGCCGCTCGAGCAGCATCGCTCCGGCGTCGGCGTCGTCGTCCCACAACAGGACCATGCCGCGGCCGTCCCACCATTTCAGTGCGCGGACCTGCTGCGTGATCTCGTCACCGGGCGGCGACATCCGCAGTACGAGCTCCACGCAGTCCCGCACGACCGGGACGACGATCGCGTTCGACCCGTGGGCGATCGGACCCGCGACCGCGAGGTCCCAGCGCCGGCATTGTTCGTCGACGGCCCGGGGCAGCGAGTCCAGCCAGGCCTGCCCTTCGCTCCACCAACGTGGCATCTCCAGGAAGCTCTCAGGCAGCTCGATCACCCGGAAACCGTAGCGGGGCAACCCGGGGCAGTGCCCCTTGATTTCCAGAAGGCCTCCCCGGAAACGGGATCGCGGACCATGATGTGGGACATGGGCGGAGAGGTTGAGGTTGACGGGTTGCGGTTCGACCCGGAGGTTTCCCGGCAGATCGAGTCGGTGTACACGACGCCGGATGTAGTCGAGCAGCGACGGGTAGTGCGGGCGGCGCTCGCATTGCGGCCGGGGGACCGCGTGCTGGACGTCGGTGTCGGACCGGGGCTGCTGGCGGAGGAGATGGCCGGTGAGGTCGGGCCGGACGGCCGGATCTGCGGCATCGACGTCAGCGAGAGCATGCTCGCGATCGCGGGGACCCGGACCGATGTCCCCGACGGTCCCGGGATCGAGCTGGAGTTGGCGTCGGTCGACCGGATCCCGCATCCCGCGGAGAGCTTCGACGTGGTGGTCTCGACCCAGGTCTTCGAGTACGTCGACGACGTGGCCGGCGCGCTGACCGAGGTACGGCGGGTGCTGCGTCCGGCGGGTCGCGTCGTACTGCTCGACACCGACTGGGGTTCGGTGGTGTGGCGGTCGAGGGACGACGAGCGAATGGCCCGGGTGCTGACCGCGTTCGAGGAGCATCTGGCCGATCCACATCTGCCGCGGACGCTGGGCGACGAACTGGCCAAGTCCGGTTTCACGCTCACCCACGAGCAGGTGGTGCCGATCCTCAACACGGGGTACGACGCGCGCACGTACAGTGCCGGTTTGATCGACATCGTGTCAACGTTCGTGCCCGGTCATGCCGGTGTGACAGCGGACGAGGCGCGCGCCTGGGCGGACGATCTGCGGAGTCTCGGCGCGAGCTACTTCTTCAGCCTGAACAGGTATCTCTTCGTCGCGTCCGCGCTCTGAGACCCGTGCCCCGGCGGGTGCATCCTGGGAGAGACACACCCGCCGGGCCGGTCGTTCTCCCGCCCCTCAGTGGGAGAACTCGCGGCTCGGTGAACACCACCCATGCCCGAATGGCACTGACCGAACCGCGGGACCACCTAGAGGTACCCCAGGTCGCGGGTTCGCACACCTCCCGGCACGCGGACCGGACGGAAAACTTCACATTCCTCAAACCTTGACAGCTGGTTTGCTGACCCGGCAGCCGCCTACGGTGGGTGGCGATTTCGCCCGCCGGGGGTCGGCGCGCGATCGTCCAGGGGGAAGGAACGGCAATGCCGGAAGTGTTCGACGACGAGTTGACCGACGACGAGCTGGACCAACTGGAGGCGCTCGGCGCCGCCGAGGACGCGGAGCTGATCCTCGGCCCGGCGACCGGGGATAAAGATGCCTGAGGCAAGGATCGCCTGGCGCGGGTTCACCATGAACAAGCGGACCGTGGCGATGGTTGAGGCCGCCGAGCAGCTGTACAGGTCGAAGTTCGCGATCCTGCAGGGGTCGTACAACAAGGGCGGCGTGGAGGCGTCGGCCGGTACCCACGACGGCGGTGGGGCGGTCGACATCGACGTACGGACGAAGAGCGCCGCGCAGCGCGTCGCGGTGGTGAAGGCGATGCGCGCGGTCGGGTTCGCCGCCTGGCTGCGGACACCGGCGCAGGGCAACTGGCCCTACCACGTGCACGCGATCGCGGTCGGCGACAAGGACCTGTCCCGCGGCGCGGCGGTGCAGGTCACGGAGTACCACCGCAAGCTCAACGGACTGGCGAACCGGGGCAAGGACGACGGCCCGCCCGGGTACTACGGGATGACCTGGGAGCTGTACCTGAAGGCACACCCGCCGAAGCAGCCGGTGCCGGACTCGACGATCTCGCTGGCCGCGATGGCGTACGCGCGGACGCACGATGCGATGACCGGCGTGTGGGGCGCGGACCGGGCCCGGGTGATCGCCTGGGCTGCGCATCCGCGGGTCGGCGCGATCACCAAGGCCGAGACGATCCCGCCGGCGGGCGTGCCGTGGCACCTGCACTTCCAGCGGGTGATCCGGAAGGTGCAGCTGCACTTCAAGCTGGAGGTGACCGGGATCTTCAACAACTCGGTCGCCGCGGTGATGAAGCGGTACGGGTACACGATCGTCGCTTGACCATGGGCAAGGCCCCACCGGTAGCAGCCGGTGGGGCCTTGTTGGTCCACTACCGCCCGGGCATCCCCGGTGCAGCTGTGGAGGTGGAGAGCGGAACCGACGCCGATGCAGGGGTCAAGACGTCAGCTCCGCTTGTCTATGGAGTTGTCACTCTCGAATCGACCGTCCAGACCTGCGCCTGGTGGAACTCGAGATGCTGGCGCATCGCGGCCGGTGCGCCGCTGTCTACGCCGAGGTGGTTCATCGTCGGTACGACGATCGCTCGGACATCGGACCGCTTGACCTCGTCGAGCAGTGCGTGGAAGGCAGCAGACTCGGCCGCGTCGCGCTCGGTGTAGACGGTGCCGAGGGTGAATCCCTCGGCGCTGGCGAATGCGGCGAGTGAATCAGTCGCCGCGGCCAGCTCCTCCGCGCAACTCAGCGCGTCGGCCCGTACATACCCGAGCAGCGTCGGCCGGGTGGTCATCGTCCTGCCGTGTCCACCAGCACCGGCTCGCTCGTCACCCGGAGGGAGGCGAATCGCCGACGCATGGCTTCCTCGTACTGCCCTGCCTGCTCCACGCTCGTGGTGTGGTCCGCGATCGGGTGAGCGCCGAACCAGACCCGCACCCGACGGTGCGTTGCGGGGGTCTCGAGCGTCTCGGTCATCGCGGTTCCTTCAGCAGTGTGTGGTGGTGGCCCCGAACGGCTTTGTCCGGCGCTGAGTTAAGAACACAACATCGGCGGCCCCCTTCGGAACAGTTTGGAAGGGACCTTTACAGAGGCCTAACGCAGAGTAGGGAAACCCTACGAACGCGCAGGTCAACGGCCTCTCCAGACGGTACCCGGCAGTCCCGGAAAGCATGTCAAGAATGGTTGCAGCAATGTGCAGATAACGATTCGGCGACGCCCGGGATATTCGAACACTATAGAAATCTATGACGTCCTGCTAACCCTTTGCACTTACGTGCTCACGGACAGGAATGACGTTGTTGCTGGCGGCAACCGCAGTACGGGGTCAGTGCCGCGTGAAGCTCGCGGGGTGACGGGGTACGACGGTCAGCGTGAGGGTGGCTGCGCAGACGGCGAGTGCTGCGATGAGGTTGAGGGTCAACGGCAGGTCGAGGACCAGCGTCATCGCCGGTGCGCCGAGTGCGCCGATCAGCAGTGCCAGCGAGTCTGCCGCGAAGAAGAGTGCGCTGACGCTCGCGAGGGCGGCCGTTGGCGCAGACCGCTGGATCGTGGTTTGCACGGTGATCAGCAGAACGCTTCCGGGTAGGCCGATCAGGACCGCGGCGGCGACGGCCAGCGGGACAGTGGGGGCGTTGAACAGTGCGAAGTACGCCAAGGCCGTGATGAATTGGGTGAGGGTGATCAGTTCGCGGGTGCCGAGCAGTCGGGCGGCCCTCGTGCTCAGGGCTGCGCCGACGAGGTAGCCCGCTCCGAGCCCGGAGATCAGGTAACCGACGGCGTACCCCGGAGCGTGCAGTCGGTCGACCGTGTACGGCACGAGGAGCGCGGTCAGGCCGGCGTTGGCAGTGAGGAAGACCGTCTGGCCGATGAGGATGCCGCGGAGCGCCCTGTGGTTGACGACGGCTTGCAGTCCGTCGAGGGGGCGTGGTGGCACCCCGGAGGTCGCATGACGGCGGGTGCGGACGGTCGCGATTGTTGCTGCCGACAACAAATAGCTGACGATGTCGACGACGAGCACGAACTTGATCCCCGGACCGGCCAGCAGGAGCGCGCCGAGCGGTGGTGCGGCCAGGCGGATCGCGCTGCCGGTGACGGCATTGATGGAGTTGGCGGTCGCCAGTTCGCTGCCCGTCCCGACGACTGCTGGGATCAGCGCGCGGGCAGCGGGCCGGAAGACCGTGGTCGCGGTGTTCTCGAGCAGGATCGCGAGGTAGATCAGCCAGACGTGATCCCGGTCGGCGAACAGGATCAGTCCCACTGCGGCCGCGCTGGCGAGGTCTGCGATCCACATCGCTCGGGCCAGGTCCCAGCGGTCGAGGAGTACGCCGGCCCACGGCCCGATCGTCAGTGCCGGCAGGGCTTCCAGGGCCAAGGTCAGTCCCGTGGCCACGGTCGACCCGGTCAGCGTAAACACGTAGAACGGGATCGCCACGACCAGCAGCCAGGACCCGATGCCCGACACTGCGCCGCTGAACCAGAGTTTGCGGAAATCTCTCACGCTGCCGGAATCTATCCTCAAGGAATAGACATGAGCAAGAGTGTTCTGTGAAGATAGTGTTCATGGAGTTGGGCGAAGTACTTCGCGACCGTCGCAAGGCGGCCGGGCGGACCATCGCGTCGGTGGCCGTCGACGCCGGTCTGTCCGTTCCGTACATCGCGAATCTGGAGAACGGCCGGGGCAATCCGACCGTCGCCGCGCTGGATCGGCTCGCTACGGCGTTGGGGGCGCAGCTCGAGGTGCGGATCGGGGACGAGGTGCCGCCTCCGCCTTTGTCGGTCGGATCCGAGTTGGTGTCCGGATCCGGTCGCGTTGACGAGGTTGTGGCCGCGCTCGCCGGCGACAGGTCCCGCGCGGCCACCCGACGCGAGCTGATCGCGACGCTCGACTCCCTCGCGACTCTCCTGGGCCGCCCACCGAGCGCCGCCGACCTGAGCCGGCTTCTCGACCTGCTCCAGCTCGCGTCACCTGGCCGCGCGCTGTGACCCGCCGCGATCGCGTAACCCGGTCGCGGGCTGCGATCGGGGCGTCGTAGGGTCCGGGTCATGGAGATCGGTGCGCGGATCGCCGCGGCTCAGTTGGCGGGTTCGGCGCGGTCGAAACGACAGGTGATCGCCGGGCCGTTGGCCGGCATGCTCGACGACGACGACGCGTGGTACCTGTCCGGCGTACTCGCGGCCGAGCCCGGTCAACCGTTCGAGCCCGATGAGATTCCGTGGGCGATCGAGACGATCCGGCAGGCGTTCGCGGCCGAGGGGCGATGGGTGCACGCGGAGTTCGTCGACGAGGCGAATCCCGGTCTGGCCGAGGCGCTCGCTTCGCAGGGCATGACGATCGTGGGGCGGCTCCCGCTGCTCGTGGTCGAGCCCGCCGACCTGATCGTTCCCGATCTCCCGGACGGTACGACGGTGACGGTCGTGGCATCCGCGGAGGAGCAGGCCGTTGCGAACGCGGTGGCCGCGGAGGCGTACGAGATGGACAACGCCGACTCCGCGTACAAGGCGGATCCGTCCGATGGCGGTGCGGTGCTGATCCACGTCGACGGCGTACCGGCAGCTACTGCGGCGTGGACTGCGGTTGCGGACGCAGTGTCGGAGGTGGCTGGGGTCGGCACGATTCACAGCCATCGACGGCGGGGCCTCGGGGCGATCGCAACGGCGTACGCGACTCTGAACGCCTTCGAACTGGGCGGCGCGACGCTGGCCTGGCTGACGCCTGGGGATGACGGCGCGGACCGTGTGTACCGGCGCCTCGGCTATGCGCCGCGAGCCACCGCAGTACACCTCGGCGATCCCGGCGGACACCTGGCCGACCTCCGCTGACCATGACAGTCCTGACCGCAGACTGTCGAAGCTTCAGGGCTTGAGGAGACGGGTGATGGTGGCGTTGAGCGTCTTGCTGGCGGTCCTGGTGGACAGCCGGCCTGCGGCCACCGACTCGCCTGCCGCGTGGCCCAGGGCGATCAGCGCCGTGACCAGCCAGTCGACGGGGAGCTCACGGGTGATCTCGCCGGCGCGTTGACCGCGGCGGATCAACTTGACGAACCGCTCGATCACCGGGTCGTGCCGTTCGTCGGCCGTTTGCGGCACGTGCAGGAGCAGCGGGTGCTGCTCGAACATCCGCCAGCTCAGATTGATCAACCGCAACAGCTTGTCCAGCGCCGGGCCCTCGTCGAGGCCGAGGGCATCGATCCCCTCCAGCGTCTCGCGGGTCAGCTCGTCGAGGACGGCATTCAGCAGTACCTCGCGGGACGAGAAGTGCGCATACACGGTCTGCCTGGTCACGCGGGCCACCTCCGCGATGCGCTCCAGGCTCGCGTCGGGCTGCTCGTCCAGCAGCACCACCGCGGCGTCGAGGATCGCGGTCCGGCTGCGGTCGGCGTCGGCGCGGCGGCGCCGTCGTACCGGCTTGTTCTCTGACACCTTGTCAAGTTTAACCGAACTGCTTATCTTTGACGGTATGTCAAAGTTAAGCGCACAGGAGTTCGTCGCGGACTTCTTCGGCTCGTTCACCCGAGAGGTCGTCGCAGGCGATGACGCCGCCGCGGTCGTGGACCGCTACTACACGCCCGACGTCCTGCAGATCGCCGACGGCATCACCCTCGACCGGCAACGACTGATCGACCACATCCGCCCGGTGCGGAAGAACCTGGTCTCCTGCTCGTACGACGTCCATGAAGCGATCCGCACCGAGGACCGGCTGGCGGCGCGATTCACGATCCACGCCGAGCTGCGCCGCGGGCGGAAGATCTCCACCGAGGTCTACCTGTTCGGCGAAGTCGCCCCGGACGGCCGAATCCGCCGTACGACCCAAGCCACCCGCGACGTGACCGCACCATGACGACGTTCCGAGTGCTGGGGATGACCTGCAACCACTGCGTCGGCTTCGTCACCGAAGAACTCGAGACACTTCCTGGCGTCGAATCGGTCACGGTGGAGCTGCCGACCGGGACGGTTTCGTTGGTCAGCGATCGACCTGTCGATCGAGCCGCGATCCGCACCGCAGTGGAGGCCGCCGGCTATGAGCTCGCGGAGTGACGGTCAGGCTGTGCGGCGATATGTGAGGAGGGCGACGCCGCTCGGGAACGATGTGCAGTCGCGCAAGGTCAGCGCGTGCGGTGAGCCATCGGGGAAAAGGCGCTGACCGGTGGCGACGACCG
This sequence comes from Kribbella sp. NBC_00709, assembly GCF_036226565.1. Taxonomy (GTDB): domain Bacteria; phylum Actinomycetota; class Actinomycetes; order Propionibacteriales; family Kribbellaceae; genus Kribbella. The sequence continues at coordinate 3,367,568 of NZ_CP108996.1, forward strand.
ACGGGTACACGAACAGGCGGTACTCGTCGACAAGGCCGGCGGCGATCAGTTGGTGGGTGACGTCAATGCTGCCGGTGCAGACGATGTCGCCACCGGCGGTCTCCTTCAGGCGGCGCACTTCGTCCAGACCGCGGAGGATCGTGGTCGGTTGCCATTCCGGATCGCGCAGCGTCGAGCTCACGACGTACTTCTGCACCTGGTTGAGGTACGCCGAGATGCCGGTCGGATCGTCCGTCTGCGCAGGCCAGTAGCCGCGTAACTGCTCGAACGTCACGCGACCGGTGACGAACGCGTCCGCTCGCGCCATCTGCTCGCGCAGCGCGTGGAGCACCTCCGGCCCACCGTCGGCGGGTCCGAACCAGTCACCCGCCTCGATCACGCCGTCGACGGTGATGTTCTGGGTGACGATCAGGTCGCGCATCAGGCTCCTCCTAGTCGGATTCACCCGGTACGTCGGAGCCGGTCGCCACCCCTCGACATCAGCGGACCGTGAAACCCGCCTTACGGAACGCGTCGGCGAGCGAAGTCTCGTCCATCGGGGTCTCGGACTGCTTGCCGCCACGGCCTTGACCACCCTGGCCGCCCTGACCGCCCGAACCGCGGTTGCCGCCGCGCCCGCCGCCCTGGCCGCCGCGACCACCTTGGCCACCACGCCCGCCCTGACCGCCTGACCCGCCGGAGCCACGACCCTGATCGCCCGAGCCGCCGCGACCTTGACCGCCCTGCGCCCGGCCGCCCTGCCCGCCCTGGCCCTGCCCGCCCTGGCCACGGCCTTGTCCGCGTCCGCCCTGGTTGCCGGCCGGGCGGGAACCGCGGTCGCCGGGGCGACCCGATCCGGCACCCGGCTCGTCGTCCAGGCGCAGGGTGAGGGAGATGCGCTGGCGCGGGATGTCGACCTCGAGCACCTTGACCTTGACGATGTCGCCGGACTTGACCACCTCGCGCGGGTCCTTCACGAAGGTCTTCGACAGCGCCGACACGTGAGCCAGCCCGTCCTGGTGCACGCCGATGTCGATGAACGCGCCGAACGCGGCCACGTTGGTGACCTGTCCCTCCAGCTGCATCCCCGGCTTGAGGTCGGCGATCTTGTCCACACCTTCGGCGAACACCGCGGTCTTGAACGCCGGCCGGGGGTCGCGCCCCGGCTTCTCCAGCTCGGCCAGGATATCGGTGACGGTCGGCAGGCCGAACATGTCGTCGACGAAGTCCGCCGCCTTCAGCCGCTTCAGCTCCGCCGACCCGATCAGCGACTTCACGTCCGACCCGGTCGCGTCGAGGATCCGGCGTACGACGGGGTAGGACTCCGGGTGCACGCTGGACGTGTCGAGCGGGTCGTCGCCGTCGGGGATCCGGAGGAACCCGGCCGCCTGCTCGAACGCCTTCGGCCCGAGGCGAGCGACCTCGCGCAGCGCCGTACGCGACTTGAACGGGCCGTTGACGTCGCGGTGCTGGACGATGTTGTCCGCCAGCCCGGGCGTGATCCCGGAGACCCGGGTGAGCAGCGGCGCGGACGCGGTGTTGAGGTCGACGCCGACCGCGTTCACGCAGTCCTCGACGACCGCGTCGAGCGAGCGGGACAGCGCGTTCTCGGCGAGGTCGTGCTGGTACTGGCCGACGCCGATCGACTTCGGGTCGATCTTCACCAGCTCGGCCAGCGGGTCCTGCAGCCGGCGCGCGATCGAGACCGCGCCGCGCAGCGACACGTCCATCCCGGGCAGCTCCTGGGAGGCGAACGCGGACGCCGAGTAGACCGACGCGCCGGCCTCCGACACGACTGCCTTGGTGAGCTTGAGCTCGGGGTGCTTGGCGATCAGCTCACCGGCCAGTTTGTCCGTCTCACGCGACGCCGTACCGTTGCCGATGGCAATCAGTTCGACGTCGTGCGCGGCGGCCAGCGCGGCCAGGGTGGCGATCGACTTGTCCCACTGGTTCTGCGGGACGTGCGGGTAGATGACGCCGGTGTTGACCACCTTGCCGGTGGCGTCGACGACCGCGACCTTCACGCCGGTCCGGAAGCCCGGGTCGAGGCCCATCGTCGCGCGGGTGCCGGCCGGGGCGGCCAGCAGCAGGTCGCGCAGGTTGGCCGCGAACACCCGGATCGCCTCGTCCTCGGCGACCTGCCGCAGCCGCATCCGCAGGTCGATGCCGAGGTGCACCAGGATCTTCGTCCGCCAGGCCCAGCGGACCGTCTCGACCAGCCACTTGTCGGCCGGACGGCCCTGGTTCTCGATACCGACCTTGCGCGCGATGGTCGTCTCGTACTCCGTCGGTCCGTCGACCTCCACGCCCGCGGGCAGCGGCTCGACGGAGACCGTCAGCACGTCCTCCTTCTCGCCGCGGAACAGCGCGAGGATCCGGTGCGACGGCATCTTCGTGAACGGCTCGTCGAAGTCGAAGTAGTCCGAGAACTTCGCGCCGTCGGTCTCCTTGCCCTCCCGCACAGCGGACGCCAGCCGGCCCTGGTCCCAGAGTCGCTCGCGCAGCTCGCCGATCAGGTCGGCGTCCTCGGCGAACCGCTCGACGAGGATCGCGCGGGCGCCGTCGAGGGCGGCCTGCGGGTCCGGCACCTCGGCGTTCACGAACACCGCGGCCGCGGCGAACGGCTCGACGTCCGGGTCGGCCATCAGGCCGTCGGCGAGCGGCTCCAGACCGTTCTCCCGGGCGATCATCGCCTTGGTCCGGCGTTTCGGCTTGAACGGAAGGTAGATGTCCTCGAGGCGGGACTTGGTGTCCGCCGCCATGATCGAGGCCTTCAGGGCGTCGTCGAGCTTGCCCTGGCTCTCGATCGACTCGAGCACGGTCTGCCGGCGCTCCTCGAGCTCACGCAGATACCGCAGCCGCTCCTCCAGCGTGCGCAGTTGCGCGTCGTCCAGCATCCCGGTGACCTCTTTGCGGTACCGCGCGATGAACGGGACCGTCGACCCCTCGTCCAGCAGCGCCACCGCTGCCCGGACCTGGTTCTCACCGACCTCGAGCTCCTCGGCGATCCGCTGCTCGACCGACTGCACCACCACTGTCCGCTTCCCCTCTACCGGCAAACCCGACGAGCGTTCTGCCGCCCCGTCGGACTCACATCCTTCCCCATTCCGCCCTGACGCCGAAACTCGATCCCTAGCCTGTGGACAAACCTGTGCGGCGGCCCGTGACTGGATTTAGCTATAGTGCTAGTTAGTTAGTTAAATAGAAATCTGAGGAGAACTGATGCGCGGTTCTGCGGTGCTTGCTGCCTTGGCCATGGTCTTGTCCACCACCTCGGTCGCGTCCGCCGCGACAGACACGACTCCGGCGCCCTATCTGCCCCGACCGACGGGCTCGGCAGCAGTCGGCAGTACGGCGCTGTACCTGAAGGACACGTCGCGTCCTGACCCGTGGGTGGCGTCGGTGCCCTATCGCGAGCTGATGGTGTCGCTGTACTACCCGTCAGCCTCGACCCGCGGGCCGAAGGCGCAGTACATGACGCCGGAGGAGTCGGCCGCCCTGCTCGACGGCAGCGGTACCGGCTTGCCGCCGGAGACTCTGGCCCGTACGCGGACCAACTCCGTCCAGAACGCGCGGCCAGTAGGACGTCGGCACAGTCTTCCGCTGGTTGTGCTGTCGCCGGGCTACAGCAATCCCCGTGGCACGCTGACCGCACTGGCTGAGGATCTGGCGAGTCATGGGTACGTCGTGGCGCTGGTCGGCGACACGTACGAGGACTCCGGCACGAGCTTCCCCGACGGGCACTTCACCAGGTGCGCGACCTGCGACCTGACCCATGACGACGCGTTCTGGGCGAAGGTGGGCAGCACCCGGGCGACCGATGTGTCGTTCGTGCTGGACCAACTGACCGGTCGGCGGCCGGTATGGCGCGGCTCCGACCTGATCGACCCGTCCAGGATCGGTATGGCCGGCCACTCCGCCGGTGGAGCGAGCGCCATCCCCGCCATGATGGCCGACCCGCGCATCCGCGCCGGAGCGAACCTCGACGGTGTGACCACCAACCCGATCCCTGCATCCGGTCTGTCCCGGCCGGTCCTGTTCGTCAGCCACGCACGCGGCGGCTCCGCCTGCCTACCGGTCCCGTCCTGGGACAAGGATTGGCCGCAGCTGACCGGCTGGAAGCGCTGGCTCGAGGTAGCCGGCACGGTGCATGCGTCGTTCACCAACGTCGGCCTTTTCGCGGACCAGTACAACCTCGAAATCGGCGCAACCACCACCGGCACCCGCACCCAGTCCATCACCCGCGCCTACCTCGAAGCCTTCTTCAACCAAACCCTCCGCGGCCACCAGCAACCCCTGCTGACAAAGCCCTCCGCCCACTACCCAGAGGTCTCTTTCTGCCACTGACCCGGAACGACGAACTCCCCGCGACCGGGGTTGGTCGCGGGGAGTTCGTCGTGTTGCGGGTCAGGCGGCTTCGCACAGGATGGGCTCGGGGGACTGGTCGGCCTCGGCCTGCGGCTTGGGCTGGCGCATCACGGTGATGGCGATGGCTACTGAGGCGGCGACGATGGCGGCGGCTACTCCGAAGGAGAAGTGGTAGCCGGAGGTCAAGGCCTCCAGGGCCGGCTTGGTGCTGGTGGCGGTGCGGGTCGCGGAGAGCGTGGCCAGGATGGCCAGGCCCAGGGCGGCGCCTACCTCGCCCATGGTGCCGATCAGGCCGGACGCCAGGCCGGCGTCCTCGGGCTTCACGTCCGACATCGACAGGCCCATCAGAGCGGGGAAGCAGATGCCGCCGCCCAGGCCGAGCAGTACCAGCACCGGCAGGACGTGGACGAAGTAGTTGCCGCCGACCGGCGCCTGGGTGAAGAGGGCCAGTCCGACCACGATCAGCGACAGTCCGGCGATCAGCGGGCGGCGCGGACCGAACCGCATGACCAGCTTCTCGGAGTACTTCACCGACAGCAGCCCCATCACCACAGTGGTCGGCAGGAACGCCAGTCCGATCTGCAGAGCGTCGTACCCGAGCACCCGCTGCAGGTACAGCGACCCGAGGAAGAAGATGCCGAACATCCCGGAGCTGGACAGCGCCTGGATCAGGTTCGCACCGGTCAGCGTCCTGGAGCGGAAGATCCGCAGCGGCACCAGCGGGTTGGCCGCGGTCGCCTCACGAGCGATGAAGCCGGCCAGCAGTATTAGGGTCGCCACAGCAAGCGCCAGCGTCCGCGGAGCGGTCCAACCCAGCTCAGCAGCCGGCTTGACGATGGTGAACACTCCGACCATCAGCGCCGCGGTGATCAGCACCGCACCCGGTACGTCGGTGCCCTTGCCGATCCCCAGGCCCTTGTCCTTCTCGATCAGCTTCACCGCGAATACGGCGGTCAGTACGCCGAGCGGCAGGTTCACGAAGAAGATCCAGTGCCAGCTGATCGCCTGCGTCAGGACGCCACCGGCCAGCAGACCGATCGACCCGCCGGCGGACGCGACGAACGCGTACACGCCGATCGCCTTGGCCTGCTCCCGCGGCTCGGGGAACAGCGTCACGATCATGCCGAGGATCACTGCGGAGGTCAGTGCGCCGCCGACGCCCTGGATGAACCGGGCGATGACGAGCATCTCCTGGGTCTGCGCCAGCCCGCACAGTACGGAGGCGGCGGTGAAAACGATCAGTCCGGCGGTGAAGACGTTCCGCCGGCCGAGGAGGTCGCCGATCCGGCCGGCCAGCAGGAGCAGCCCGCCGAAGGCGATCAGGTAGGCGTTCACGACCCACGCCAGCGAGGAGCTGGAGAAGCCGAGGTCGTCCTGGATGGCCGGCAGGGCCACGTTCACCACGGTCACGTCGAGCACGATCATCAACATGCCCGCGCAGAGGGTGTACAGAGCCAGCCAGCGCGAGCGGCCGCCCGGCGCGGCCGGCGAAGTCGCCTGGGTGTCGGTCGTCGCGTACATCTCGGGGTCTCCTTGCAGTTCGTCGTTGTTGGGCCTTACACCCATACGTCGAACTGGAGGAGCTCAGATTGACACGTCTCCAGAAGTTTTTTCGCGACGCGTCCGAGACAGCATGTACGCCGTGAGCGCCGGGACCAATCCGGACCCGACGACGAGCAGCGTGGGCACCTGCGACGCCAGAGCGAACCAGGTGAGCAGTACTACGACCCCGCCGGCCACCGGCATCGGCCGGCGCAGCAGAAACAGGTTGGCGGACCGGAACACAGTCTTCATGGTCGCGTCCGCGGCCGCCTCCGGCAGAACGGCCAGACCGCTCAGGTAGAGCCCCAGGATCATCCCGGTGAGCGGAATCAGCACTACTAGTGCGAAGACGCGCGCCGCACCGCCGGCGTACGCCCAGAACGAGATGCCGAACGCCAGCAGCACGCCACCGGCATACAGACCGAACCCGGACAGCCAGAAGTGCTTCATCGCCCAGCGGAACTCCCCGAAGAACCGCCGCAGCAGCTTCGGCTTGTCCTGGCTGATCGCCTCCGGCAGCACCCGCTGCAGCGCGAAGGCAGCCGGGAACAGCGTGATGATGCCCAGGCTGATCACCAGGAACACCAATTGCAGCATCAGCAGGTCACCGACGACGGCCAGCTTCGTCAGCACCGTGCTGGTCCGGCCGGTGCCTCTGTCAGCAGGGGGGACAGCCACCGATCGCCTCCTCGTTCCGTCCGGGCGTGCCTTGATCGTATGATCACGAACAATCACGCGAAGATCAGGGGACCGCATGCTTGCACAGGAGCGCCACGAGCTGATCCTGCGGAGCCTGCGGCGGCACGGCCGGCTCCGGGTGGCCGATCTGGTGGCCGAGCTGGGCGTCTCCGCGATCACAGTACGCCGGGACCTGGCCGAACTGGACTCGGCCGGCCTGCTCCGTCGGGTGCACGGCGGCGCGATCGGCACCGGGACGGCCGACCAGGGCACCCGCGGGAGTCAGCTGACGATCGGCATCATCGTCCCGAGCGCCGCGTCGTACTACTCCGACGTGATCCGCGGCGCCGAGGCGATGGCCGACCGGTACGGCGCGCGCCTGGTCCTCGGCGTCTCCGGGTACGACCCGACGATGGAGCGCGAGCGGATCGACAAGGTGCTCGGGATCGGCGTCGCCGGGCTGCTGATCAGCACCGCGCTCGGCGACGGCGACGCGGACCGGCTCGACACCAGGCTGGACGACATCGACGTACCGCTGGTGCTGATGGAGCGGGCGTTCGGGTTCCCGCACGTGGCCCGCGAGTACGACCACGTCCGCACCGATCACGCGTACGGCGCGATGCTGGCGCTGCGCCACTTCGTCGCACTCGGCCATCGCCGGATCGCCATCAACCTGCAGGCCACGGTGACGGCGTACTGGCTCCGCCGGGGTATCGAGACGGCCGCGAAGGCGCTCGGCGTGGAGGTCTTCCTCTCGCCCGTCGACCTCCCGATGCGCGGCGACGACCCCGGCGCGGTGGCCCAGGTCGACGCGTTCCTGGCCGAGTGCGAGTCGTTCGGCAGCCGCGCCGTGCTGATCCACTCCGACGAGCACGGCGCCCGCCTGGTGGAGCGCGCGATGGAGCTCGGCCTGCGCGTTCCCGAGGACCTCGCCGTCATCGCGTACAACGACGTCACCGCGTCCTTGGCCGTCGTACCCCTGACCGCGATCTCCCCGGCCCGCCGTGCCCTCGGCGAAACCGCCTGCGACCTGCTGCTCCGCAAACTCCAGACGCCGACGACCCCGGTCCAGCACCTCAGCCTGCTCCCCACCCTCAACATCCGCACGTCCTGCGGCGCGCTCGAATCCCCGGCAACCGCCTACGCAAACAGGTAAATTCAGAGGTCTGCACCGGAACACGGGGAGAAAGCGATGGAGTACGCCGAGTTCGAGGCTGAGTACCAGCAGATCCTTCACCTGCTCAGAGGTGATCGTTCCGGCCTGCCCGCGGCGATCGAGCGCCTCAAGCAGCTCGCGACCGGCATCGAGGACGAGGACGACCGCGAGGAAGCCGGCTGGGACATCGTCGCGCTCGAGGACTCCATCGACAAGGGCAAGCGCGAGCCCGAGGAGCCACCGACCGAGGTCATCCTGCAGGCCCGCAGGGCATACGCCGAGGCTGTCCGGGACGACGGCACCACGGACGAGCGCCTGGCCCGTGCAGAGGAGGGTGTCCAGGCCCTGGAGCGTCTCGAGGTCGCCACGCCGGAGGAGGAACAGGCGGTCGGCGCCCTGGAGCACACGCTCGTGATGCTGATAGGTGCTTTGCGGCTCATGCGATGAAGGTCACCACTCTCCGGGAGCTGCTGCGCGAGCAGGCGAACGCTGCCGTGCAGGTCTCGGGCGCTCATCACTCTTCCTGGAACAACCGGTACGGGCCGCGCATCCCCTCCGCGAGCAAGATCGGTGGTACGGCGAACTGGGACCACTCGATCTCGTACAACCCGCGCCATGTGGACGAGCGGCTCCAGGAGATGTTCCGCAATGCGCGGGTGCACAACCAGGATCCCGCTGACCTCCGTGGTTACCGTGACGCGCTGCGCGTCGTCCTGCACGAGAACGTTCATCTGCTGGCTTCGGAGGGCCGGGAGTACTCGCAGGCGCAGGCGGCCTTCCAGAGCGGGCCGGGCGTTCGTCCGCTGGAGGAGGGGATCACCGAGCTCTACTCGCATCAGAAGCTGAACGAGTACATCGACGAACTCGGCATCGATCAGATCGCGCCGGGGATCAAGAACGTCCACAGCCCGAAGGTCTACAAGGAGTTCACGCCTGCGGTCGAGGGCTTCGCCGACGCGATCGAGCGGCGGTCCGGAGTGCAGCGCGACGATCTGATCGGTCGGCTGGCCGTCGTACCGCCCGACCAGAAGTTCAAGGCCGCGGCGGAGGCGATGTACGACAACAGCGACCTGCGTGGGCTGATGCCGCCGGATCAGCGTGAGCAGGCGGTCGCGCAGATCGCGCAGGCGATGGGGCGCCCGTTCGGCGAGGTGGAAAGACTTCCCGAGGGCGCCGATCCGGACGAGATTCGCACGGTTGGCGCGAAGGCTGCCGGCGAGGGCTACAAGGCGATCAGCCGGCTGAAGAAGCAGTGGCAGATGCCGGCGCCGAGCAGGCAGGTCCAGCGGGGTGTGGGACCCGAGCAACGGCAGGCCACACAGTCCGAACGCGGCGACGGCGCCCAGCCTCCGACGCAGTCGTCGGCACCGGCTGCCCGGTCGGCTGAGGCCGGGGCGGCTGCCGAGGCTGGGACGGCGTCTCCGGGGTCTGAAGGGGCCGCGCCTGCCGGGGCCTCTCCAGCGGCTCGGGCTCATGCCGGGGCGAGTCCAGCTTCTGCTCCGGAGTTGCCGCCGGATATTGCGGCGGCGGCGCGGGCCGGGCTGTCCGGGCCGCCGTTGGCGTCGGCCAGTCGGTTGAGCCCCGATCGGCAAGGAGCCCGCGGTACCGGATCGAACGCCCCGGCTGCCGAGCGGCAAGGCCCGGAAACTCAGCGCTGACGGTCCGCCGGCCGGAGACCCAGCGCTGACGGCCGCCGCTGGAACTGTGATCGGTCGGGTTCCGGTCGTGATCGAATGTGATCATTCGAGCGCTGAGGTATTGACGAGGAAAGCCCTTTCCCATACTTTCGCTGCACTTGAGGGGTCGCGGGCCCCCGGCTGAAACAGGCAGCGAAGGAGTTCTCCTGTGAGACGAGGTGTGGGACTGACCTTGCTGGCGGCTGCGCTCAGCATTGTGGTCAGCAGTTGTGGCAACGGGGTGATCGACAAGAACACGGACGGCATCCCGCCGGCCGAGGCGACCGGCACGTTGCGGGTGCTCATCCCGTCGTTCCCGCCCAGTACCAAGGGCCGGGACGAGTTCCAGAAGGTCGTCGACGACTTCCACAAGACCTATCCGAAGATGAAGGTCGAGCCGGACTTCGCGACGTACAACAACCTCAACGAGAAACTCTCGACCTCGATCGCGGCGGGCATCCCGTACGACGTGATGGTCACCGGCGTCGGCTGGGTCCAGCCGTTCGCGTCGAAGAACATCTTCGAGGACCTCGCCAAGTACGGCGTGACCCCGGACTTCATCAAGGAGAACAGCACCCCGGCGCTGACTCCGGCGGTGACCTACGACAAGAAGATCTACGCGTACCCGCTGGTCGCCGACACCCGGGCCGTGGCGCTGCGCAAGAGCGCGTTTCGCGAGGCCGGCCTGGACCCGGACAAGCCGCCGACGTCGCTGGCCGAGATCAAGGTCGCGGCCGAGAAGCTGACCAAGCGGGACAAGAACGGGAACATCACCCGCAGCGGCTTCGACCTCGCCTCCGCGACCGGCTTCCGGCAGTCGTTCACCACGTTCCTGGCCTCGACCGGTACGCCGCTGTACGTCGGCGGCGAACCGAACTTCGACAACAAGGCCGGCCTGGACACGCTGTTGTGGATCAAGTCGATGATCAACAACGTCCAGCCGTACGGCCAGACGAACGCGGCCCAGCAACCGCTGGTGTACTCCGGCGAGGCCGCGATGGGCATCGTCGGTGGTGCGGTCGACTGCTCCGACAAGGGCATCGGCCAGAAGAACTGTGACGACCTGAAGTTCTTCCGCTTCGACAGCGGCAAGCAGATCGAGTACGTCGGTGGCGACCTGGCCTCGATCGGGTCGCGCAGCCGGCACAAGGACGCGGCCTGGTCGTTCATCCAGTCGCTCACCAAGCCGGCCACGTTGGACGCGCTCGCCAAGCTGAACAAGAAGGTGCCGGCCTACAAGGACGCCGCCAACTCGCCGCAGGCGAAGTCGAACCCGTTGAGCAAGTTCGTTGCGGAGGGCCTGGTGTACGCCGCCAACGAGAACGAGGTGCCGTCCAACTGGCTCGAGATGCGCGGCAACTTCGACATCCAGCTCACCCAGGCGGTCCTCGGACAGAAGGATCCCGCCAAAGTGCTGCACAACCTGGCAGGACAGTCACGATGAGCACAACTCTTGAACGTCCAGCACTGGACACTGCGCGCAAGGTCGGCCCGAGCAAGGACAGCGGCACGTTGCTCCGCGGTCAGGTCCGGGCCGGCTGGGCCCTGCTGGCGCCGGCGCTGCTGCACTCGGCGATCTTCATCGTCATCCCGGTGGTCGCCGTGCTCGTCCTGAGCCTCACCGACTACAGCTTCGGCGACACCTGGTCGTGGGTCGGGTTCGGGAACTACGCCGACCTGTTCCGCGACGTCGACTTCCAGGCGTCGCTGTGGCACACCGTGCTCTACGCGATCGTGGTGATCCCGATCTCGATGGCGGTCTCGCTGGCGATCGCGATCGGGCTGAACCAGAAGATCAAGGGCCTCGGCTTCTTCCGGACCGCCTTCTACGTCCCGACGGTGACCGCGACCGTGGCGATCGCGACGATCTGGCTGTGGATCTACAACCCGGGCTCCGGCCTGGCGAACGGGTTCCTGAGCCTGTTCGGGTTCGCGCCGAACCGCTGGCTGGCCGACCCGGCGACCGCGCTGCCGTCGCTGATGGTGGTCGGTATCTGGCAGGGCCTCGGGACCAAGATCATCATCTACCTGGCCGCGCTGCAGGGTGTTTCCCGCGACCTGCTCGAGTCCGCCGATCTGGACGGCGCGAACCGCTGGCAGCGGTTCGTCAACGTCACCTGGCCGGCGCTCGGACCGGTGCAGTTCTTCGTGCTGATCACGTCGATCGTCGGCACCTTCCAGGTGTTCGACCTGGTGTACGTGATGACGCGCGGCGGGCCCGGCAGTGACACCCGCGTGCTGGTGCTGGACATCTACCAGAACGCGTTCCAGGACCTGAAACTCGGCTACGCGTCCGCCGAGACCGTGATCATGATGATCGTGATCGCGCTCTTCATCGGCGCCGGACGCCTGCTCCAGAAGGCGGATGCCAATGACTAGCGCAACGCTGCCGGGGGTCGCCTCCGCGCCGTCGGCCAAGCCGTCGTCGATCCGGCCCGGCCGGATCCTGCTGTACGTCGTCCTGACGGTCGGCGCGCTGCTGATGATCACACCGTTCCTGTGGATGGTGCTGACCGCGTTCAAGAGCGACCTGGAGATCCTGAAGTTCTCCTGGCTGCCCGGGGAACTGCGCTGGCGCAACTTCACCGAGGCGATGCAGACCGCGCCGTTCCTGCGGTACTTCCGCAACAGCGCGCTGATCGCGATCGGTGAGACCGCGTTCACGCTCGCGGTGTGTACGACGGCCGGGTACGCGCTGGCGAAGCTGCCGCTCCGCGGTGGCAAGATGCTCCTGAACTACTTCATCGTGCTGCTGCTGGTGCCGTTCCAGATCATCCTGGTGCCGTTGTTCATGATCGTGAAGTCGATCCCGCTGTTCGGCGGCAACAACATCCTCGGCCACGGCGGCATCGGCTGGCTGAACTCGTGGTGGGGCCTGATCATCCCGCTCGGCGCGGCGCCGCTGTTCACGTTCCTGGCCCGGCAGTTCTACGTCTCGCTGCCGGACGAGCTGGCGCAGGCGGCCCGGGTGGACGGGCTCGGCGAGTTCGGCATCTTCTGGCGGATCATGACGCCGCTGATCAAGCCGGCCCTGATCACGATCGCGGTGTTCCAGATCGAGGCTGCCTGGAACGGGTTCCTCTGGCCGCTGATGATCACGACGTCGGACGAGATGCGTCCGCTGCAGCTCGGGCTGGCGATCTTCTCCCAGAACCCGGCCGAGATCCAGTGGCCCTATCTGATGGCCGGTACGGCGCTCGCGACGCTGCCGATGATCGTGCTGTTCGTGTTCGCGCAGAAACGCTTCGTCGAAGGAATGGCGAACGTGGGAATCAAGGGCTGAAACACGGCCCAGACCCTCGAACAGGTGCTCACCCCGCCCCGGGTGAGCACCTGCGAGGCCCCCTCCACATGCGGTGGTCCCGAAGAAACACCGGAGCTTCCCACGTAGTCCCCCCACTGGGTCACTCGTCCGGTTTATCGGCGCAGTGTGCCCGCCGTTACAGCATTCATGAGGTTTTTTCGCTAGTTCTCGAAATGATTTGCCGAACTCGCCGCGAATCACGACGTATTGCACGCAACCGGCGACGTTCGGTAGGCGATCAGCCCAGATGCGCGCGGACGACGTACCTGATCATCGGGTCGAGGTCGGTGGTGCCGAGGAGCTCGAGGGCGTTGGTGGTGCGCAGTACGGCCAGGCCGTGCAGATTTGTCCACAGGGCGATGGCGCGGAGCTCGGCGTCGGTGGGGTGAACCCGGGCGACGAGGTCGACGAAGGTCCGGAACAGGGGGAGTGAGGTCGCGCGGAGGTTGCCGCCGGCACCGGCGAGCAGGTCGTGGCGGAAGATGAGGTCGAACATGCCAGGCCGCTCGGCGGCGAACTCCAGGTAGCAGCGGGCGGCGTCGACCAGTTGGTCCTCGGGCGATGCTCCGTCGGCGGGCTCGAGACGGGCCGCCAGGTCCGTCAGGCCGGTGGCCGCGATCGCGGCCAGGAGCGCGTTGTGGGTGGGGAAGTAGCGCCGCGGTGCGCCGTGCGAGACGCCGGTACGACGCGCG